>NZ_JNIV01000011.1 GCF_000701405.1 Deinococcus marmoris DSM 12784
CTTCGACCTGGAACGGTCAGCGGTGACCCACGCTGACCGACTGGAGCGGTTATTTGGACTGGTCACGCTGGCCTGGGTGTGCTGTTTGAGGGTGGGCGTCTGGATGAACGCGTGCAAACCGATTCTGATCAAGGCTCATGGTCGCCGCGCAACAAGCGTGTACCAGTATGGCTGGCAATATCTGGCGAGAGCGCTGAGATGGGATCGCCCACAGGCCGAAGCCTACTTTGGCCTCCTGAGTCACCCTTTTCCTGCGCTCAGCACCGCCTGAACTCAAGTTGTCCGGTACTGAACGCTGCAAGTTGGCCTGCATGCCTGAATCTTTGACTGAAAAATTGATGTCTATGTGCCCCTGAAAGCCGACGCCATCAATCGGGACGCCATCGGCCAGCAGTCCTATGACCAGGGCATACATGGCATCGCTCTTGCCGTTCAGCCCCTCCACGTTGTAGTCGTTGTAATACAGTCTGGCCGCCGGATTGGCCGCGTGCGCCGTGCGGAAGGCCAGCGCGATAAAGTCCGGCCCCGCCACCGTAAAGGGGTTGTTGTTCCGCAGCGGGTTCCCCGGCCCGTCTGAAATGGCCTCGTTCACCACGTCCCAGACATTGATCCTGTCGCCAAAGTGCTTGACCACGGTGGTGATGTACTGCGTCATGGCCGCGCGCATGGCGGCCTTTTCCTTGATCTCGTACACCCAGGCCGGGGCGCTGTCGTGCCAGACCAGGGTATGGCCGCGTACCGTCTGGCCGTTCTTCTGCGCGGAGGCCACCATCGCGTCGGCGGTGGCGAACAGATAATTGCCGGGGTCCGGCGAGTTGGCAATCGCCCGCATCTTTATGGCATTCTCGGCCACCACCGCGTTGTACTCGCGGTTGACTGTGGCGGCCTCGTCCGGGTTGTCGGTGTTGAACAGCTCGCCGCTGATGGCCCCGCCCAGCAGCAGGCCCCGCGCGCTGGCCAGGGACCGCAGGCTGGGGGCCTGACCGGACGCGAGGGCGGGCGTCAGGCTGAGGCTCAGGGCCAGCGCTGCGAGGCCCAGGCGGACCGTGTGATGTTGCACAGGTATCTCCTCTCCTCTTGAACGGTCATGTGGGTGTTCAGGGCAGGCTGAAACGGATCAATTCGTCCCCGATTGCAAAGGTGTACTGGCCCGCCAGAACCTCACTCCTGACCGCCCCGAACGCGTCACCTGTGAAGGCTTCCAGCCGTTCCGCTGGAATGTCGAGGCTCAGTGTGCGGGCCTCGCCCTTCTTGAGTTCAGCCCGGACCACCCCCACCGGGCGTTTCACCGCTTCCAGATTCCCGGCGGGCGGCAGGCTGGCGTTGACGATCAAGGTCGCTGTGCCTGCCACCTCGCCCGTGTTCGTCACGGTGACGCTGACTTTCACGCCGTCCGCTGTCTTGACTGCCTGCCCGTCACTGGTGCGGTAAGCCGTGTAATCCAGCCCAAAACCCAGCGGGTACAGCGGCAGCGGTGCGTCGCCTGCGCCTTCGGGGGGGCGGTCTGCGGTCAGGCCCACCTCGCCCAGACTGCCGGGCCAGGTAAACGGCAGGCGGCCCGGAAACCCGGCGCGGCCATACAGCGCGTCGGCCAGGGTTGCGCCGCCCTCGCTGCCAGGAAGGTACGCCATCACGAAAGCCGGGAGGCGGTTTTGCAGGTCTTCCGGCAGCAGGATCGGACGGCCCGCCATCAGCACTAGCACCACAGGTTTTCCCGTTCCCAGCAGGTCGCGCAGCAATTGAACCTGCTCAGCGGGCAACGCCAACTCGGGATTGTTCGCCTGACTCTCAGCCGCCGGAGCCTCGCCCAGCGCCACAACGATGGTGTCAGCAGTCTTTGCAGCCCGTAGCAGCGCCTCGCGTTTGCCGTCCGGCAGGGCGCTGACGGTCACGCCCGCTGGGGCCGAGGCTTTCAGGGCCGTCGCCAGCGTGCTGACTTTCGGCACGTAGCTCACGTTGCCCTTGCCCACGCCCTGCCAGTTGACGCTCCAACCCCCAAGTTGAATGGCCGCGCTGTCCATCGCCGGACCCGTGACCAGCACCTGGCCTGTTTTGATCGGCAGCGTCCCGTCGTTTTCCAGCAGCGTCAGGGTGGCCGCCGCCGCGCGTTTTGCCAGCGCCCGCCCCTCGGTGATCACGCCACTTCCCGCAGGCCGGGCGTCCATCAGGCCGAGCTGGGCCTTGAAGGTCAGCATCCGCAGCGCCGCCTCGTCCAGCCGCTCCTGAGACACCAGGCCGCCTTCTACCGATTCTTTCAGGGCCGCCCCGTACTTCTCCACATCGTTGGGAACCATGTACAGGTCAATTCCGGCGTTGACGCTGGCCGCCGCAGCACGGACCAGATCGGCGTGGGTCTTGAAGGTGCCCACCAGCCGGTCAATGTCATTCCAGTCGCTGACCACCAGCCCCCCAAAGCCCAGTTCACCCCGCAGCAGATCGGTCAGGATGTTTTTGGAAGCATGGACTGGCACGCCGTTGACGCTGCCGCTGTTGGCCATCACCGACATGGCCCCGGCCCGGATTCCGGCCTTGAACGGGGGCAGATACAGTTCGTGCAGCGCCCGCGTGCTGATCTCCGCATTGGCGCGGTCCCGGCCCAGACCCGGCGAACCGTAGCCCACAAAATGCTTGAGGGTGGCGGCCACCCCGCCCGATTGCAGCCCCTGAACGCTGGCAGTGATCTGATCGGCCACCAGCCACGGCGACTCGCCGAAGGTCTCGTAAAAGCGGCCCCAGCGCGGATCGCGGCCCAGATCGGCCACCGGGCTGAAATTCCAGTCCATGTTCATGGCCCGCATGTCGGCGGCAGTGGCGCGGGCCAGTTCCTGCGTCAGCGCCGGGTCAAAGGCCGCGCCCAGTCCCAGGTTGTGCGGGTAGAGGATGGCCCCCGGCACGTTGTTCACGCCGTGTACCGCGTCGGTGCCGAACACGGCGTGAATGCCTCCTGGCAGATTCGCCCGGCCCAGCGTTTCCAGCCCGCGCAGGGCGTCGGCCCAGCCACGCGGGGTGTTGGGCTGCGGGGCGTCTCCACCGCCGTTCAGCGTCGCGCCGGGCAACAGTTGGGCAAAGATGTCACCCGCGTTGGCAGCTATCGGCCCGCTTTTCCCACCTTCCAGGAAACGGAAGAAATGCGCCATGCTGACCTGCCCGATCTTTTCATCCAGCGTCATCTTCACCAGCACGGCGCGGGCACGGATTTCGGCCTCGGCCTGCGGCAGCCTGGGAACGGCCAGCGCCCCCGCTCCAGTCTGCGCCCCTGCCGATGCGGCCAGCAGCGCAGCCCCGAGGAGAAAAAGTTTCATGCCGTCTCCACGTATTCGGCCCAGTAAAATTCAGCAGCCAGCTTGCGTCCGCTCAGGTCCTGACAGGTCAGCGCCAGAAAGGTGCCGGTGAAGCTGAGGCCGCCGCAATGTTCATCGCTCAGCAGTCCGGCGCTCAGTTTTTCGCCAATCGGCTGCCAGTCCTCGCCGTCCACGCTGTATTCAAACCAGAACTGTCCACTGTTGTACACGATGCCCAGATGCACCGGGCCAGTCTCGCCCACGGCCACCTCATCTGGAAGTAGTTCGCGGTAATCGCCGTTCTCGGATTGCAGGATCGCCAGTGTGCGGCCCCGCTGCTCGTCCCGGCTCAGGCGCAGATAAACCCAGTTGCGGGAGTCGTAATAGGCACACACGCCCGCCATCTGCTGAAAGTCCTCCGGGTCAAAGCTGACGGCGGTGCGGAAACGGGCGTCCAGCGCTTGCAGTCGGCGGCCCACCAGCGCCAGTTGATGCTTGCTGTTCAGCGATTCATGCCCGGTCAGTTTCAGACTGCCGCCCGTCAATTCCACGCCCATCAGTTCAGCGGGCGCACGCAGGGTCATCCACTCGGAGCGCAATTCAGACCCATCAAAGTCGTCGCGCGCCGCAGCCTGTGGCCAGGGATGCGGCGGCAGCGCGGGCAACGCGGCGTGAAGCTGCGGGTGGTGTCCGCCGGAAGTCAGACGCGGCCAGCCGTCTTCGTCCCAAGTGAGCGACTGCAACGCCGTTTCACGTCCCAGTGGGCATTCGCCATGCTCGCTGATAGGCCGCCCGCACAGATAGGCGATCACCCACTGACCGTCCGGCGTGTTGGTAAAGCTGGCATGCCCACTCTTCTGAATGGGCAGCCCCGGCGCGTCCACGGCAGTCAGCATGGGGTTGTCGGGATGCACCTCATACGGGCCGTGCAGGCTGCGCGAACGGGCCACGGTGACGGCGTGTTCCCAACTGGTGCCGCCCTCCGCCGTCAGCAGGTAGTACCAGCCGCCTCTGCGGTACAGGTGCGGCGCTTCAGTGACGCCCAGTTCAGTGCCCCTGAAGATGACCTCGCGCGGCCCGACGAGCCGCTTTTCTTCGGGGCTGTACTCCTGCAACACGATGCCGGAAAACGAGTTGCGCCCCGCGCGGTGGTCCCACCGCATGTTCACGAACCACTTGCGCCCGTCGCCGCCTGCGTCCACGCCCGTGCTGCCCCCGGTGTCGTGAAACAGGCTGGGGTCAAAACCGCTGGAGTTCATGTAGATCGGCTCGGACCACGGCCCCTCGATGTTCTCGGCAGTCGTCAGATAGTTGTGACTGTCCTTGAAGACCTCTGTGCTGCCCCAGCTTTTGACATCGGTGTAGATCAGATGGAAGCGCTGGCCGTCGTGCGACAGGGCCGGTGCCCACACGCCACCGGAATCGGCGTTGCCGCGCATGTCCAGCAGACTCGTGCGGTCCAGCGGTTGCGCGGCGGGCCGCCAGTTCACCAGATCGCGCGAGTGGTAAACGGCCACCCCCGGAGACCACTGAAAGGTGCTGGTGGCCAGGTAATAGTCCTGTCCCACCCGCACGATGCTGGGATCGGGGTGAAAGCCGCGCAGCACCGGGTTGGTCAGAGTCACGGTGGCCGCAGAGGGCCGCTCCAGTGGCGTGGTCACGCGGGCTGTCCCTCCTGCGCGCGAACCAGGAAATCGCGGTACCACTGCCCCGACTGCTTCAGGGTGCGCGCCTGGGTCTCAAAATCCACATGCACGATGCCGAAGCGCTTGTCGTAGCCTTCTGCCCATTCAAAGTTGTCCATCAGGGACCACGCGAAGTACCCGGCCATCTTCGCGCCGCCGGCCAGCGCGTCTCCCACCGCCGCGATGTGCTGCTGGAAGTAGCGCGTCCGCGCCCCGTCATGCACGGTGCCGTCGTCTTCCACGCTGTCGGGGTACGTCGCGCCGTTCTCGGTGATGTAGAGGGCCGCCGGGTTGTAGTCCTTTTGCAACCGCAGCATCAGGTCCGTCAGGCTCTGGGGGGCCACCTCCCAGTCGAAACCGGTGTACTCGCTGCCCGCCACATGCACCTGCCGCAGACCCAGGAAGCCCTCGCCGGGCGCGTCCTCCACCACGCTGCGCGAGTACATGTTGACGCCCAGAAAGTCCGTCGGCGCGGCGATGGTCTCCAGATCGCCCGGCAGCACCAGCCCCTGCGCCTGCGGGCTGGCGGCCCCCAGCAATTCCACGAAGTCCTGCGGGTAGCCGCGCCCAAACACCGGGTCCAGGTACCAGCGGTTGGCGAAGCCGTCCTGACGATGGGCCGCCGCTTTATCCGCCTCACTGTCCGTTGCCGGATACGCTCCCGCCAGATTCAGGGTGATGCCCACCTGCGCGCCCGGCGCATTCGCCCGCACCGCCTGAACGCCCAGCCCGTGCGCCAGCAGCAGGTGGTGCGAGGCGGCGAAACTCTCGGCCAGATCGGTATGGCCCGGCGCGTGGATACCGTTGCCGTAGCCCAGGAAGGCGGCGCACCACGGCTCGTTGATGGTGATCCAGTGCTTCACGCGGTCCCCCAGTTCGGCGGTCACCACCTCCGCGTAGTCGCCAAAAGCCAGGGCCGTGTCGCGGGCAGGCCAGCCGCCCCGATCCTGCAACACCTGCGGCAGATCCCAGTGGTACAGCGTCGGCCACGGGGTGATGCCGCGCGCCAGCAGGCCGTCCACCAGTCGGCTGTAGAAGTCCAGCCCGGCCCGGTTGGTGGCCCCGCGTCCGTCCGGGACGATGCGCGGCCAGGCCACGCTGAAGCGGTAGGCGTTGACGCCCAGACCGCGAATCAGGTCCAGATCGCTGTCCAGGCGGTGGTAATGGTCACAGGCCACGTCGCCGTTCTCGCCGTTCAGCACCTTGCCGGGTGTGGCGCAGAAGGTGTCCCAGATGCTCTGGCTCCTGCCATCTTCGTGGGCGGCTCCTTCAATCTGGTAACTGCTGGTGGCGACGCCCCAGGTGAAGCGGGGCGGGAAATTTGCAGGGTTGGGCTGTTTGGTGTTGGGCTGGGTCATAGAAACTCCTGGGGAAGTGATCCTGTCTGAGAATGAAAGCGAGGGGCGAGAGTTGGTGAATACGGCTCGGCGTCAGGGCAAAGCCTTCAACACCACGCGTGTGAAGCTCAGCGGCGGCAGCGTTAGCGCTTCGCCAATCTTCAACGCACGCGGCGGCTTATCGGCATTCACGTCTTCGTCCGTCACGGTCTTGGCCCCGATCACGCGGTAGCCGGGCAGATTGAGGTTCAAAGTCTTGCCGTCTGGCTGGGTGTTGATAGCGAACAGCGTCAACAGGTTGCCTTGCCTGGAGGCGTGAACCCACAGGTCAGCGTCGTCGCTCTGCACGCCGAAGGTCTGCCCCCGGTAGTTCGCCAGTTCGCGGAAGGCGGCGTAGGACATGCGCGGGAATCCGGCGTCGTCCAGCAGGCCGTGATTGCCGGTGGCCATCAGCGAGAAGTAGGGATTGAAGACTGCGCCGGCTTCCGACATCCGCAGCGCCGCCTCCGCCGCCCACAGTCCGCCCACCGCGTCTGAGAGATGCGTGCCCCGGTCCGAGCGGTACGACTGTGCGTACTCGGTCACGCCCTGCGTGAGTGTCTTGCCCTGCCCCTTCGGATTGGTGGCCGGGTCCGCCCACAGCTTTTTCACGCGCTCCACGGTGTCCGTCACCCTGATGATGCTGGCGAACGCTTCAGCCGCCGTGCCGTCACCGTTGGAGGGATACAGGTGCCACGTCACCAGATCAAAGGCGTCGCCGCATTCCCTGATCGCCGCGTCCAGATACGCGTTGGGGTTGCTGACGGCTGGCCCGGCAATCTTGGCCTGTGGGTCAACCTTCAAAATGGCGGCCCTCTGCGCCCGCACCACGCCGCAGTATTTTTCGGGCGTCCAGCTCGGGTCACTGCGGTTGGTGGCATACAGGTCCGGCTCGTTGCCGATCTCGTAGTACGCGACGTTCAGGCCCAGGCCCTGCGCCATCCGCACCAGTTCGGCGGCGTCTTCCGGGGTATTTTTGGCCGGCACATTGTCGCGGTTGCCGCCAGGCCGGGTGAACACGCGGGTCTGAATCATCAGCGGCGGCTGGCCCAGCAGCGTCCAGTTGGATTTCAGCGTCTGCATGGCTTCGGGCGTGCGGTTCTGCTCGTCGCCGATGTTGCCGCCGGGCCAGCGCAGGGCAGCAGGCTTCAGGGCGTTCAATCCGTCCACCGCCTCGGTCACCGGCATCCAGTTGCCCAGGTTGAAGGCGCTGACGCTGGCGGGCAGGATCGGTCTTGGCGCTGCGCCGGACGGGGTGACTGTGGCCGCCTGGGCCGACAGCAACAGGCCGAGGCTGAGCGTGAAAATTCCCCTCATCCTCAGTCCTTGACCGCGCCGCTGGTCAGACCGGAAATGACCTGCCGGCTGGCGAACAGGAAGATGATCAGCAGAGGAATCACGGTCAGGACCACCATCATCAGCGTCGCGCCCCAGTCGGCATTGACGTTGGTTGCGCCCCCGGTGATGCGCCGCAGCGACAGCGGCAGGGTCATGGTGCTGTCCTCACTCAGACGCATGATCAGCGCGCCCTTGAAGTTGTTCCACGATCCCACGAAGGTCACCACGCCCAGCGTCGCCAGAATCGGGCGGATCAGCGGCACCACCACTTTCATATAGATGCCGAACTCGCTGGCCCCGTCCAGCCGCGCGGCCTCGATCAGCGACTTGGGCAATGCGGAAACGATGTACTGACGCATCAGGAAGATGCCAAAGGCGTTGGCCATGCCCGGCACCCACAGCGTGCGCGGCGTGCCGATCCACTGTAAGAAGTTGTTCATCACCAGAAAAGATGGAATGTCCATCACCAGCGGCGGAATCAGCATGGTGACCAGAATGAAGCCGAACAGGTATTTCTTGCCCCGGAAGTCGTACATGGCAAAGGCAAATCCGGCCAGCGAGCAGAAAAACAGCGTGGTCACCGTGGACAGCACCGAGATGTACAGCGAGTTCCAGAACTGGCGCAGGGCCATGTTGTTGGTGGCCTCCATCATCTTCTGGAGGTTTTCCACGAAGGCGTTGCCAAACCACAGATTGGGCGGCACGGCGAAGATCTGGGCGCTGGGCAGCGTGGCCCACACGAACATCAGGTAAAACGGCACCAGCGACAGAAAGCAGGCGATGCCCACGAAGACCCACAGCCCCACACGGCTCAGGTTCAATCTGGATTTGCGCCGGGGCGGTCTGGGCGTGGCGGTCACGGGCGTTTCCAGTGGCTGGGTGGTCATGAACGCCCCCCGCCCCGTGAGAACAGGAAGTTGTTGATCATGCTCAGCACGAAGATCGCCAGGAACAGCAGCCACGCCATCGCCGAGCCGTAACCCATGTCCAGGTCGCGGAAGGCCACGTTATAGATGTGCATGGCCGAGGTCAGCGCAGTGCCTCCGCTGCCGCCCGCCTGCCCCACCATGATGAACGGTTCCTCGAACAGTTGCATATTGCCCACAATGGTCAGGGTGAAGGCGTAGAACATCATCGGGCGCAGCAGCGGCAGCGTGATGTAAAAGAACTTCTGCACGCTGCTCGCGCCGTCCACCGTGGCCGCCTCATAGACATCCTCGCTGATGGCCTGCAAACCGCTCAGGTACAGGATGACGTTCCAGCCCACGTAGCGCCAGAACACCACCACGGCCACCGACACCGGCACCAGGTCCGGCACCGCCAGCCAGCGCACCGGCCCCAGCCCCACCACCGACAGGGCATAATTCAGTAGCCCCAGGTTCTCGGAATACAGCATCCCGAAGACGATCGTGATCGCCACGGCGTTGGTGATGTATGGCAGAAACAGGATGGTGCTGATGCCGCCCTGCCACCGGCGCAGCGACTGATTGATGACAAAGGCCAGCGGCAATGCCACCAGATGCTGCGGCACCCCGGACAGCAGCCCGATCCAGAGGGTGTTCTTCAGGGCCACCCAGAACTGATCCGGTGCGCCCAGCGCCAGCCCAAAGTTCTCCCAGCCCACATACTCCCAGTTGCCCAGCCCATCCAGCGGGTTCCACAGGTGAAAGGCCAGGAACAGACTGAAGCCCAGCGGAAACAGCCCGAAGATCAGGAACAGGATAAAAAACGGACTGGTAAAGATGTACGGCGCAAAGCGCTGCTGAAAGCGGTCGTAGCTCCAGCGGCGGCGGGGCGGACTGGTGGGCAGGGGAACACGTTCTTGCATGGGGCCATCCTTTTGCGCCGTGCGCTGGGCCAAAGAGTGCAGTCGGGGAATGGAAATGGGGGAGCCGCCTTTCTCGCTCCCCCAGAGGGTCAAAGCATCCGGCTCAGGTCAAGTGTCCTCAGCGGGCCCGGCGCAGGATCTGGGCGCGGGCGTCCGTGAGCGCCTGCTTGATGTCCTTGCCCTGCTCCAGCACGTTGGTCAGTTCAGTGTTCACGATCTGATCGGCCACCGAGTCGTACTTGTTCACGTCGATGGGCTGGGTCTTGCGGGCGGCGTCGCGCCACAGCACCCGGGCCTTCTGCTCACCCAGGAACGGCACGCCCTGGCTGAAGATACCGTCGTTCTGGGCGGTCAGCAGCGCGGGGAATGCGCCGTTGTCGATAAACGCCGTGACCTGCGAGGACTTTTCAATGGTCATGAACTTGATGAACTCCCAGGCCATCGCCTTGTTCTTGGCGGCGCTGGGAATGGCGTAGAACGAGCCGCCCCACGAGGCGTACCCGCCCTCGGGCAGATTCTGCACGCGCCACAGGCCCTTGGTGTCGGGGGCCATCCAGCTTTGCAGCGCGCCGGTCAGCCACGCGCCGCTGAACTGGGTGGCCACCGTTCCCTTCTTGAAGGCGTCGTACCACTCGTTGCTCCACTCGCCGATCTTGGCGTCCAGGCCAGCGTCGCGCACCTGCTTGGACAGCGTGAAGGCGCGCAGGAACCGGGCGTTGTCGGGGCCGACGAGCAGGTTGTTCTTGCTGTCGAAGTAGATGCCCTCGCCCGCTTTGAGGTTGGTGCGGCTGACCACGCCGTAGATGCCCTGCGCGGTGTTGATCAGCGCCGCACCTGTCTTGGCCTTGATGGTCTTGCCGGCGGCGATATAGCTGTCCCAGTCCTTCATCATGGTCACCGGGTTCACGCCCGCCTTGTCCAGGATGTCCTTGCGGTACAGGAAGGTGCCGGGGCCGATGTCGGTGGGCATGGCGACAAAGCGCTTGTCCGCGCTGGTGGCCTGCGCCACCGTGAACGGCGTGAACAGCTTCTTGTACTGGGTGGCGTTGTAGGGGGCCTTGTTCATGTCTTCCAGCCCCTTGCCCTCGGCGAACTTGCCCACGTAGCCGATTTCCACGGCCATCACGTCGGGCAGGCCCTGCCCGGTGGCCAGCGCGGTGGTCATGGCGTTGTGGTGGTCGGCAAATTCCTGCGCCTGCAACTTGATGGTCACGTTGGGGTATTTCTTGTTCCAGGCCGGAATAATGGCCTTGATGGCGGTATCCAGGCTGGGGAAGGCGGCCACGGTCAGGGTCATCTTCTCCTGGGCGTTGGCGGTGCTGGCGAGCAGGGCGGTCACGAGGGCGAGCGTGGCGATTTTCTTCATGGGAGACCTCCAGGGGTCAGAGTTGAAAGCGCTTTCAAAGGATGTACACCAGCGGACTCTCGGGCCATCAGGAACTGTCGTGCATTAATGTGCCCCCCGTGGCGTGGTGCGCGGGACGCCGGACGCCGGCCCCGTGGATTCGCGGATGACCAGTTGCGGCACGTATGGAGACATGCGGGGATGTTCCCCGGCCAGCAGGCGCAGAACAGTCTCTGCGGCCAGTTGCCCCAGTTCGTTGACCGCCTGATGGACGGTGGTCAGCGGCGGTGTGGTGTAGCGTGAGGAAAACAGGTCGTCGAAGCCGGTCAGAGAGATGTCTTCCGGCACCCGCAGGCCCCGGCGGTACAGGCTCAGGCGCGCGCCGAAGGCCATCTGGTCATTGGCGCAGACCAGCGCGGTAAAGGGCAGGTCCGAGGCCAGCAGTTCGGCGGCGGCCTGCTCACCGCTGGCCTCGGTGTAGTTGCCGGTCAGCATCAGGTGCGGCTGAAACGGCAGCCCCATTTCACGCACCGCGTCTTCAAAGCCCTCACGGCGCTCCACCGCGTCCTGCTGGCACTCGTCTCCGCCGATGTAGGCGATGTCCCGGTGGCCCAGCCCGGCCAGATGCGCCACCACCTGCCGGATACCCGCGTGGTTGTCGATCAGCACACAGCGCTCCGGCAGTCCACTGACCTCACGGCCCACGGCCACCAGCGGCACCTGCGCCGCCACCCGTTGTAAGGCCGCGTCCTCGATCACGCCTCCCAGCACGATCAAGGCGTCTACCCGTCGGCGCATCAGCAGGTCCAGCGCCTGCTGTTCCTGCTTTGCCCGCCAGTGGCCGCTCACCACCAGGGGATGGTAGGGGCTGCCGTCCAGTCCCTGTTCGATCCCGGCCAGGGTTTCACCATAAAATGCGCTGCTCAGTTTCTGGGTCAGGACCCCCACCGAGAAACTCCGCCCGTTCGCCAATGCCTGCGCCTGCACGTTGGGAGCAAAATTCAGGCGCTGGATCACGGCCTCCACCCGTTCACGCTTGTCCGGCGTGACATTGGCGGTGCCGTTCAGTATGCGCGACACGGTGCTGGGTGAGACCCCCGCTTCCCGCGCCACGTGCATCAGCGTGACGGTTGCAGACATAGGACAGCTCCTGACAGGCACGGTCGCCTGCTCGTGAATCCAGATATAGACTTGTTGAACAACTTGAGCTTAGACGATTTTGAAAGCGCTGTCAAGCGTAGGCCGGACAGACGCAATGACCACGGTATAAGGGGGCAGGTCTGGCTTCAACACTGTCAAAACAGGGTGCTGATGTCCGGCGCGGCATACCAAAGGCTGCCCATCTGCCGGACTCTGCCGACTCCGGTTCTGCCGCCGCTCAGCGCCGTGCTGGACGGAGGTAAAGATGGGCCGTCATCTGCCGGAGCCGCACCCTCAGTGCGTGCGGCCCTTTTCACTGGGTGCAAGCGGCTCGGCCTCTGTTTCGGGCGTGCCCAGGGTGTCGTCCACTCCGCCCGGTGAACGCCGCAGCGCAGGCCAACGGCGGCCCATGATCAGGTACAGGCCGTAAGCCCAGGCGGCGGCGCTCAGGAAACCCACGATCACGTCGGTGGGGTAATGCACGCCCAGATAGTTGCGGCTGGCGGCCAGCAGCACGCCCCAGAACACGCCCAGCACCGACACCGGCCAGCCCAGCCGTGAGCGCCAGAAGATCAGCCCCAGCGCGATCCCAAAGGCCGCATTGCCCATCGCGTGTCCGCTGGGAAAGCTGAAGCCCGATTCCACCAGCACCGCCCCCAGCTCATCCGGGCGCGGGCGCTGAAAGATCAGCTTGGCCAGCAGATTGAGCAGCGCGGCTCCCGACAGGGCGAGGGCCAGATACCATGCGTGGACGCGTGCGCCCGCCCGCACCAGCAGCAGCGCTATGGCCAGCGCGGCAAAGGGCAGCACCCGGACCCCACCGATCACTCCCAGTGCCAGCGCGGCAGAGGTCAGCGTTGGCGTGCGGTGCGCGCGGTACCACTCCAGAATCGCCGTGTCCCAGGCGAAGCCGCCGTCGCGGAAAACGTCCTCGGTCAGCTCCGCGATCAGCACCAGCGGAAGCAGCACGCCCAGCAGCAGCAGCAGCAGGCCGCGCCAGTGGCCCCTGGCAAAGGCAACGATCTCATGGAGGAGGGTGGGAAACACGCCGTCATTACACTCTGTCCGCCGCCTTCTGCGCGCTTGGCGGATGCTTAACGCTTTCGGTGCTAGGCCAGATCATTCAGTCCCGGTGCGCCACCTGCCGGATGTGCTGCGCCCCCGCTGCGGCGCACCATAAGTCCATCAGCGCTGGACCCACGGATGCCGCCTCGGCAGCCAGCGCCCCCAGGACACAACACCATGCATTTTGATCTTCAGTACGGCCAGCAACGCGCCCAGGAACTGCGGCAGGAAGCCGCTCAGGCCCGCCGCGCCCGTGAAGCCCGCCCCGTCCCCGAACAGCGCCCCCGCTTCAGCCTGAGAGCCTTGTTCCAGCGCCCCCGCCCCGCGTGACCGCGATCCCCGGGAACACCAGACGCCGCCCCCTTCGACAGTGAAGTGGGCGGCGCTTCTTTGTGGCGTCAACGCGGCGCAGCTAGCAGTGGTGCGCGGCGTTGATAGTGTCCCAATCCTAGTAGATCGTGCCGCCCGTGCTGGCGTATACATTCCCGGTCATGTAGCTGCCTTCCTGCGAGGCCAGCAGCACGTACAGCGGCGCGATCTCGGCGGGCTGTCCGGGGCGGCCCAGCGGCACGCTCTCGCCGAACTTCATCACGCCTTCCTGGGGCTGCCCTCCGCTGGGCTGCAAGGCCGTCCAGTACGGTCCGGGGGCCACGGCGTTCACGCGGATGCCCAGCGCGGCCACCTGCTTGGCCAGACCACCCGTGAAGTTGGCCATCGCCGCCTTGGTCATGGCGTAGTCCAGCAGATTCTTGGACGGCTGGCTCGCCTGAATCGAGGTGGTGTTGATGATGCTGGACCCCGGCCCCATGTGCGGCAGCGCGGCCTTGGTGATCCAGAACATGGCGTAGATGTTGGTTTTCATCGTCTCATCAAACTGCTCGGAGGTCAGGTCGGCGATGGCCTCCACTGCCGTCTGCTTGCCCGCGTTGCTGACCAGAATATCCAGCCCGCCCAGCCCGTCCACAGCTTTCTGAACGAGTTCCTTGCAGAACGTCTCGTCCGTCAGGTCCCCTGGAATGACCACGGCTTTCTGCCCGGCGGCCTCGATCAGCCGGATCACTTCCTCGGCGTCGGAGTCCTCCACCTTGAGGTAGTTCAGCGCCACGTCCGCCCCTTCACGCGCGAACGCGATGGCGACGGCCCGCCCGATGCCCGAATCGGCCCCGGTGATCAGCGCCTTGCGGCCTTTCAGGCGGCCAAAGCCCACGTAGCTGTCCTCGCCGTGGTCCGGTTTCGGGTCCATCTCGCTCGCCAGACCCGGTGCGGACTGCGGCTGTCTGGGAAACGGCGGACGCGGGTACTGGCTCAGGGGATCGCGCATCTCGTACTGGTTGTTCACGGGTGGGGTGGTGCTGGTGTCTTTGGTCATGCCCGCAAGTCTTACCGCCGTCCTGGCCACAGAACCTACCCTCCCACACACTTGAAAGGTTGCCTCAAGAGACGGTGGGCAGACGCTGAATCACAGATTCGGAACGCTAACCCAGCGGCACCCGGTTGGCCTCACGCTGCACCAGGAAATCCTTGACGCTCTGCGCCGCCCGCGCGTTCATTCCCGGCACGGCGGCGATCTGATCGACGGGGGCAGCGGCCAGATCCTCCAGACTGGAAAATTCCTCCAGCAGCGCGTCGCGCCGTTTCTGCCCGATGCCCGGCAGATCGTCGAATACGCTGCGGAGCATGTCCTGGCCGCGCAGTTTGCGGTGATAGGTGATGGCGTACTGGTGAACCTCGTCGCGTACGGCGATCAGGATTCTCAGCGCCGGGTGCGTTTGTAGCAGCAGCATTTCGCGGTTCACGCCCACCTCGGTTCCCGTTTCCAGCCACCACTGCGCACCATAACGCCCCGGCAGAATGATGGTTTCCTCGCGCTTGGCGAGACCCACCACCGGCACCTGAATATTGGCCTCCTTCAGTGCGTCCAGTGCAGCGTTGACCTGTCCGCGCCCCCCGTCGATCACGATCAGATCGGGCAGCGGCAACTTGTCGGCCAGGCTGCCCGTGAAGCGGCGATGCACCGTCTGTTTCATGGCGGTGTAGTCGTCCGGGTGGTCCAGACCCTTGACCTTGAAACGGCGGTGTTCCCCACGCCGCGCCCGCCCGCCCTCAAAAACCACCATGCCTGAGACGATGTTGGTCCCGAACAGGTTGGAGTTGTCGTAGCCCTCGATGCGCCACGGACGGTCCGGCAGCGCCAGCATCTCGCGCAGGGCGTCCAGGCCCGGGTGGTCGCCGCGCCGCTCCAGCACCGCCAATTCGGAATCCAGACCGTTGACCGCGTTGCGCTGGGCCATCTCGATCAGGTCCACCTTGTCGCCGCGCTTCGGCGTCCGCATGGCCGTCTTGCGCCCGGCCTTCTCGCTCAGGAATTCGGACCACAGCGGCGCGTCCTCGAACTCGGCGGGCAGCAGGATCAGCGGCGGCACATGCGTCGCCTGGGTGTAGTAGTCCTGCACGAAGGCCCCCACGATCTCGCCAGGGGTGCCTTCCTCGGCATTCGTCAGGAAGCGTTTGTCGCGCCCTACCACCCGCCCGCCGCGCATGCGGAACAGTTGCACCATCGCGTATTCCCCGGCCTGCGCCACGCCCAGAAAATCCAGATCGGTCTCGTCGCTGACAAAGGCGTGCTGCTCGGTGCCGAACAGTTTCTGAACGGCCAGCACGCGGTCCCGCACACGGGCGGCCTGCTCGAAGTCCTGACTCTGTGCGGCCACCTTCATGTCTTCCTTGAGGCGGGTGATGACAGTGGCGGCGCGGCCCTCCAGCAGCGATTTCACGTCGTCCACCACGCGGGCGTATTCCAGCGGATCGGCCCGGTCCACGCACGGCCCCAGGCAGCGCCCCATATGAAAATTCAGGCACGGGCGCGGCTTTTTCTGCATCGGCAGGCCGCTGTTCTTGCGCAGTGGAAACATGGTGTCGATCAGGTTCTTGACCCGCCGCACCGCCGAACTGTCCGGGTATGGCCCGTAATAGCTGCCGCCGTCTTTGATCACCCGCCGCGTGACCACCAGCATGGGGAATTTCTCGTTGGTCAGCTTCAGAAAGGGGTAATGCTTGTCGTCCTTCAGCGTCACGTTGTAATGCGGGCGGTGCTGCTTGATCAGGTTGGCCTCTAAGACCAGCGCCTCGACTTCATTGCGGGCGGTAATAAATTCCAGCGACTCGGCCAGCGAGGTGAATTTGCCACTCTTGCCCCCGGCCTTGAAATGCTGTCCCACCCGGCTGCGAATGTTGTTGGCCTTGCCAATGTAGATCGGCACGCCCCCCTTGCGGAAGAGGTACACGCCGGGGGTGGTGGGCAGCACGGGCAGATCGTCGAAATGCACGTTCCCAGCATAGGGGAGAGGCGGTCCGCGCACCGTGACAGGGGTTTCCGAGAACCTTGAGCGTCTGTGCTGGGAAAGAATGTGCCAGGGCAGCAACCGTGGGGCAGGCCAAAGTCTGCGCCCACGCGCGGCCTAAACTGTTCTCTGATGTCTGCTCCGCCCCCCGCCCCACTCGTGACCCTGACCGTCAACCGTTTTGCGCCCGCCGATCTGCGCTCAGGAATGCGGCGCATGGCCACCGATCACGGCCACCTGCGCGGGCTGCCGGGCCTCGATTTTTACCGTCTGCTGGGTACCGGGCAGGGCGCGAAACTCTCGCTGAGCGTGGATCCGCGCCGCTGGGGGCGTTTCGCCGTGTGGCAGTCACGCGCCGCCTTCGAGCTGTTCGAGGACAGCCCCTGGCGTCGGCAGGAGCGGGAGGCAGTGGCCGACACCGTGACCCTGCTGCTGCGGCCCCTGCGCTGGCATGGGCAATGGGCCGGACAGGAACCGTTCGGCCCCGCCATCTCACGCCATCCTTCCGGCGAATTCCCCGTCGCGGTCCTGACCCGCGCCGTCATTCGCCCCTCGCAACTGCTGGCCTTCTGGCGCGCGGTGCCGGGCACGCAGCAGTTTCTGCCAGATCAGCCCGGATTGATCTCCGCGCTGGGGCTGGGCGAGTGGCCGGTGGTGCAGCAGGCCACCTTCAGCGTCTGGCAGGACCAGGCGAGTATGCGTGCCTACGCGTATCAGGGCGGCGCGCACCGACACGTCATTGCCCGCACCCGCCAGGAAAACTGGTACAGCGAGGAACTGTTTGCCCGTTTCGAGGTGCAGGGGGTCCGGGGCGTGTGGGAAGGGCTGCCCTCTGGGCCGTCCTGACTGGTTACACTCCTGCGGTGACTTCCTCTCGCCTTTTTTTAGCCCGTCACGGGCAGACCACCGGAAACGTTGCGGGCGTGCTGCGCGGCGTGGACAGCCAGCACGACGAACTGACCGCCGAGGGCCATGCGCAGGCTCAGGCGCTGGCCCGAAAGTTAGCCGCTCTGAATCTCGATTCTCCCCGTGTCTATGCCAGCACCTACATCCGCACCCAGCAGACCGCCGCTCCTGTCGCTGAATTGCTGGGCGTGCCCGTGACCGTGCTGGACGGCATTCAGGAGATCGATCCGGGCGACTGGCGCGGGCGGCCTTACAGCGATCTGAAGACCGGATTCGGCGAACTCATCGGCCCAGGCGACAGCATTTCATTCCCCGGCGGTGAGAGTCAGCGCGACGTGGCGGACCGGTTCGAGGCGGCCCTTCAATCCGTCCTGAACTTGCCCGGAACGCCCATCGTCGTTTCGCACGGCGGCGCGTTGACCTCGATATTGATCCGCCTGCTGCGTGTTCCGGTGGTGGAAAGCTGGCGTTCAGACCGCTTCGCGCAGGCCAACGCGGAGTTGACGGAATTGGTCCAGACGACAGATGGCTTGCAGATCAGGCAATCAGACGAAAAGAGCGAAGGAATCTAAATTTCACGAACAAGATTTATCGTGAATCTTTTCACTTAGTAAATCTGGACACATGTGTCAGTGGCATCCAGACCTCAAGCCTCCCGCAAGACCCTTTCGTAGGCTTCCAGATACTGCGGCACGATCAGGGTGGGGGAGAAGCGGGTGACCGCCGCCTGCCGCGCCGCCGCGCCCATGCTCAGGTACAGCTCGCGGTCGCGCAGCACCCGTAGCGCCGCGTCGGCCATGCCGTCCACATCGCCCACCGGGCAGAGGAAGCCAGTCACGCCGTCCTCGACGACTTCGGGAATGCCCCCAGCGCGGGCGGCCACCACTGGCACCTCGCAGCTCATGGCCTCCAGCGCGGCCAGCCCGAAGCTCTCGTTGCTGCTGGGCAACAGAAACAGATCGCTGATGCCCAGCACGGTTTCCACATCCGGGAACGATCCCAGGAAATGCGTCCTGCCGATCACGCCGAGTTGCTGCGCCAGCTCGAAGGCGCGCGGGCGCTCCGGGCCGTCGCCGATCATCAGCAGGCGGGCGGGCAGTTCGGAGGCCACGCGGGCAAAGATCTGCACCACGTCTTCCACCCGCTTGACCGGACGGAAGTTGCTGACATGCACCAGCAGCGCCTCCTCGGGGTGGGCGAACCGCAGCCGCACCTCGGGATCGGTGATGCGCCGGAAGCGCTCAGCGTCCACGAAGTTATGGATCACCTCGATCTCGCGGTCAATCCCGAAGACTTCACCCGTCTGCTCGGCCAGAAAACGCGACACGGCGGTGACGTGATCACTGCGTTCGATGGCGTGGCGGGTGGTGTGACGGAAGGCGGGTTCGGCCCCCACCAGCGTCACGTCGGTGCCGTGCAGCGTGGTCAGCACCCGCCCCTGCCCGGTAATGGCTTTGGCGTGAATGGCCGCCGTCGCGTGCGGAATGGCGTAGTGGGCGTGCGCCAGCTCCACGCCGTATTCCAGCATCACTTCCGTCAGGGTGTTGGCGGCGGCCAGTTCCGGGTACGGCTGCTCGAACAGCGCGTAGGCAAACCCGCTGACCTGGTGGAAATACGGCCCGCGCATTCCACACTGCCCCGAGAGCCGGAAGGGTTGCGCCGAGCCGATGAAATGCACCTCGTGCCCGGCCCGCGCCACCTGGAGGCCCAGTTCGGTGGCCACGACGCCCGAGCCGCCCGCGCTGGCGTGGCACAGCACGGCGACTTTCACTGCTGGACTCCTGGCGGGCCGACTTCTGGTTTGCAGACCTGTGGGGCGTTCGTGTTCACGGCTCGAAAGTATAGTGCCGCCGCCCGGACCTCACTGTCGGACAGCACCTTCATGTTGACCGGGGAATTTCGCCTGGATTCACCCCCTCCCCACACCCCCCAATGGCGGGAGACACGCGAGAAACGATACAGAAGTAGAGATGAGTACAGGCTGAGAATAAATGAATGATCGCTGTATTGACTGATTCCACCTGTGACCTGCCCCCGCAGGAAGCCCAGAAACTTGGTATCCACATCATTCCCCTGACCGTTCACATGCAGGAGCGGGAGCTTCTGGACTGGCAGGAGGTCGATCCCGACGCCGTCTACAGCCACATGAAAGCAGGTGGCACGGCCAGGACGACACCAGTGGCCGTGGCCGCCTTCGCAGCGCGTTACCGCGAATTGCTGGAAACCCACGACGAGGTGGTCAGCATTCACCTGTCGGGCAAGCTCTCCGAGACGGTGGAACACGCCCGGCGGGCCGCCACCCTGCTGAATCTCGAGCGGCGCATTCACGTGGTAGACAGCGGCCTGGCCTGCACGCCGCTGGCCGAAGCAGTGCTGGCGGCCCGTGCAGCGGTCCTGAGCGGCAGCGATCCGGCCAGTGCGGTCCAGGCCGCCGAAGCCGTGTGCGCCCAGATTCACGCCGAGTTCAGCGTACCGACTCTGGAATACCTGCGCCGGGGAGGAAGAATTGGCCGCGCCCAGGCGTTTTTCGGCAACATGCTGGGCCTGCGCCCGATCCTGGGTTTCGAGGGCGGTGAACTCAAGCCCCTGCGGCGCTGCAAGTCGGACCGCGCCATTGACGACATGCTGGACGGCCTGCACACCCGCTTCGGCGACCAGCCGCTGTGCATCTCGGTGATTCACGCCGGGCGTGACAGTGGCCGCATGCAGGCCCTGCGCCACGCCGTCACCAGCAGCGGCCTGAACGTGAAAAGCGCCCGCATGCACCTGATGGGTCCGGCCATCGGCGCGCATGTGGGGCCGGGAACGTTCGGATTCATGGCGCGGCCCGCATAAGGGCACAGAAGCAAGGAAGAGGACGCGGCGATAGCTCAGCCGCGTCCTCCTGACATCATTTCTACGCCGTCAGTCCGTCTGCCTCCAGTTTCTCCAGATACGCTGCTCCGCCCTCCACCTCGGCCTTAAATCCTGATGCCTGACCGAAAACCAGCGTTTCGGCCAGCGTCTCGGACATCAGGTAGTCCTGCCACTCCTCGGCAGCGGCGCGGGCGTCGCCTTCCAGCTCCAGATGCAGCGTGATGCGGTCCTGCACCTCGAATCCGGCCTTTTTGCGCCCGTCCTGGATGCCGCGCACCAGATCACGGGCCAGCCCTTCAAGCTCCAGCTCTCGCGTCAGCGTGGTGTCGAAGGCCACCAGATACCCGGCCTCCTCCTGCGCGGCGTAGCCTTCGGGGGATTTGGCGTCCACCAGCACCTCGTCCGGCCCCAGCTCGAAGCGTTCGCCTGTGGGCGCAAGCACCTCGAACTGCTTGCCGTCCCGCACCGCCCGCGCGATCTCGGAGGCGTCCGCCGCTGCCAGAGCTGCGCGCACCTGTGGTACTGCCTTGCCGAATTTCTTGCCGAGGAGCTGAAGGTTGGGGCGCAGCGCGTAGCTGACCAGTTCGGCGTACTGGTCCAGCAATTCCACTTCCTTGACGTTCAGTTCCTCTCTGATCTGTTCACCGAAACGGCCCAGCGCCGCTGTCATGTCTGGCGTGCGGGCACGCAGCATCACGCGCGGAAGGGGCTGACGCTGACGCATCCCGCTCTTGGCCCGCACGGCCCGTCCCAATCCCACCACCCGCAGTACGGCGTCCATCTCGCCTACCAGCGACGGCGCGGTCAGGGCCTCGTCCACCACCGGCCAACTGGCGAGATGAACGCTTTCCGGCGCACTATCGTCCACACTCCGTACAAGATTCTGATACAGCGTCTCGGCCAGGAACGGCGTGAACGGCGCGGTCAGTTGCGTCACCGTGACCAGCGCATAGTGCAGTGTGGAATAGGCACTCAGGTCCACCTGCCCGTCCCCACTCCAGAAGCGCCTGCGGTTGCGGCGCACGTACCAGTTGCTCAAATCTTCCGTTACGAAGTCCTGCAAAGCCCGACTCGATCCGGTGGGATCGTAGTTTTCCAACCGCTCAGTTACGGTCTCGATCAGCGCCTGCACCTTCGCCAGCAGCCAGCGGTCCACTTCCGGTCGGTCCTCCAGCGGCGGCGCGGCCCGCAGGTCCGGTTTGTCCAGATTGGCGTACAGCACGAAGAAGCTGTAGGTGTTCCACAGCGTCAGGAAGTAGCTGCGGAACGCCTCGCCCACCAGATTCATGCCGAAGCGGCGGCTCAGTTCGGGCGGCGCGGACACGTACATGTACCAGCGTGCGGCGTCGGCCCCGTACTGCTCGAACACTTCCCAGGGGTCCACGATGTTGCCCTTGCTCTTGGACATCTTGAAGCCCTTCTCGTCCAGGATGTGACCAGAGCAGATCACTGACTTGTAGGCCACCGAATCGAAGACCATCGTGCCGATCTGGTGCAGGCTGTTAAACCACCCACGCGTCTGATCGATGGCCTCGGCGATGTAGTCGGCAGGAAAGCCGCCGTTCTCGAATTTCGCCTTGTTCTCGAACGGATAATGGTGCTGCGCGAACGGCATGGAGCCGCTGTCGTACCACACGTCCATCACGTAGGGCACACGCTTATAGGTCTCACCGTCCAGCTCGAAGGTGATGTCGTCCACGAAGGGGCGGTGAGGGTCAAAGTCCGGCCCGGTCAGCTCTGGCCGTCCGCTGAGTTCCGCCAGTTCGGCGTAGCTGCCCACAACTTTGTATTTCCCACCGTCCGCCGTTTCCCAGATCGGCAAAGGCGTGCCCCAGTAGCGGTTGCGCGACAGGTTCCAGTCGATCAGGTTTTCCAGCCAGCCGCCGTAACGCCCGTTCTTGATGTGTGGCGGGTGCCAGTCGATGGTCTGGTTCAGCTCGATCAGCCGCTCTTTCATGGAGGTGTTGTTCAAGTACCAGCTCTCGGTGGCGTAGTACATCAGCGGGGTGCCGCAGCGCCAGCAGTGCGGGTAGCTGTGCATGAAGTTCTTGTCGCGCCACATCAGGCCGCGTGCCTTGAGATCACGAATGATGTCCGTGTTGGCGTCGCGGAAGAACACGCCCTTCCAGCCGTTTTTTCCTTCTGGCCCGTAACGGTGCTTCCCTTCCGGGTCCACGCCCACGATCACCGGGAAGCCGTAATTCTTCGCCAGCCGCATGTCGTCCTCGCCAAAGGCCGGGGCGGTGTGGACGATGCCGGTGCCGTCGCTGTCGGAAACGTAAGTATCCAGGCCACTCATCCAGATCGGTGCGCCGTCGCCCTCCGCTTCATACGCCTCGGTATACAGAGGTTCGTAGCTCAGCCGGTCCAGTTCCGTCCCCTTGAACGACTTCACGACTTCCGCGCCCTCGCCCAGCACCTCGTCCAGCAGCGTGCGGGCCAGGATCAGCACCTTGCCGTCCTTGTCCTTCGCGGCCACGTACTCGAACTCCGGGTGAATGGCCACGCCCACGTTGTAGGGCAGCGTCCACGGCGTCGTCGTCCAGACCAGAAACGCCGCGCCCGCCTCCAGCCCCAGTTTTTCCGGCTCTTTCAAATCAAAAGTGATGTAAACGCTGGGGTCCTGGATGTCCTTGTAGCCCTCGCTGACCTCGGCGTTAGAGAGCGTGGTGCCGTCTTTCGGGCAGTACGGCGCGACGCGGAAGCCCCGGTACAGCAGCCCCTTTTTCTCCAGCTCGGCTACACTCCACCACACCGACTCGATGTAGTCCTTGTGCAGCGTCATGTAGGCGTCGTCCAGATCCACCCAGTAGCCCATGCGCTCGGTAAACCTGCGCCAGTCGGCCTCGTACACGAACACGCTCTGGCGGCATTCGGCGTTGAATTTGTCGATCCCGTACGCCTCCACCTCACGCTTGGAGTTCAGCCCCAGCTTTTTCTCGACGCCGATCTCCACGGGCAGGCCGTGGGTGTCCCAGCCCGCCTTACGCGGCACATGGTAGCCCTGCATGGTCTTGAAACGCGGAAACAGGTCCTTGAAACTGCGCGCCTGAACGTGGTGGATGCCCGGCTGACCGTTGGCGGTGGGCGGACCTTCATAAAAGGTGTAGACCGGGCCGCTCTGCGTGCCTTCCAGGCTGCGCTCGAAGATTTTCTGCTCGTTCCACCATTTGAGAGTGGCTTCCTCCAGCGCGGGGAATTTGGGATTGGGTTCGACGGGATTAAACATGGACATGGGGAAACCTCGGTGGGGGAGAGTGCGTCACAGAAACGGTGCTAATCGACGATAAAAAGTTTTGCCCCAAACGCCGTGCTGGAGCGGTGGGCCTCGGCGTGATCGGCCACCTGATAGCTCTGGCCGGCGAGAAGGGTGAAGGTACGGCCATCTTCCAGTTCAGTGTCCAGTTGGCCGTCCAGCACCAGCAGGATGTGACCCTTGCTGCACCAGTGATCCGCCAGATAGCCCGGTGAATACTCCACCATGCGGACGCGAATGCCACCGAAGTGTTGAGTGCGCCAGTGGGCCACGCCCGTTACGCCGGGATGTTCGGTGATTGGCACGCCTGCCCAGTCGGTGACGCCAAACGGAATGTCCTGCATCTGCATAGCTTTCCCTCCCACCCACACCCAAAAAAGACGACACGCCTCAGCTTCACTGCTGGGACGCGCCGCCTGTAAGGGGCTGATGCGTGGTACCACCCAACTTCGCCGCATCCTGCTCCGGCCTCGTTGCAAGGCCCTCTGTCGGGGGGCGTCCGGGCGGGTCTAATCGGCCCCTGTGGACCTTTCTTCCGTCTGCGCGGGAGGTGATCTTCGCTTTCGGTGGCGTTGTCTGTCAGGCTCCCACTGTCCCTGACTCGCTGTTTAGCGACTGCCCTGCCGAGGCTACTGTCCTCGCGTTCGCATCTCTTTGCTCACCCCGTTTTCAGGAGTGGCCCTCATGGTAGGGCGGCGGGACCGTGCGGGTCAATGCGCCGTGCGGCGTAGTGGGCAGCGCCGTCCAGCACAGCCTGAGCGATAAAGACGCCGTGGGCATGGAGAATGTGACGCCTACGGGGTTATGCTGGGCAGTGATTCCATCCCTCTTTGTCCCGTGCCACCCGCCGTCACGGTGTATCTGGCGTCAGGCACATACAATCTAAGCCAGGAAGTGCCACATGAATTTTTTGATCCCATCTTTGATACCTCAATCCGTACAGCCGATCAACCGGGAGGCGGGCAACGGTGACTGAATCCAGCGGAGCTTCTCCCTACGCCGCCGCGCTGCCGTTCCAGGAATTGCAGCAGAAAATTCTGCCCGAGTTGCACCTGATCGCCGCCGGATACGGTATCGACAACTACCGCAAGCTGAAAAAAGACGCGCTGGCACTGGCGATCATGGAACATCAGGCCGACGCCGAGGGCCAACTGCTGGCGCGCGGCTACCTGGAAATCAGCGCCGACGGCTATGGCTTCCTGCAAGCGGACCTGCTGGACCCGGGCAGCCGCACAGTGCTGGTGACGGCTGGGCTGATCAAGGCCAACCACCTGCGGACCGGTGACGACGTGATAGGCCGCGCCCGCCGCCCACGCGAGAACGAGCGTTTCGGCTCTCTGGTGCAGGTGGAGGCCGTCAACGGTCTGGACCCCGAAGCCGCCCGCCGCCGCCCCCGCTTCGATGACCTGACCCCCACCTTTCCCGAAGCGCAACTGGTCCTCGAAGACCCCGGCAACCCCGATGGCCTGAGCCTGCGCGTCGTCGATCTGCTGGTGCCCATCGGGCGCGGACAGCGGGCACTGATCGTCGCGCCGCCGAAAGCCGGGAAAACCACCCTCCTGAAGCAGATTGCCAACTCCATCGTCAAGAACTATCCCGACGTGACCGTGATGGTGCTGCTGGTGGACGAGCGCCCCGAGGAAGTGACCGATTTCCGTGAGAGCGTGCAGGGCGCGCAGGTGGTGGCCTCTACCTTTGACGAGCCGCCGCAGCACCACGTCCGGGTGGCCGAATTCGTTCACGAACGTGCGCGCCGCATCGTGGAAGACGGCGGCCACGTGGTCATTTTGCTGGACAGCATCACCCGTCTGGCCCGCGCCAACAACCTGGTCACGCCGCCCACCGGGCGCACCCTCTCGGGCGGCCTGGACAGCAATGCGCTGCACTGGCCCAAGCGTTTTCTGGGCGCGGCCCGCAATATCCGCGAGGGCGGCAGTCTGACCATCCTGGCCACGGCGCTGGTAGAAACCGGCAGCCGCATGGACGACGTGATCTTCGAGGAATTCAAGGGCACGGGCAACGCCGAACTCGTTCTCTCCCGCCGCCTGGAAGAACGCCGAATTTTTCCCGCGCTGGACATCATCAAATCCGGCACCCGCCGCGAGGAGCTGCTGCTTCAGCCGGAAGTCCTCAAGAAAATGTGGTTGCTGCGAAAAGTCATCAGTGACATGGACCCCGCCGACGCGATGGAAATGCTGCTCACGCGCATGGGCAAGACCCGCAACAACGTGGAATTCTTGCAAAATCTGGCGGGCGGCTGAGCCTTTTTTCTCTGTAGAAAGCTGACACCTGATTTTTCTCCTCTGACCCTGGATGGCTCACGCTATCGGGGGTCTTTTTTCCTGCATCGCGACTTCCGCCACAACTTCAAGTCACCAGCTTCGACCCAAACTGACCCCATCCAATATTCATTTCTGGCCCTATGCAGGGGGTCAGTCGCGGCCTATGCTGCCGTCATGAGCGATTCACAGAACGGTATGCCCCAGCAGACAGATCTCAACTTCGGTTTCGCCGAGATGTTCAAGGGCGGCGTGATCATGGACGTGGTCACCGCAGATCAGGCCCGCATTGCCGAGGCAGCGGGCGCAACCGCCGTGATGGCCCTGGAACGCGTGCCTGCCGACATCCGTGTGGACGGCGGCGTGGCCCGTATGAGCGACCCCAAGATGATCAAGGAAATTATCGCGGCGGTGACCATTCCGGTGATGGCCAAGGTCCGCATCGGCCACATCGTCGAGGCGCAGATCTTGCAGGCGCTGGGCGTGGATTTTATCGACGAATCGGAAGTGCTGACCCCTGCCGACGAGCAGTTTCATATCCTCAAGACAGAGTTCAAGGTGCCGTTCGTCTGTGGGGCCAAGAATCTGGGTGAGGCGCTCCGCCGCGTGGCCGAGGGAGCCAGTATGATCCGCACCAAGGGCGAGGCGGGCACCGGCAACGTGGTGGAAGCTGTCCGGCACGCCCGCACCATCCTGGGCGAGATTCGCAGCATCCAGGCCCGCCCCGTCGAGGAACTGATGACGGTGGCCCGTGACCTGCAAGCCCCTTACGAACTGGTGAAATACGTCCACCAGAACGGCAAGCTGCCCGTGGTGAACTTTGCTGCCGGTGGCATCGCTACTCCCTCCGACGCGGCCCTGATGATGGTGCTGGGGCTGGACGGCGTGTTCGTGGGCAGCGGCATCTTCAAGAGCGACAACCCCGAACGCCGCGCGCAGGCCATCGTCAAGGCCGTCACTCACTTCCAGAACCCCGAGTTGCTGGCCGAGATCAGTGAGGATCTGGGCGCGCCCATGACCGGTATCAACATCGACGATCTGATTCCCGCCGAACGTCTCGCCTCGCGTGGCTGGTAAACCGCTCAGCATTGGCGTCCTTGCCCTTCAGGGCGCATTCCGTGAACACTGCCGCCTGCTGGACTCGCTGGGGGCGGCAGTGCGGGAGGTGCGGTTGCCCGCCGATCTCGCGGGCCTCAACGGTCTGATCCTGCCCGGCGGGGAGAGTACGACGATGGCCCGCCTGCTGAGCGAGTACGCCCTGTGGGAACCGATTCGGGACTTTCATGCGGGTGGGAGAGCCATCTGGGGCACCTGCGCCGGGGCCATCCTGCTGGCCCGAGAGGTTCAGGGTGCGCCGCCGCAATTTGGCGGCAGGCAGCAGAGTCTGGGGCTTCTGGACGCCACTGTGCAGCGGAACGCCTTCGGGCGGCAGATCAATTCCTTTGCCGCCCCCCTGATCGTTCAGGGCCTGGATTTGCCCTTTCCCGCCGTCTTCATTCGCGCGCCAGCCTTTAGCGGTGCTGGCGCAGAGGCCACGGTTCTAGCCGAGTGGGACGGTCAGGCCGTGATGCTGTGTCAGGGCCGAATTCTGGCGACAGCATTTCATCCTGAACTGAGTGGAGATGCCCGAATCCACCAACTTTTTATGAAAATGGCACAGGAAGCTCAAGTCGCAAATAAATAGAAAATATAGATTTCACGAATAAGGTTTATCGTGAAACTATTCACTTGCTTATTGCAAGCTATGAACATCTGGGAATTCAGACAACTCAGCGAAGCCGGGAGCGCTCCGCTGCAAACGCCATCCGGTGGGAATCCAGCGATTCGGAGAGAGGAGTGGGAACCCCTGCCTCGCCCCGCAGAAAGGCCAGCCAGCCGATCACCAGCCCTACGTCGCCGCCGCCGTGATTGCCATCTGCCGCCACTGTCCAGCGCTCCACGGTGTCGTGCCGGAAATCGTGGAGTTCCAGCTCACCGCGTTCCATCTGCCCGCGCAATTCGCCGTGTGTGCCGAGCAGCTTGAGGGTGCGGGTGTTGTTGTGGGTGAAAGCGCTGACGGTCAGGCCAGCAGTCACGCCATTCTCGAAGGTGACGGTCATGGCCTGATGATCGGCGACATTGTTCAGGCCCAGGTAGACGCATTGGCCGTATGGCCCGGTCTCCAGCGCCCCGGCCAGAGTCTGGCCCCCGGCGGTCAACACCGTGTTGGGCCAGCTTTCCAGCGGGCGACTGCCGTAAATCTGGCGCGCATCGTAGGGGCAATCCACTACCGGGCAGGTCACGCAGCGGTCAGACGCTTCTGCTGGCGCGTTCTCGGGGCGAAAGTGGTGCAGGCCGCCCTGACTGTCCACCCGTGACGGCGGCGCACCCGCGAACCAGCGCAAGAGATCGAGATCGTGGCAACTCTTGGCGAGGATAAACGGTGCCGATGGGGGAGAGGCCCGCCAGTTGCCCCGCACGTAGGAGTGCGCGTAATGCCAGTACGCCACATTTTCCGCGTGCTGAATGCCCACCAACTGGCCCAGCCGCCCGGAATCCAGGACATGCTTCACCTCCCGGAAGAACGGCGTGGCCCGCAGCACATGACAGACCGTCATGCGCCCAGCCGACTGGGCCTCGGCCTGGAGCAGCACGTCCAGTTCGGCCTCGGCCAGACAGATCGGCTTTTCCAGCAGCACGTCGTACCCCAGCGCCAGAGCTTGCAAGCACGGCTGGACATGCTGGTCATCGGGGGTGGCGATCACCACGGCGTCGGCCACCCGTCCCAGCGCGAAGAAGTCATGCCAGTGGGAGAAACAGACCTCCGGCCCGAGGGTATGACGTCCGGCCACCACCGCGAGTCTGCTGGCGCGGGGGTCCACCAGATGCGTGATCCGCGCGCCATGTGCAGCCAGATGCCGGGCGTACACGTCGCCGCCCCGGTTGCCGCAGCCGATGACGGCGACGGTGACCTCTCTCATCCCCGCGTCACGCCCCAGCCCACGCCGTCCGGCCTCGCCAGTTCGCCCGCCGTCCACTCCATGCCGGTAAACGGATCATCGGCCAGCAGCAGCGCCCCGTCCAGATCGGCCCAGTCGCACAGCCCGGCCAGATGCGCGGCGGCAGAGATGCCCAGGCTACTTTCGATCATGCAGCCGATCATGACGCTCAGGCCGTGGGCGCGGGCCAGCCGCAATGCCGCGAGTGCCTGGAGCGGCCCTCCCAGCTTGGCCAGTTTGAGGTTCACGCCGTCAAAAGCATCGGCCAGCGTGATGACGTCCTGGACGTGGTGCAAACTCTCATCGGCCACCAGGGGCACGCGCGACAGGCGGCGCAGTTCGGCGTGGCCGTCCAGATCGTCCGCCGCCAGAGGCTGTTCCAAGATTTCCACGCGGGCGGCGTCCAGCACGCCCAGCATGCGTTTGGCCTGCGGGCGGGTCCAGGCGGCGTTGGCGTCCACGCGCAGGGCCACGTCTGGAGCCTCCCCGCGCAAGGCTTCCAGAATCGCCGTGTCCCGCTCCGTCCCCAGCTTGACCTTGAGAACCGTGTGCCCGGCGGCCACGGCCTCGCGCGCCTGCCGCCGCATGTCGGGGATGTCGGCCAGACTGACCGTGTAACTGCTGCGGGGCAGCGGGGCGGGGGAGAGGCCCAGCAGTTTCCAGACGGGCAGGCCCACCGAGGCCGCGCACCATTCCAGCGCCGCCATCTCCAGCGCGCATTTGACCGAGGGGTGATCGTGTGGCATCCGCGCCGAGAGGCCCGCGCGCAGGCCATCCCAGTCCCAGGGATCGGTCAGCGCTTCAGCCAGCAGCGGCAACACCGCCTCCACCGTGCCGCGCGTCTCGCCGTAAAAGGCGTTTGGAGCTGCCTCGCCCCGGCCCACGATTCCATCCTGAGTGAACGTGACGATGGTGCGCGGATAAACGCTGTGCGTCCAGCGGGCGATCCCGAAGGGCTGGGCGGTGTGCAGTTCCAGCGTTTCCCAGGAGACGCTCACGCCGTCCACCGTCCGAAGCCCGTGCAGCCTTCCGCCAGCTTCTGTCCGTACTCGCCCTCGCCCAACGTCTCCACCGTGACGCGCATGTTTGTCGCGTTGGCGTGGACCATTCGCCGTTCGTCCAGCATCAGGCCGACATGACCGGGGAAGAAAGCCAGATCGCCGCGCTGGGGCCGCTCCACCACATTCAGAAATTCCTGCTGCTGATCGGCGTCACGGGGAATGGGCTGGCCGAACGCCGCGAACACCAGTTGCGTCAGGCCCGAGCAGTCCAGCCCCCACGCGCTTCGCCCGCCCCAGACATACGGCGTGTCCAGAAAGCGCAGGGCCAGCGCCGCCGGATCGGCTTCGGGGATGGGGGAGAGCGTGGCCTCGCCCACCCAGGCGTCCCTGCCGTCTGGCAGCGAGACCGGCAGCCAGCGCCGCCCACCCTCGGTCACGGTCTCGCCCGGCGCGCGAATGATCCTGGCCCCCAGACACAATTCCCCGACGATGGGCTGGCTGACCTTCGGCCCGGCGTAGGCGTGGGCGCGCAGGGCCGTCACCGTCAGTAAATCGCCGTGCTGTGGCCCGGTCAGCCCTGCCGCCGGGGTCCAGCCCAGGTAGCGATCATGGACGGTACGGATATAGGCCCAGCCGCCTGCGTCCTCCCACAGCAACTCCAGTGCCTCGCCGGGCAGCGCCTCCGAGACCTGGGCTGCGTCGGCGCGGGGTCCAGAGCGCAGGCTTAGACGGCTGGTGGCAGCCATTGGACGTGGAGTGATGTAGGCCCAGTCGCCCTCTGGAAGCTGGCCGCGCAGGGCGTCCTCGGCCAGCCGGGAGTCGGGCTGATAGGCGTGGGTGCGGGGATCGGGGAGGGACATGTCCGACAGGGTAGCGGGAAACGGGCGTTACAGGTACGCCGTCAGCCAGCGCAACCAATTTCCACCCGCCACTGCCGCGCGGTGTTCTTCGGGCACTTCATCCAGAAAACGTGGCAATTCCGAGTATCGTCCGATACCCACGGGCGTCTTCTCGGACCCGAACCCGCCGTCCATGTCGCTGCCCAGTGCCACCCGGTCCCAGCCGACAACTTCCGCTTCCGCGTAGTGGCGGGCATGGGCGGCCAGATCGCCTTGCGTCGCCCCCGTTTCCGCACCCTGTTTGATAAACGAACTCAGGAACACCAGCCCGATCACGCCGCCGCGCTCGGCAATGGCGCAGGCCATCTCGTCGCTCAGGTGGCGGTTGCCGGGGACCAGGGTGCGGGAATTGGAGTGGGAGGCGATCATCCTCGGCCCAATTTCAGCCGCGTCCCAGAACGCGGCGTCGTCTAGGTGCGAGGCGTCCAGCGCGATACCCAGATCACGCATGGCCGTGACCAGCGCCTTGCCTGCGTCCGTCAAAGGCCCCGGCGCACCCGTGCCGCCCGCGTAAGCTGTCGCGCCCCAGGCCGGGCCAATGATCCGCACGCCCGCGTCCACCCAGAAGGGCAGTTCACCCTCATCCCGCACTGGGTCCGCCCCTTCCATCAGCAGCACGACACCCAGCGGGGCATCTGCCTGGGCCATATGGGCGTTGACCTCGGCCCCGGAGCGCAGCAACCGGAGAAAACCCCCATCCTCCCAGCGGCGGTACACGTCCAGTTGGGCCAGCGCCTGTGCCCGCGCCCCGGCATGATCGGTGTAGCCCTGCGGCGAGTCGGGCGTGCGTGGCAGGGCGAACAGCGTGCCAAAACAGACCCCCACGCCCGCCGCCCGCAACTCCGTGAAAGTGGTGGTGGCGGTCTGGCCCTCCACCGGATCAACCCGCCGCAACACTTCCAGCGTCAGCGTCAGATCGCGCCCGCTGACCGCGTTGTAGGCGAGGTCCAGATGCCCGTCGATCAGTCTCACGCGCGCACCAACTCGCCCACCAGCTCCAGCACCGCCCGCAGATCGTGGATGGCGTCCCGGTCCTGACCTTGCAGATCGATCACGGTGGCCTGCATGCCCAGGGCGCGGGCAGCGTCCACATTCTCGGCCTTGTCATCCACAAACAGCACCTCCTGCGGGCGCAGTCCCAGCGCCCCCGCCGCATGCAGAAACGCGCCCGCGTCCGGCTTGTGGATGCCCAGCGAACATGTCGCCACCGCCACATCCACCAGATCGGCCAGCCCCACCTCTTCCAGCGTGCGGGCAATGCTGGGCAGCGTGTTGCTCAGCACGCCGATCTTCAGGCCACGGGCGCGCAACGTCTGCAAGACCTCGCGGGCGTGCGGCACGGGCTTCATGAACCGCTCGTAGGGATAGGCGGCCATGAAAGCGGCAGCGTCGGAGGCGGGCAGGCCCAGCCTCCCCACCAGTTCCAGACCATAACCGTCCCAGAAGGCCGTCTCGTCGTCTTCCGTCCGCAGGTCCCACCACGTCAGCGCCCGCTCCTGCCACTGCCCCAGCATCGCCGCGCCCACCGCGCGGGCGTCCAGGCCGTACTTCCCGGCAGCCCAGCGCGCGGCCTCGGCGTAGACCTCGCGGTCCGTGTACGCGATGGTGTCGTCGCGGTCAAACAACACCGCTTTCAGTGGAACAGGAGGGGCCGCAGGCGGGGTGGTCATGGGGTCAATCCTAGTGACTTTGCGCGCCGGAGAGGTGACGGCGGATTGAATCGAACCTGAATTTGCATCCGGGCCATCTTCCTGCTCCATTTTCGGGATTTGTACGCAATATTTATAATATATCCCAGTCTAAATTCTCTTTTGACGCAATAGTATTGCCAAATCGGTCTTTAAACCCTATTCTGATGTCATGCCTCTGGACGCCTATCCCGAACCCAGCTTCAAAGAACACATCCTGCTTACTCCTGGACCCACCCCGATCCACCCGCGCGCCATGCACGCCATGACCCGCCCGATGCTGGGCCACATGGATCCGGAGGTCTTTGCCCTGAACCGCGAAATTCAGTCGGACCTGCGCGTGATGTACGGCGCGGAGCCCGAGGGCTTTACCGCGCTGCTGGCCGGGACTGGCAGCCTGGGCATGGAGGCGGGCTTCGCCAATCTGGTGGAGGAAGGTGACGAGGTGCTGGTCTGCGCCAACGGCAGCTTTGGCCGCCGCATGGCCGAGATGGCGGCCCGCTACGGCGCGCGGGTGCGGCTGGTCACGGCCCCACTGGGCGAGGCGATCCGCCCGGAAGACGTGGCCGCGCAACTGAAACAGGGCGGCGATATCCGCATGGTGGCGGTGGTTCACGGCGAGACGAGTACCGGCGTGCTGAACCCGGTGCCCGAGATTGCCGAACTGGTGCGCGGCACGGGAGCCTTACTGACGGTGGACGCCGTGACCACCGCCGGAATGGAACCCTTCCATATGGCGGAGTGGGGCGTGGATTACGCTTACACGGGGGCGCAGAAGTGCCTGAGCGCCCCCCCCGGCGTGGCCCCCATTGCCATCAGCGAACGTGCCCTGGCCCGCTACGCCGCACGCCGCACGCCCACCCCGCTGTGGTACTGCGATTTCGAGGGCCTGCGGGACTACTGGACCCGCCACACCTACCACCACACCGTGCCGGTCAACCTGCATTTCGCTTTTCACGCCGCTTTACAGGCCGCGCTGGAGGAGGGAATGGGGGTCCGTCAGCGTCGCGTGCAGCAGGTGGGAGAAGCGATTGTCGGCGCGCTGAAGCCGCTGGGCTTCTCGCCCTACGTGCGCCGCCCGGAAGACCGCCTGCCCACCGTGCTGGCCCTGCGACTGCCCGAGGGCTTCGACGATGCGGGCGTGCGTCAGGCCCTGCGGAAGCGCGAAATCAGCGTGACTGGCGGCCTCGGCCCCACCGCAGGCGTGATCTGGCGGCTGGGTCTGATGGGAGAAGCGGCCCGGCCCGGCCCGTACCGCTCATTGATGACCGCGCTGGAGGATCTGCTGGGCGAGAAGGGTCTGGTAGAGCGGTTCGACGGGTCACTGAACGGCGTGCTGGCCTGATCCGGAAATAGGAGGGGGGGGCAAGCCGTTCTGACTTGCCCCCCCTCTGCATTCCGCCCCCGCTACCCCATCCGCCCCGTCTTGATCACGTCCGCGATCACCTGGGGCAGGTTCCAGGCCATGATGTCGAAGGCGCTGGAGGCATAGTCATAGGTCACCTTGTGCAGCGACACCTTCGGTTTGCGCCCGACGCAGTCCACGATCACCACGTCCGCACCCGGCTCGTGGTTGAGGCTGAGGCCCACGCTGCCGGGATCGACAAAGGTGGTCTCACCGATCACGCGGCTGAACGGAACGTGTGAACCGCCCACCACGATCACCCGCGCGCCCAGCGTGTCGGCCAGGTCTTCCAGCTCCCGCTCGGACGACATCAGGTCCAGCCGCTGTTCGGGATCATGGGGGCTGCCGTGGAAGTAGCGCACCCGGCCCACCGGGGTCACGATGCGTCCGCCCGGCGGCAGGCGGCGCAGGAAGTCGGTCTGCTCGGGCGTGAGCATCTTTTTGGTCCAGGTCAGCACCTGATCGGCCACGCCGCGCCGGCCCTCGCGGTCCCCCAGATCGATGGCGACGCGCATGTCGCTGGACCCCAGCCCAGTGGACCAGCCCTCGCGCCTGACGAAATCGATCACCGGGCCGGGGCTTGCGCCGTAGCCGACCAGATCGCCCACCACGATCACCTGATTGACGATGTTCTCGGTCAGAAACCGTTTGACTGCCGTCAGGGCGTGGATATTTCCGTGAATGTCGCTGATGAAAGCCAATCTCAAAGTGCCGTCATCTTAACCCACAGCCCGCGTGAGGGACAGGCACCCCCCCTGACCTTTTCATCCCCTGCCCCCTATCATGGCGGGCGTGCCGCCCCTTCCCCCACCCCTTCTGGCCCTGCTGCTGGGCGCGCTTCTCGGCCTGTGTGGCCTGCCGCTGCCGTGGAGTGTCCTGAGCATTCTTCCCCTGTCTGCGGTGCTGGCCTACGCCGCCAGCGCCCGCACCACCGAAGGCGTGCCGGGGCGGCTGTTCTGGTCCGGCGTGGGCTACTTCACGGTGCATCTGTGGTGGCTGACCGCCTTTCTGGGCAAGCTGTTCAGCTTTCCCCCAGCGGGCGTGCTGGCTTTTGCCCTGTTCATTCTGGAAGGAATCTTTCTGGCGGTCATGGCTTACCCGCTGGCCCGGCTGGTCCGCTCGCCCGTGGCCCGCGTCTGGGCACTGGCGGGCGGCTGGGTGGTGCTGGAGTGGACACGCTTCCTGGGGCCGCTGTCCTTCCCTTGGCCCACGCTGGGCTACACGTTGCTGCCCACTCCCGCTATCCAGATCGCAGACCTGGGAGGAGTCTTGCTGGGCAGCGTGCTGGTGGCGGGCACGGCGGCGGCGCTGGCCGGAGTCACTCTGCAAGGATGGGGGAGAGGCCGCCCGGTCTTGCTGGCCGCCGTGTGCTGGACAGCCGCCCTCGCCTACGGCCTGACCCGCACGGCGGGCGAGGGGCCAGAGCAGCCGATGCTGGTGCTGCGGACAGATTTCGATTCGTTCGGGCGGGCAACAGGGAGCCTGACGCCAGAGGAGCAGCTTCAGGTCCAGCGGGAAGCGTCGGCCAGACGCATCCCCGGTGAGGTTCTGGTCTGGAGTGAAACGGCGCTGACGGCCCCAGCCACCGAGGCGTTGTTACCGGACTTTCCGGGACCGGGCATCAGTGGACTGGGGGTACCGCCCACCCAGAGCGAAAAACAACAGAACACGGCGGTGTCGATCAATGCTGATGGTCAGGTCACAGCCAGGAACCGCAAGGCCAAGCTGGTGCCGTTTGGCGAATACTTCATCCTGTACGACAGCATTCTGCGCCCCGCATATGGCCTGATCGAGAACGCCATCGGGTTCAGACTACCTGCTGTGGAACCAGCCCGGTCCATCGCTCCTCTAGCCCTGAACGGCGTTCAGTACGGCGCATATATCTGTTACGACAGCGTGTTTCCGTGGGTGGCCCGCAGCCTGACCCGGCAGGGCGCACAACTTCTGGTCAATCCCAGCAACGACGGCTGGTATAGCGGCTGGGGCGTCCAGCAGCACTTTATGATGGGCCGGGTGCGTGCCATCGAAAACCGCCGCTGGCTGGTCCGCAGCGTGAATAAAGGAGTGGCGGGGGCGGTCAACGATCTGGGGCAGCCGGTAGATGTGATCTCCAGCGGCGACACGACCCAGGCGCTGAGCGTGCGGCCCAGACTATTGAGTGGGCGAACGTTGTTCAACCGCCTGGGCGACTGGCCTGCGCTGCTGCTGGCGCTGGGGATGATCGGGTATGGGGTGCGGGTGGACCGGCGGGAGGGTCGGTGATCAGTCCTGTGGATCACGCATGCGTTCCATCGCTTCCATCGCCTCACGTCTGACTTCGGTGTCCATCTTGGCGTAGATGGCCGAGGTATTGACCGAAGCGTGGCCCAGTACGTCTGCCACGACGTGTAGATCACGCGTGGCGCGGTAAAGGTGGGTGCCCGCCGTGCGCCGCAGGGTGTGCAGGCCCCACAACTCGGGCGCTAAGCCCAGCTCCTGATAGTACGTGGCCGCAATCGTGCGTGCGCCCTTGGTGGTCAGCCGCCCTCCATAGTTGCGTCCACTCAGCGAGACCAGAAGGGCCGCTGTGCCCAGCTTGTTCACGGCTTGCAGCGACGAGCGGGACATCAGCCAGTGGCGCAGGCTGCGTTCTACACGCGCGGTCAGGGGCACGGTCCGCCCCTTGCCGCCCTTGCCCAGGACCCGTAACTGACGTTCATTGAGATCTATGTCTGTGGCATTCAGCCCTACCAGTTCTGCTGCGCGCAGGCCCAGGCTACCGCCGAGTTCCAGCAATAGTGTGTCCCGGTGGGCGCGCAGGGTGTCGGCTGGGTGCATCGAGGCAGGTAAGGTCAGCAGTTCCGCATACCGTGCCACAGACAGAGCCTGTTTCTTGGCGTGGGCGGGTGTCGTGTCACTGGGCGGACGGACCCCGGCACTGGGATCGCTGGCAATCGCCCCGGCCCACACCAGCGCCTTCATCAGGTTCCGCACGCCGTAGAGATGGCGTTTGATGCTGGACGCGGCCAGACCCGCCTGCTGCATGGTCAACATCCAGACCTCGAAGTCCTCGGCGGCCAACTGGTTCAGTGCCCGTTCGGGCGATTCCGGCGGTCCGGTGAATGTCAGAAAGCGCCGGACCGATTCGCAGTAATGGTCCAGTGTCATCTGACTGACCCGCGCGCCCCGGCTGGATTTCAGGCGCATATAGGTCACCAGCAGATCGGTCAGGGCGTCGGCATTCTGCTCGTGCGCGGCCCGCAAACCTTCACGCCGACGGTTGGCGGCGTTTGACCAGCGTGAGGCTAGGACCAGGGCACCCTCGGTCATTGCTGATCCATCTTCAGGCTTCTACTTCCCATAAGTGAAATTATAGGACATAAGATTATTCTTTGGAGATGGTGGTCAATCTTGCCGCCACCTCACGCAGCCAGTCCAGATATTCGGCCTCTGTGGAATCCCACTTGGCACGGTTGCAGCGGTCACAGCACAGCGCGATGTTGCTGAGTTCATGTGGGCCGCCCCTGGACAACGGGATGACGTGATCGAGTTGAAAGCCGCGCCCCGAATCGCTATTGGGCAGACCACAGTAGCGGCAGGTTCTCGTTGTCATCATGATCTCGACAAGTTGCTCGGGCGGCAAACGCTCCAGATCTGGAAAGCGCCGCTCCACACTTCCATTCATGCTGTATGCAATCTGAAAGGCGCGGCGGCGATCATCCTGGTAATATCTCGTTTTATAAGACTCGGCCTGACAGTCCAGACAGCGAAAAAATCGACTCCCATCGGGGCGGTTCTTTGGGAAAAGTGTCAGGAGCTTGGTCTGGTGACAGACCCGGCAGCTTCGCTCGTCTTCAGTCACGAGCATAGGGGCCACCATTGCTGGAGCATCACGCCCTGCGCTTAAGTCTCCACCTCTTCTTCCCTGGCCGCAGTAATAAACCGCGCTGCGCCAGGTAAAATCCGCGCCGTGAACGGCGTCGTCTCCACCATCAGTTCGCCGTCGTATTGCAGCGGAAAGGGATCGATTGCGTCCACAGTGATCTCGCAGGCGTTCAGGGTTTCGAGGTTGCCGCTGAACATTGGGTCTCCCAGATTCAGCTTGGCGCGCAACGAGTCGATCAGGTTGGGAATCAGGCGCAACAGGTTGCCCGCCTTGAGCAGCACCACCGTGAACTGACCGTCGCTGGGGTTGATGTCCGTGGTGATCGGCATCCGGTAATTGGCCATGCCGAAGTTGGCCACCATCACGCCGATGCCCTCGAACTCGCGTTCCTGGCCGTCCACGGTCAGTTTGAAGGTGGTCTTCCTGGGATTGAGCTGCTTCATGGCGCTCAGGACATAGGCCATCACGCCAAACTGTTCTTTCAGTTCCTCGCTGCCCTTGATCATGGCGGCGTCCGCGCCCGCCCCCGCCAGCATGGCAAAACCGTTTTTCTCCCCGCCTACCTCGATCTCGCCCAGATCGACGGTGATGCAGTGTCCGGCCAGCACCAGGGCCGCGAGTTCCGGCGCAGTGGTGGGCAGGTCCAGATTCTGTGCGATCAGGTTGGCCGTACCGGCGGGAAAGGCCAGCAGGGGCACGCCACTGTCCCGGATGGTATAGGCCAGGCTGCTGACCGTGCCGTCTCCCCCAGCCGCCACCAGAATGTCGAAGGCGTCCAGATCGCTCACCTGCTCCGAAAGCGGCGTGTCTTTTTTAGTTTCCCGCTGCACCACCTCGGCCCCGGCCTCACGCAGCAGGCGTACGAATTCCGGCAGATCGCTGTCGCCCTTGCCGCTCTTGGGATTAAAGACGACCAGCACGCGCTGGGCCTTGGGAGTGTTGGGGGGGCCGGGGGGGGAGGTTTGACCTGTCATCTGACCTTTCATTAGACTGTGAATTCGGAGGCTGTTGCTATGCTGCGTTTCTTGGTTGCTTCTTCACTCATGGTAGGCGCTCTGGCGTCCTGCGCGCCCTCTCAATCCACAGACCGCTTCGTGACGGTTACGCCTGTACTGATCAAAGTTTCGGAAGCCGCCACGCGCGGCGGCTCACTCACCATTCAGGGCCGGTATCTGGGCGGCCCGTCCACTGGACGCGTTCGTCTGGGGGCCGATGAATCCGGTAAGGGCGGCTACGTGATCCCGGCCACTGCCGTTCAGTCCTGGACCGACAGCGAGATCGTCATGACCATCCCCACCGACGCCCCGGTGGGCGGAAGCTGGCTGTTCGTGGAAGTCGCGGGCAAGCAGTCCACAGGGCTGCCCTACAGCGTCCGCCAGTAAACCCTCACGCCAGAGGCCGCCTGTCCTGAATGGGGGAGGTGGCCTCTCCCCTGTTTGCGCCCCCGTCTTTGACCCTTTGACCTTCAGACCCTTAGACTCCCCTCTGTTATGGCGATTACCCGCCCCAAGGGGACCAACGATCTGCTGCCACCGGGCAGCCCCAAACTCTCACCCGTCACCAGCGCCGCCGCGCATGTCTGGCTGACTGAAACTGCGCGGCGTGTGCTGGAGCGGGCCGGGGCGCAGCGTATCGATACGCCTATCTTTGAGGAAGCCGACCTCGTCAAGCGTGGCGTGGGCGACAGCACCGACATCGTCCGCAAGGAGATGTTCATCGTCTATTACTTCGGGGACCACGGCGGTTTCATCCTGCGCCCGGAGGGAACGGCGGCCATCGTGCGGGCGTACCTCCAGAACGGCCTCAAGCAGTTGCCCACGCCCCTGAAGATGTGGACTTCCGGGCCAATTTTCCGCGCTGAGAACGTCCAGAAGGGCCGATATCGCCAGTTTCATCAGGTGGACTATGAAGTACTGGGCAGCGCCGATCCCCTGGTAGACGCCGAGGCGATTGCCCTGATGGTGGACGTGGTGCGCGAGCTGGGCCTCAAGGAAGTGCGCGTCAAGCTGGGCAGCATCGGCGATCCGGCGGATAGAGAGGCTTATAACGCCTATCTGCGTGGGTTGTTCACGGCGCATTGCGACAGGCTTTCGGACGACTCCAAAGACCGACTGGTCCGTAACCCGATGCGAATTCTGGATTCCAAGAGCGAGGGCGATCAGGACTTGATTACCGAGCTGAGCGTCAAGCCGATGCTCGATTTTCTGGGCGAGGAAGCGCGCACGCACTTCGGGGCCGTTCAGGGCTACCTGAAAGACTGGGGCGTGCCATATGACCTCGATCCCAGCATCGTGCGCGGGCTGGACTATTACCGCCGCACCGCCTGGGAACTGCATCATGAGGGCGTGGGCGCAAAATCCGCGCTGGGCGGAGGCGGACGCTATGACGGTCTGGCCGAGATTCTGGGCGGACAGGCCACGCCAGGGATCGGCTGGGCTTTTGGTGTCGAGCGGCTGTTGCTGGCGCTGGAAGCGGAAGGTGCCGAGTTACCTCAGACTGAGGGACCACTCCTCTATGTCGTCGCGCTGGACGAGGCGAACGTGCCCCATGCGGCGAAGATCGCAATGGACGCCCGCCGCGTGGCGCGTACCGAATTTGCTTACCGTGCCATGAAACCGGGCAGTGCTTTCAAGGATGCCGAACGCCGGGGCGTGCGCTGGATCGCGCTGCTCGGCTCTCAGGAAATCGAGAACGGTACGCTGAGCCTCAAGAACCTGAGCAGTGGCGAGCAGCGTGTCGTCAACGTTTCAGACCTGGCCGAATTCCTACAAGATCAGCAGGCCACCTGATCTTTTTCCATCAACCATCACCCTTTAACCATCAACCTCCCCAGGAGTCCCCATGAAACGCACCGCCATGATCGGCCACCTCTCCCCCACCCACGCCGCTCAGACCGTCACCTTGCAGGGCTGGATCAACCGCCGCCGTGATCTGGGCGGCCTGATTTTCCTGGAACTGCGGGACCGCAGCGGTCTGGTCCAGGTGCAGGTGGAGCCGGATTCCCCAGCCTTTGCCGAGGCGGATCGCCTGCGCGCCGAGTACGTGGCCGAGGTGGAGGGCCTCTATCAACTGCGCCCCGAAAGCCAGCGCAAGGGCGGCGCGGCGGATTACGAAGTGATCGCCTCGCGTGTGAAGGTCTTGAATACGGCCAAAACGCCGCCCTTCGAGCTGGAAAAGGGTGCGGACGTGGCCGAGGACATCCGCCTCAAGTACCGTTATCTGGACCTGCGCCGCCCTGAAATGCAGCGCTCCCTGATGCTCCGCAGCAAGGCGACGGCGGCGGTCACGGCCTTTCTGGACGCAGAGGGTTTCGTGGCCGTCGAAACCCCCATGCTCACCAAGTCCACCCCGGAGGGCGCGCGGGATTTTCTGGTGCCCAGCCGCCTGAATCCTGGCGAGTTCTACGCCCTGCCGCAGAGTCCGCAACTGTTCAAGCAACTGCTGATGATCGCCGGGTTTGACCGCTATTACCAGCTCGCCCGTTGCTTCCGTGACGAGGACCTGCGCGCAGACCGCCAGCCGGACTTCACGCAGCTCGATATGGAGATGTCCTTCGTGGATCAGGAGGACGTGCTGGAACTTCAGGAACGCCTGCTGTCGCACGTTTTCAAGACCGTGCTGGACGTGGACCTGCCTATCCCCTTTCCTCGCCTGAACTACCAGAACGCGATGGACCGCTACGGCTCCGACAAGCCCGATCTGCGCTTTGGAATGGAGTTCGCGGACGTGACCGAATTGTTTGCGGGCGGTGAATTTGCTGCTTTCGCCAGCGCCCAGACGGTCAAGGTTCTGGCCGCATCGGAATTGACCCGCAAGCAGATTGACGAGCTGGAGCGGGTAGCCAAACAGAATGGTGCGAAAGGTCTGGCCTGGGCCAAGCGAAACGGGGAAGGACTTACCGGGGGTATCAGCAAGTTCCTCGGCGATCAAACAGCGGCGCTGCTGGAGAAAACGGGCGTGCAGGACGGCGGCACGCTGCTCTTTGCAGCGGGCGAGTGGAAGCGGGCGGTCACGGCGCTGGGCGCAGTTCGCCTGAGCCTGCGCGATCTGTTTGGTCTGGCGGCGGATGGTCCACAGTTCCACGTGTCCTGGGTCACCGATTTTCCCCAACTGGAATACGACGAGGACAGCGCGAGCTGGACCTACATGCACCACCCTTTCACCGCCCCGCACCCCGACGATGTGGCCCTCTTCGGCACCGAACGTCAGGGCGAGATTCGCGCGCAGGCCTACGATCTGGTCCTCAACGGCTTCGAGATCGGCGGCGGCAGCGTGCGTATTCACGATCCGGTGGTGCAGGAGCAGATGTTCGCGGCCATCGGCTTTACCCCCGAAGAAGCCCGGCGGCAGTTCGGCTTCTTCCTGAGCGCGCTGGAATCCGGCACGCCTCCGCATGGCGGCATCGCCTGGGGGTTTGACCGTCTGGTGATGGTCATGGCCGGAGCCAGCAGCATCCGCGAGGTCATCGCTTTCCCCAAGAACAACCGTGGCGCGGACCTGATGGCCCTGGCCCCCTCCCCTGTTTCGCCGGCGCAGATGGCCGAGGTGGGATTGGCTCTGGTACAGGAGTAAAGAACGGGGAGGCACTTGCCTCCTCATTCTTCTGAATATCTAGTGAATCTTTTCACGATAAGCTTATATCGTGAAAGTTTTATGCTCTATTGATTGACCGCCTTCAGAAAGTCCAGGGTATAGCGGGCCACTGTGCGCGGAAAGACGTCGGTTAGGGCGTGTGTTCCGCCCTTGATTTCGCAGAAGTAGGCGGAGGGGATGGCCTCGCGGATGGCCTCCAGCGTCCACAGGCGGATCACCGGATCGGAGGTTCCGTCGATCAACAGGGTCGGCACCTCGATCTGCGGAAGCAGGGGTCCAGTGTAGTGATGGTCCTGATCCTGGGCCAGCTTGAGCATCCGGCGCACACCGCAGTGGGCGTAGGCGCGCAGGCCGGGAATGAGCAGGCCCAGCCTCTCGCGGGGCAGGTCGACGAGCAGCCGGACGAGCTGGGCAAACACGCTGGGATTCTCGGGAATGCCGGTGGGGGCGCAGGCGATCAGTGCGCCCACATGTGCCGGGTAGCGGGCGGCCAGATCAAAGGCCACCTCTCCCCCCAGGGAGTGGCCGAAAATGGGTGCGCCCTTCAGTCCCGCCACCTCCAGCCAGCCCGCCAGATGATCGGTGAGTTGCTCGATGCAGTCCGGCAGATGGCGCATCCCCTGGCTGTAGCCGTGGCCGGGCGGATCATAGACATAGACCGTGCGGCTGCGCGCCAGCTCACGCGAGACGCGCACGTACATCCACGAGGCGCAGCCCAGGCCCGGCACGATCACCAGTGGCGGCCCACTGCCACGCACCCAGGCGTGGGTGGACAGGCCGTCGACATCCAGATACAGCGCGTGTCCCTGACTCACCCGGCAGCCTGCGGACCATCGACAAAATTCAGCACGGCGGCGTTGAACGCCTCTGGCGCGTCCACCATGACCACATGCCCGGCGTGGGGAATGATCTCCAGTTGCGCTCCGGCAATCGAGCGGCTCAGCATCTCACCCAGCGCCAGGGGCACCAGGGCGTCGTCCTCGCCCCAGACCACCAGGGTTCTGGACCTGATCATGGGAAGGCAGTCCTGCACGCTGTCTTTAAGCAGATCGCTGGCGTTGCGCCACAGGTTCAGCGGCCCGGCCAGCAGGGCGTCGGTCAGGATGCGCGGCACAAAGCGTTTGCGCCCGGTGATCAGCGCGCGCGGCAGATTCAGGGCGGTGCGGTAGGCGCTGGCTTTCAGCAGGCCGCTGGCGCACACCAGCACCAGATTCTGCACGCGCTGCGGATGGCCCGCTGCCAGCCGGATACAGATGTGGCCGCCCATCGAGTGGCCGATCAGGGTGATGTTCTGCAAGTCCTCGGCGTCCAGCCAGTCGGCGATCAGGGCCGCACTTTCACGCACGGACAGGGCACGTTGGCGGCGAGACAAACCGTAGCCCGAAAGATCCAGGGCGTAAACCCGGTGCCGTTGGGTCAGGGCCTTGAGATTCCTGCGCCACCAGCGCCCGGAGCCGCTCAGCCCATGCACCAGCACCATCGGTGGCCCCTCTCCCGAGACGCGGTAATGCATCTTTACTCCTGAACGTTCGTAGACACCGCTGGACACGCCGGGCAGCATAGCGCGCCGATCCTGAAGGGTTGAGTTAGATCAGCTCTACGAAAATACTAAGTAAGTGAATCTATTCACGATGATTCTAGATCGTGAAATTTATGTTCTCGTAGTTACCGGCCTACTGGAAGCAGGACTGCTGTGCCGTCGGGATAGGTCCGCACATTGACGGTGCGCCCCACGTCCACCAGAAAGGCGTTCCAGCCTTTCTTGAGGGCCACCTGATAGCCCTTGTTTGCGCTCACAGTGACGTCGACACTGACCCAGGGAACGAACAGTGGCGATTTTCCCACCATCGGACTGACCTCCCGCAGGACCTCGTTGTCGTCGTGACGGGCATTGCCGTTCTGATCGCGGTACACGAAGAACTTCAGTTCGCCTGCCTGCGCGGCGGCGCTGATCTGCACGGGATCGATCACACCGGGCCACGACACATTCTGGGCGGTCAGCACCGCCTGAGCGCGGGCGGGCGGCGCGGCGGCAGGAATGTCAAGCCGGAAACTTCCGCCGTCCAGAGGCGCGCTGACCAGTTCCTGCACGGGCTGCCCGAACGGCGTGACCGCGAAGCCGCCGAGACGCGACTCCGGGGTCACGTTGCCCTGCACTGTGCCCGTGACGGTCAGGGCCGACGCCGGGGCCACGGTCAGGGCCAGCGCCAGAGACAGCAGGAAGCGGGTATTCATGGGTCCAGTGTATGCCGTGCGGCTGATCTGGACGTGACTCCATCATTCCGTCAATTGCCCTGGTTGAAGGCATCACGTCAGGCAAGACGTGTCGGTAAAACAAGAAAGAGACTGCCAGCGAATCGGCAGTCTCTTGGAAAGGTTGAAATTACTTGCTCAGCGCCGCCTTGACCAGATCGATGATCTCGGGCATGGTGTCTGCCACTGGCACGTTGGCGTCCGCGAAAGCGGCCAGCTTGCTCTCGGGAGTTCCAACGTTGCCCATGATGATGGCTCCAGCGTGGCCCATGCGCTTGCCTGCCGGGGCGCTGCGTCCGCTGATAAAAGCCACGACGGGCTTTTTCATGTTGTGCTTGATGTACTCGGCGGCGGCTTCCTCATCCGCGCCGCCGATTTCACCGATGACCACGATGGCATCGGTGCCTTCGTCGGCCTCGAACATGGGCAGCACGTCGGCGAAGGTGGTGCCGATCACGGGATCGCCGCCGATGCCCACCGTGGTGGACGTGCCCATTCCGGCGTCGTTCAGCAGCTTGGCCGCCTCATAGGTCAGGGTGCCGCTGCGGCTGATCAGGCCGATGCGTCCGGGCTTGGTGTAGATCTTGTTGGGCATGATGCCCACCTTGGCCTCGCCGTTGGTCACCAGACCAGGGCAGTTGCCGCCGATCAGGCGCACGCCCTCACCACCGCTTTCGCGGCTCTGGGCATCCAGCATCTTGACTTCCTGCACGGCCCGCATCATGTCCACCGTGGGTACGCCCTCGGTAATCAGAATCACCAGCGGGATGCCCGCGTGCGCTGCTTCCAGCACAGCGTCGGCAGCTCCGGCGGGGGGCACGAAGATGATGGAAACGTTCGCGCCCGTCGCTTCCTTGGCTTCCGCCACCGAGTTGTAGATCGGCCAGCCCTCGAAGTCCATGCCGCCCTTGCCGGGGGTCACGCCTGCGACGACCTGGGTGCCGAATTCCTTCATGGCGCGGCTGTGGCTTGCGCCCTCGCGTCCGGTCATGCCCTGAACGATGACCTTGCTGTCTTTGTTAACGAGAATGCCCATTACTTGTTCTCCACAGTTTTGCCCGATGCAGCGGCTGAGGCGGCGTTGGCTTCCTTGGCGGCTTCGGCGGCAGCATCGAACATGTTGGGGTACATCTGGATCAGGGGGCTGTTGACCTCGGCCAGCAGCGCCTTGGCTTCTTCCTCTGCCGTGCCCGCGATCCGCATGCGGACGGGCTTGGTCAGAATGCCGTCCTGGAGGGCCTGAATCACGCCCTTCGCGACTTCATCGGCGCGGGTGATGCCGCCGAAAATGTTGATGAAGATCGCCTTGACGTCGGTGTCCTTGGAAACCAGCTTGACCGCGTTGTAGACGATCTCGGCCTTGGCACCGCCGCCAATATCCAGAAAGTTGGCAGGCTTGGCCCCGGCGCGGTTGACCACGTCCAGCGAGGTCATCACGATGCCTGCGCCGTTGCCCAGCACGCCCACGTTGCCATCGTCGAGCTTGACGTAGGCAAAGCCGTACTTGCTGGCCTCGATTTCCAGGGGATGTTCGGCTTCCATCTCGCGCCAGTCGGCCAGATCCTTGTGGCGGTACATGGCGTTGTCGTCAATCTCGAACTTGGTGTCCAGCGCCAGCGGGGTGCCCGAGGCGTCCACGAACAGCGGGTTGATCTCGACCAGCACGGCGTCGCGCGCCAGCGCAGCCTGGCTGAGCTTGACCATCATGTCGGCGATCTTGTTCAGGTTGCCCTTAAAGCCCGCCCGAATCGCCACGTCGCGCGCCTCGTAGGGGCGCAGGCCGGTAATGGGGTCGACGCGGTAATGCACGATCTTCTCGGGGGTCTCAGCGGCCACCTCTTCGATGTCCACGCCGCCCTCGGCGGAGGCCATCAGGGTGAAGCTCTGGACGTTGCGGTCCACGATCATGCCGATGTAGTACTCGACGCCCGCGTCAATGTCCACGGCCTTGGTCACCAGCACCTTGTTGACAGTCAGGCCCTTGATGTCCATGCCCAGGATCTTCTCGCCGTTCTCGTAGGCCTTGTCGGGGGTGGGGCTGAACTTGACGCCGCCCGCCTTGCCGCGTCCGCCGACATGGACCTGGGCCTTGACGACCACAGCGTCGCCGTAATCACGCGCGATCTGACGAACCTCGTCAGGGGTCTTGGCGATTCGACCTTCCTGCACGTTGACGCCGAACTGGCGCAGGATTTCCTTGCCCTGATATTCGTGAAGTTTCACGTTTCTCCCTCCTTGGGGCGGCCTGGGTGGGCCTGTACTCAAAAATCTGGTGTTGTCCCGATAGAGGAGTATAAGCGTCCTGTCAGATTGACGCGCACTTTCACGGGCGAAACCTTAACGGCGGGTTGTCTCCTGAACGGGGACAGGGGGAGGCGGTAGCACGAACGGACGGCGGCCAAGGTGTTAGCGTCTTGATTAATGAGCCGACTGGAACAGTTGAGAGACGCGATGAGAGACGCGGGTGTCACGGGGTTGTGGGTCAGCCACCCGGCCAACGTGCGGGTGCTGACAGGTTTCACGTCACCTGGGGACGGCAAGGTGCTGGTCACGCCGGACACGGCCACGCTGTACACCGACGCCCGCTACACCGTACAGGCGCGTGAGGAATCGGGTCTGCCGCAGTTCATCGCCCGGCCCCCGGAAACCTTTAAACACGCTGCGGAAAGTGTCGGGGGGCAGAGGGTTGGATTCGAGGCCGACAGCCTGACCGTGGCGGGCCTGGAAGACCTGAGGGAACACTGGCCGGACGCCGAGCTGGTGCCGTTGCGCGGACTGATCCAGGGTCTGCGGCAGATCAAGACGGCGGACGAGATCGCGGCGATCCGGGCGGCGCAGGACCTGGCCGATGGGGTCTTCGCCGAGGTCCGGCCCCTGATCGTCGCTGGAGCGCGGGAACTGGACATCGCGCTGGAGATTGAGACGCGGTTGCGGAAAGCCGGAGCCGGGAGTGCCTTCGGCGTGATCGTGGCGAGCGGGCCACGCGGGGCCATGCCGCATGGACATGCCTCCGCGCGGGTGATCGAGGACGGCGAACTGGTCACAGTGGACATGGGCGCGTATCTGAACGGTTACAACAGCGACATGACGCGCACAGTCGCCGTGGGTCACCCCCCTGATGAGATGCGGCGGGTCTACAACGCGGTGCTGGAGGCGAAGGAAGCCGCAATCGCTGCGGTGAAACCGGGCGTACGGGCCGCCGATCTGGACAAGATTGCGCGCGACATCCTGACCCGTCATGGGCTGGGCGAGGCGTTCACGCACTCGCTGGGCCACGGCGTCGGCCTGGAGGTCCATGAGGGGCCGGGGCTGCGCGGAACAAGTGAGGACGTGCTGGAGGCGGGCATGGTGATTACCATCGAACCCGGCGCGTACCTGCCGGACGTGGGCGGCGTGCGAATCGAGGACCTGCTGCTGGTCACGGCAGACGGCCACGAAGTGCTGAGCCACGCGCCGAAGGAAACGGTTTGAGACAGGTGGCTCTGGCTCTGACGCTGATCCTCTCCCCTCTTGGCGGCGTGGATCTGGAGACGGCCAGCGCCTCCTCTGCCGTGTTTCAGAGCGGCTCAGCCGTTTATTACGGCGGGCGGGCGGCGCGTGGCACAGTCATGACCGCCGCACACCGCAGTCTGCCCTTCGGCACCTGGGTCCGGGTAACGCATTCCGGCACGGGCCGCAGCGTGGACGTGATGATCAATGACCGGGGGCCGTTCGGCAATTCGCGGCGCATCATCGATCTGTCGCGCGCCGCCGCCGCCTCGCTGGGCATCCTGAGCCAGGGCGTCGCGCCCGTGTCCCTGCGGATTCTGTCCAGACCCTGAAGGCACACCCCCCGCGCTTTGCACCCGGGTTCAAGGTTCCTCTAGGGCGGCGGGTGTTAGAATCGTTCGGGCTTGAAATGACACCGCGACTGTACACCACAACTGCGGACCACGATTTTGTAGAGTGAAGCTCTGTAGAGTGAAGCTTACCCCCTCAAGGAGATGGTTTTAATGACGATGGAAACGGCACTGCTGACCCTGGACACGCTGGCGAAGTACCTGAAGGAAAAGGAAGTCCAGCTCGATATGGAAGAGAACAACGGCCAGCGCTTCCTGCGCATGGGCTGGCGCTTCGAGATGGGCGACGCCGCCGTGCTGGTCAGCGTCAACGACGGCCCCAACAACACCTCGCGCCTGGAAGTCACCTGCGTGACCCAGAAGACCTACACCGAACGCCGTGAAGAAGTGGTCAACATGCTCAACGACCGCAACCGCGAACGCGCCTTTGCCCGCAGCATCGACGCCGACGGCAACGTCTGGCTGGAATACGTGGGCTTCTACCCCACCCTGGCCGAGATGCCCCAGGAAACCTTCGATACGCTGTTTGGCGGCGTGTTGATGCACTTCCAGGACGATTACGCCACCCTCGAAGGCTTCGTCCCCGGACCGCAGTTGCAGCAGCCTCAGGCCTGAGCTGATGGAGTGGGCGGGTTGATCCCCGCCTCTCTTTGATCTACAGTAAGTGAAAAGATTCACGATGAATCTTATTCGTGAAATTTTTGCCCCCTATAAATAAAGGGGAGACTCGTGGTCCTGAATCCACGAGTCCCCAGCTTCAATTCTTTACTGCCGTTCTGCCAGCAACTCTTCCAGGCGGTCCACGTACTGCTCAAGCGTGCGGAAGGTGGCCTCCACGGGTTTGGGGCTGAGCATGTCCACCCCGGCCTCCTTCAGCGCGTCGATGGGATCGAGACTGCCGCCGGATTTCAGGAAACGCAGATAATTCTCGCGGGCAGCCTCCTCATCCTCGCCAAACTGTTCGAGGAGCTGGTGCGCCGCGCTTATTCCGGTGGCGTACTGATAGGCATAGAAGTTGGCGTAGAGGTGTGTGGAGAACTGCGCCCACAGGATGCCGCTGCGCTCACGGTCCATCGTCACGCCGTCCCCGTAGCCCTGTGAGAGTAGATCAGCGGTTAGGGTGTTCAGATCGGGGGCGCTGAGGGTTCCCCCGGCCTCGATGCGGCGGTAACACTCCAACTCAAAGGCCGCCAGCGTGGGCATGATGAAAAAGTAGCGGTGGAAGTTGCCCAGCGCCTCCTCGATGAGGGCAATTTCCAGCGTGGTGTCCCCGGCAGCGCGGGCCTGCTTGAGCAGATGCTGGCGGACCATCGCCTGATTGAAGTTACTGGCGACTTCAGCATGGAAAAGCGTATAGCGCGGCACCGAATACGCGTGTTCGCGCATGGACAGCAGCGAGTGCATCGAGTGGCCGATCTCGTGGGCCAGGGTGCTATAGCTGCCCAGCGTACCGTTCCAGGTCATGAAGATGAACGGCTTGACCCGCCCGCCGCCGTTGCTGTATGCGCCCTGGCGTTTGCCGTCGTTCTCGGCATAATCGGTCCAGCGGTCTTCCGTGAGGCCGAAACGCATATCCTTGACATAATCCTCGCCCAGCGGGGCCATACCCTCGGCGATCCAGTCCACAGCCTGCGCGTACTCCACCTTGCGGGGCGGCACCAGGGAGGCTTTCACGTCGTACTCGCGCAGCTCCGTCAATCCCAGCCAGTCGCGACGAACCCGCCAGTAGCGGTGCCAGATGGGAGTGTTGGCGCGGTAGGTGTCCAGAAGCGTGGTCACGACTTCGGTGGGAATGCGGTCCGGGGCCAGCGAGGCGGTGATGGCATCCGGGTAATTGCGGGCGCGGGCCAGGAAAACGCTCTGGCGCACGTTGGTGGCGTACATCGCGGCCTGTGAGTGGCGGGCGGCCAGATGGGCGTCGGCATAGTTTTCCCAGGCTTCGCGCCTGACCTCACGGTCCGGGCCGCTGACCAAACTGTCCACGTTGCCCTGCGTGACTTGCACATCACCAGCCGTCCCGAAGCGCAGGTCCATGTTCGCCAGCGCCGGGTGAATGCCGCGCTCGGAGGCGAATGGAGCGGCCACCGCGCCCAGCAGTTCCTCCACTTCGGCGCTGCGGACGTGGGGGCGGTTGCGGAGAATGCGCTCTAAACGCACGCGCTGATCGGCAAAGTCGGGCCGCTCCAGCCAACCAGATACCATGCCTTCGTCCAGCGCCAGCAGTTCGGGGCGGAAGAAGGCCGACACGCTGCCGTAGCGGGCGGCAATGCTGCTGGCGCGGTCCCGGCGGGCGGCAGCTTCGGCGTCGTGGCCGTCCACACTGGCACCCATGCTGGCGTAGGAAAAGAAACGGCTCAGACGCAGCTCCACGTCGTCAGCAACCTTCAGATAGGTCAGCAGGGACTCGGGGGTGTTCAGTTGGCCGGCGTAGGCGGCCAGGGCGTCGATGGACCCCGGCAGCGCCCCAGCCTCGGCTTCCCAGGCCCCCGGCGTGGCAAATAGCGCCTCGATGTCCCAGGTCTGCTCACGCGGCACGTCGGCGCGGGCGGGAAGGGGGCGGGACTGGCCACTGGACTGTGGGCCGCTGGATTGTGATGCTGTCATGCCCCCGAGGCTAGAGCATCCGGGATGGAAAAGTCAGCATGGCAAAGAGGCTAAAGCCTTGAGGTGTTCGGGACTCTAACCCAGCAATCCAATCGCGTACTCGCCCATCCGGCGGGGAATGTCCACGCCCGTGGTGGACACGCTGTTCTTGAATTCCATGGTGTGGTTGATCTCGATGACCAGCAGGCCGCCCCACTCGTTCTGGCGCTGCGGATCTTCCACCAGATCAATAGCTACGATTCTGCCGTCCACGGCGGCGGCAGACCGCACAGCGAGGTTCGCAATTTCGGGCGTGACCTCGCAGTTGCTGGCCTTCGCGCCGCGCGCCGTGTTGGTGATCCAGTGTTCAGAGGTGCGGTAGATCGCGCCGATGCACTCGCCGCCGATCACGAAGGCGCGGATGTCACGTTCGGGCTTGTGAATCAGCTCCTGCACATAGAAGATGCCGTGCTGCGAGCCGCCCAGCACTTCCTTGTGTTCAATCACGGCCTCGGCAGCATCGCGGTCATTGAGCTTGCTGACCATGCGGCCCCAGGACCCGACGGTGGGCTTGAGAACCAGCGGATAACCCAGAGATTCGATCTGTTCCAGCGCGGCGTCGCCGTCGAAGCTGACTCCGGTGCGCGGTGTGGGCAGGCCGGCGGCGTACAGGCGGGCATTCGTCGCCAGCTTGTCGCCGCACAGTTCGATGACGTGGCCGGGGTTGATCACCTGCACACCGAAGCCTTCCAGCGCGCGGGTCACCGCATGGCCGCGCGTCTGGCTGACACAGCGCTCGATGGCCACCTTCCACGGCACGGCGGCTGCGCCCGCGTCGTCGAAGGTCAGTTTCAGGTGGGGAACGTAGACCTTGTCGTAGGGCGTGCCCAGGGCGTCCAGCGCCTCAAAAAGCATTTTCTCGTCGGGGCGGATGCGGTCATACAGAACGGCGAGTTCGGCCATAGCAAAAGCAGGGAGAGAGCCTCTCAGCAGAGGGCGGTCAGCGCAACACTGCTCTGACCGCCCGACACTGAACGTGGCCTACTCTCCCCAGTCCTCGGCTTCCTGCGGGGCGGCGGCCAGGCGGGGGGGGTCCACCGAAACCACTTCGTATTCCACGCCCGTCTCGTCGTCGATCACCAGTTCGCCCAGTTCGGGGTTGTTCAGTTCGATGGGTGCGCCCGTATCCGGGTTTTCAAATTGAATGGCAGTCATATTTTCTCCTCTCGTTTGACAGGTTAAGGTGTCTCAAGCTTTTCGGATGCTATTGGCTAGACAGAGGATCACTGTCCGGCTCGTCCTCGAACTCCAGCTCAATCGCCGCCTGACAGTGCGGACAGCCCACGATACTGACCTCGGAACCGTCGCTGGCCTGCACGACCGGGGCGGTGGCGAGCATGTCCTCGGTGACCTCGAATTCCTCACCGCAGTTGGGGCAGGTGGTCAGGATGCCCAGCAGTTCCAGCTCGAAGTCCTCGCCGCCGCCGTTGCGGGTCACTTCCATCTCGGCGCTGCACGAGTCGCACACGATCACGTCGCCCGGATGCAATTCGGCGCGGTCCTGATCGCTCAGTTCCAGCACCTCGCCGCAGACGGGGCATTCAATTTCTAGCGTAGCCATAAGGCACAGTTTACGGGGTCTGGTTACGGGGTCTGGTCTGAAGTGGGCTTCTCGCCCGGAAAGCGTCCGTGCTTCTTGAAGAAGGCCAGGATGCTGCCTTCCGCCAGTGCCTCACGCAGGAATTCGGGCGGGGGCGGAAGCTGCACGGTGCCGCGCGGGTGGGTCAGAACCCCCGTGTCGATGTCCAGCGTGACCTCTTCCCCGTCCTCCAGCACGCCGGTCAGATCGGCCTCGAAGGCGGGGATGCCCAGATTCAGCAGGTTGCGGTAGTGGATGCGCGCGAAGCTGGGGGCGACGATGGCCCCGATTTGCAGCTTCTTGAGGGCCTGCGGGGCGTACTCGCGGCTGCTGCCCAGGCCCCAGTTGCGCCCGCCGATCAGGAGGTCACCGGGCCGCACCTGGGCGGCAAATTCGGGGCGGGTGTAGTGGAAGGCGAATGTCTGGAACACGTCCTCGCCAGCCATGAACGGCGCGAACTTGCCGGGCAGGATGTCGTCGGTGTTCACGCTGTCGCCAAATTTCCAGACGCGGGGCATGGGGGAAGTATGGCGCGCGGCAGGGACATGGGGAAATAAAGGTCTAAGTGGAGGCAGGGCTACGGCTTTTCCCAGTCGATCACATTGCGGTGGCGCAGGTAAAAAAGAAACTGGGAACCCAGCAGGACGATGTTGAACAGGACAGCGGACAGCACCCGGCCCGACAGCTCGTAGAACTTGCCCAGCGTGGTGTACGGGCGCTGCGGCGTGATGAACAGCATCACCGCGAGGGACAGCACGAACACCACCAGCATCACGATCAGGACGTATTTGTTTGCCTGGTAAAAGCCGCTCCAGGCCCCGCGCCTAGACGTATGGATGTGCCCACTGGTCAGGTTCGTTCGCACGCCGTCCACGCTCAGGGCCAGGGTCACGCGGGTTCCGGCGGAAAAAGCGAATGCCTTCTCCCGGAGCAGCCGCTCGGTCAGGCGTTCGGTGCGGTCCTGCACCTCGGTCAGGTGGATGCCGAACACGCGCACCACCACGAATCTGCCGCCGTCGAGGGTGTTGACCAGACCGGGCAGGCTCTCGCCCGCCTGCGGCCACGACAGCAGGACCAGCGCCCCCGCCCGGACCTCGGCACGGTCATGGGCGATCACCAGATCGATGACGGCCTCGCCGTGGTCCGTGAGCGAACCGTCGGCATTCCTCAGGGGTATGAAGCGCCAGCCGCTGAACACCCGCTCCCACAGCGCATGATCGTGGATGTCCGCGCCAGGGGCCACAGGAATCACGCAGATGGAGCGCAGGTAGTTGGCGGCGGGCATGAACCTGAGGCTACTTCAATCTGCCTGCCCCCTCTGCGGTGTCCTGCTGATCCACAACATCTGAGCGGTCATTCATATATACTGGCGTCCATGACTTCCTCTTCCCCAACGTCCGGTGCCGCGCCCCTGGTGTATTTCGTGGATGGCATGGACTGCGCCACCTGCGTACAGAAAGTTGAGGGGATGGTCAATCGGTTGCCCGGTACAGGAGCCGTCAAGACCAGTTTTGCCAGACAGACATTGAGGCTGGAACTGGACGAGACGCAGACGCCGCGCACTGTACTGGAGAAGAACCTGCTGGCGCTGGGGTACACGCCCACGTTGCAGCAAACGGCGCAGAGCAGGGCCGCCTCCGCCCACGCGGATCATGACGGCGACGGGCACGATCACGCCGGACACGTTCACGAGGTGCTGCCTGCCGGGACGGCGTGGTACGCGGGCAGGCAGGGCAAACTGGTGATCTTCTCGGGCGTGCTGCTGGCACTGGCCTGGGCGATGGGCTTTGTTGCGCCGCAGTATTCGGTGTACGGCTATGTCGCGGCCACCGTGCTGGGCGTGTGGCCGCTGGCGAAGCAGGCGTGGGCCAGCGCGCGGCTGGGCGATCCGTTTTCGATCAACATGCTGGTCTCGCTGGCCGCCATCGGCGCAGTTGCCATTGGAGAGGCGGCAGAGGGCGCAGTCGTGGTGTTCTTCTTCGCCGTTGGGGAGCTGCTGGAAGGCGTGGCGGCAGGGCGGGCGCGGGCCGGAATTCAGGCGCTGGCGGCGCTGGCCCCCAAGACGGCTTTGCTGGTGGAGGGCAACGGAACGCGCGAGGTTCCCGCCGACTCGCTCCAGATCGGGCAGACCGTGCAGGTGCGCCCCGGCGGACGGGTTCCGGCAGACGGCACCATCACGGCAGGAACCTCCAGCCTGGACGACAGCCCAGTGACCGGCGAGAGCATGCCCGTCACCAAGACCGTGGGCGACAGTGTATTCGCGGGCAGCATCAACACGGACGGCGTGCTGAGCGTTGTGGTGGACCGGGAGGCCAGCGACAACACCATTGCCCGCATTATCCATCTGGTGGAGGAAGCCGAGGGTAGCAAGGCCGCCACTGCGCGCTTTATTGACCGCTTCAGCCGCTCCTACACGCCGGGGGTGGTGCTGGTTTCGGCGCTGGTGGCCGTGGTGCCGCCGCTGTTGTTCGGCGGGGAGTGGTATCCGTGGCTGTACAAGGGCATCACGCTGCTGCTGATCGGTTGCCCCTGCGCGCTGGTGCTGAGCGTGCCTGCGGCCATTACCAGCGGCATCAGCGCGGGCACGCGGCGCGGGCTGCTGATCAAGGGCGGCGCGGCGCTGGAAACGATTGGCACGGTCAAGACGGTGGCCTTCGACAAGACCGGCACGCTGACCGAGGGCAAGCCGCGCGTCACGGATGTGCTGGGCGCGGGCGTGTCCGAGAATGAAGTCCTGCGGCTGGCTGCGGCGGTGGAAGCGGGCAGCTCCCATCCGCTGGCGCAAGCCATTACAAATCAGGCCAAAAAGATGAACGTCATCGCTCCTGCCTCACAGGACGCAAAAGCCATCGCCGGGAAAGGCGTCACGGCGATGGTGGAGGGGCGCAGCCTCTTTATCAGCTCGCCCAAACACGCAGGCAGCACCTTGAGCGTGACTCCTGACCTGCTGACCAGGCTGACTGCGCTGGAGGAAGAGGGCAAGACAGCAGTGGTGCTGCACAGTGCGGAAGAGGTGCTGGGCGTCATTGCCATCCGCGATGAACCGCGTGAGGACGCCCGCGAGGCCATTGCCCGCCTGAAAACGATGGGGGTGAACACGGTCATGCTGACCGGCGACAATGCCCGCACGGGCCGGGCCATTGCCGCCGGGCTGGGGCTGGACGTGCAGGCCGAACTGCTGCCCGAGGACAAGCTCAGAATCATCGCTGAACTTCGGGCACACGGCGGCGTGGCGATGGTGGGCGACGGCATCAACGACGCCCCCGCGCTGGCGCAGGCGGATGTGGGCATCGCGATGGGCGGCGGCACCGACGTGGCGCTGGAAACAGCGGACGCGGCCCTGCTGCGCGAGCGGGTGGGCGACGTGGCCGATCTGGTGCAACTGTCGCGCGACACCATGACCAACATCAAGTGGAATATCGCCTTCGCGCTGGGCCTTAAGGCCATCTTTTTAGTCACGACGCTGCTGGGCTACACCAACCTGTGGATGGCGATTCTGGCCGACACCGGGGCGACGGCGATTGTCACGGCGAACGCGCTGCGGCTGCTGGGGTGGAAGGGCGGCACGGTCAAAAAAGCCTCAACGCCGTCTGGCCTGCCCGCGTCCGGGAGCGTTTAAGCCATGCTGGAAATCACGGTCTACACCGTGCCCAACTGCGCCGATTGCGAGGCGGTGGGGCGGCTGTTGACCAGCCAGGGGGCCGCCTTCACCGAGAAGAACGTGCGCGAGGATGCGGCAGCGCTGGCGGGGAATCCATGAGCGTGCTGGGCTACACTGGGGAAATGATAATTGCCTCTCAAGAACGTGCAGATCAGGAGGCGGTCTGCGAGGTCAATTGCGTTCATCCAGAGGCGGTGGCGCAGGCCCGCGCAGCCCTGCCGGGCGGCCAGGATGTCGAGACGGCCAGCGCCTTTCTGAAGCTGGTGGCCGATCCCACGCGGCTGAGAATCCTGAGCGCCCTGAACACCCGCGAGCTGTGCGTCTGCGATCTGGCGGCGGTGGTGGGCCTGTCGGAAAGTGCCGTGAGCCACCAGCTCCGGCTGCTGCGGGCGGGACGCGTGGTGGCCTTCCGCAAGGTGGGCCGCGTGGCGTATTACCGCTTGCTGGATCACCACGTCACCCTGCTGATCGAGAGCGCGCTTGACCATGCCAGGGAGTAGAACTGGACAGTGGCTCAGGCTGGGCGCATTTCTGGCTGCGTTCGTCTTGCTCGGTGTCTTCGCGGGCGGCTGGCTGGCGCGGCAAATTCAGGCACGGGGGCCGCTGTACTGCATCGAACAGGCGGGGACGCTCTGGAACGGTGTGGCACCGCTTTCGTCTGGCTTTGAGCCTGAATGCCCGCAGAGCGAGAGTTACCGGGCAGAGGTGCGCTCTGGCGATACGCGGGTGGAACAGTACCGCGTACAGGGCTGGCAACCGCGCGCCCTGCTCCCGGCCATGAAGGCGGGCGGCTACCTCCAGATCACTGACGAGCCGATTGGGCCGGGCAATTATTCGGCGTTCCTGGGCCGCGCGGGCGTGCCGGAAATTCAGTATCTGGCGAATCAGGAAGGCGACACGACGCTGATCACGCTGAGCGGACGGCCCTAATTACCTTCAGCACAACGGAATTGCGGCAGACTCGGCGCGAATGACCCGGCCACCCAGATTCGATACAGCTCCAAAAACTCCAATTCAGAGTGACAATCTGCCCCTCTCGCACCGCCTGCGTGATCTGGCCGACACGCTGGGGCTGGTGTGGCGGGCCAGCAGGCGGCACAGCCTGACCTACGCGGCCACGACATTGATCGCCAGCGCCCTGCCTGCCGCCAACCTGTATGTGGGCAAGCTGCTTCTGGACGAGGTGGCGCAGGCGGCGGGCGGCGGCGTGACCTACACGGCGCTGCTGACCCTGCTGGCGATTCAGGTGGCCCTGGGCGTGTTCGGCAGCCTGCTGAGTACGGTGGGCACGGCCTCACAGCAATTGCTGGGTGACAGTTTGCAGCACAGTGTCAGCCGCCGGATTCTGGACAAGGCGTCGGGCTTGAGCGTGGACGCTTTCGAGAATGCCGAAACCTATGACCGCCTGCAACAGGCCTACCGCGAGGTGGGTTCGCGTCCACTGGGGGTGGCGACGCAACTGGTGGGGCTGGCCGGGGCCGCCGTCACCCTGATTTCGGTGGGCGCATTGATGGCCCGGCTGGGCGTGTGGGTGCTGCCGCTGGTGCTGCTGGCAAGCGTGCCAGGGGTGATCGTCAGCAACCGTTTCGGCATCCAGGGCTACCAGATGCTGCGCCGCCAGACCCACGATGCCCGCGTGCAGAACTATCTGGGCAGCCTGCTGACCTCGGACACGCTGGTCAAGGAAGTGCGCCTCTTCGGCTTCGAGGGCCACCTGCTGGAGCGCTGGCGCAGCTATTACCTGGGCTTCCGCAAGACGCTCGAAGATCTGGTGCGCCGCCGCTCGGCGTGGGGCTTCGGCGCGGCGCTGGCCTCTGCACTATTGATTGGTCTGGCGAGCGCGCTGATTCTGCGGCGGGCGGCGGACGGGCAGATCAGCGTCGGGGACTTTTCCATTTTCGTGCTGGGCATCGCGCAGGTGCAGGCCACCGTGAGCAACCTTCTCAACGGCGTCAGCGGGATTTACCAGAACCTGCTGTACATGCGAAACCTCTTCGGCTTTCTGGAGCTGCCCAGCCGCGATCTGGACGCCGGGGAGGTCTGGGCCGGGCCAATCGACACCATTGAATTCAAGGACGTGGGGTTCCGCTATCCGCTGACCGAGCGGGACGTGCTGCGCGGCGTGAATTTCACCGTGCGGCGCGGGCAGGCGCTGGCGCTGGTGGGCGAGAACGGCGCGGGCAAGACCACCCTGGTCAAGCTGCTCACGCAGTTGTTCGAGCCGAGCAGCGGCACCATTTTGCTGAACGGCATGGACGCCGCCCTGTTCAGCCCGCGCAGCGTGCAAAAGCAGATGAGCATCATCTTTCAGGATTTCGGCCAGTACCAGATGAGCGCCCGCGAGAATGTCGCCCTGGCCGAGGTGGCGCGGCTCGCGGAGGAGGGCGTTGTGGAAAGTGCCGTGCAGCGGGCCGGAGCCGAGTTCGTGGACGATCTGCCGGAAGGGCTGGACACGCCGCTGGGCCGGCTGTTTCAGGGCGGACGGCAACTGTCGGGCGGGCAGTGGCAGCGGCTGGCGCTGGCGCGGCTGTACTTCCGCGACGCCTCGGTGCTGGTCTTCGACGAGCCGACGGCGGCGCTGGACGCCCGCGCAGAATCGGAAACGATTGAGGCATTGCGCTCGCAGACCACGGACCGCATCACGCTGCTGATCTCGCACCGCTTTTCCACCGTGCGGCTGGCCGATCAGATCGTGGTGCTGGAGGGCGGCGTGATCGTGGAGTCAGGAAGCCATGCGGAACTGATGGCGCGCGGCGGGCAGTACGCCTCTCTCTACAACTTGCAGGCGCGGGGCTATGGAGCGGCGAAAACGGAAACGGTCAGCGACCCGGCTTAGTCCTGTCCTGGCGGGCATCCTCCGCCTTCCACTCCCCGGCGATGGCGGCGGCCTTGCCCGCCACCCAGGCCAGCGCGTCGCTGTTGGGAAACGAGATGGCGCTGTGGTCCTCGCGCGAGGAGATGAAACGCTCGGTGCCCGTGCGGGTGCCGTCCAGGCGCACATTGGGCGTCAGCTCGAACAGGTAGTTGACCGGCCAGCCGCCGCTGACGCCGGGGCGGGCGGGCAGGCGTTTGCTCTGCACCTCCAGATCGCGGGCGACATTGGGCCAGACGATGTCCTTGACCCCCACCGTGCGCCCGGCCACCGAGAAGGCGTCGCAGGCGTGCATCGGGGACGGCTCGGCACCGTAGGCGTCTCCCAGCGCGCGGATTCCGGCCCCGAAGTCAGATTTCCAGGCCACACAGATACCGTCCAGATCGACTTGCAGGGCAACCGGCACCCCCGGATTGACGCGGCTCAGGTGGTGCAGCCACACCGATCCCTGCGAGTGGCCCAGCAGCACCAGCCGGGGCGGTTTCGCCGACTTCATCCAGGTGTTTTTGACCTGCTCGAAATCCGAACGAAGCGCTTCGTAGCCGCGCTGGGGACCGCCGATGTACTCGGAGGAAAACGTGGCGGCGGCGTTGCTGGCGTAGCCCGAGACCTGGGTACGGTAGCCCGTCGCTGTGAACACGTCGGCCAGCCGGTCCAGCGTGCCGCGCGATCCCAGGTAATCCCAGTTGTCGCGCGGGGCCAGACAGGGCGGCGCGCAGCGGCCCGACATGGCAAAGATCACCACGTCCGGCGGCGGACCGTTCAGGTTCAGGGCCGGGGTGCGGGCCGGATGGATCACGTACAGCGGCGTACAGCCCACCAGCGCCAGCACGCACAGCAGCGGGGCCAGCAGACGGACGGGCAGGCGCAGAGACACCCTCCAGTTTAGGCACGAACAGGCAGCCCGGATACGGGCGCGGCTTCCCTTTGCGGTCACACCCGGCGGGGGCAGACCGTTCCCACGGCCCCCGGACAGACCCTCCCTCTTTCCCGGAAGTGCGCCTTGCGGGTATTCTGGAGGGCAATGACGCTCGATCAGGCCGAACCTTCCACACTTTCCACCGAACATTCCACCGCCCGCCGGGGTCTGCTGATCGTGATCACGGGCGCGTCCGGCGTCGGCAAGGGCACCCTGCGCGAACGCTGGCTGGCCGGGCAGGACGTGTTCTACAGCACGTCGTGGACCACCCGCGAAGCCAGGGCCGGGGAACGGCATGGCGTGGACTACGTGTTCGTGCCGCCGGAAGTCTTTGACAGCAAGGCCAGAGCGGGCGGCTTTCTGGAACACGCCGCCTTCGTGGGCAACCGCTACGGCACGCCCATCGAACCCATCGAGGCCGCGCTGGCACGCGGGCAGGACGTGGTGCTGGAAATCGAGGTCGAGGGGGCCATGCAGGTCAAGGCCCGCATGGGCGCTGAGGCCGTGCTGGTCTTCATCATGCCGCCCAGCCTGACCGAGCTGCGCCGCCGTCTGGAGGGCCGCGCCACCGAGACCCCCGAGCGCGTCGAGAAGAGGCTGCGCCGCGCCCGCGAGGAGATTCAGGAGGCCCACGCCTTCCGCTACGTGATCGTGAACGACGATCTGGACCGCGCCGTGGAGGAATTGCTGGCCGTGCAGCGTGCCGAACGTGCCGCGCAGGTGCCTCCTGAGCAGTGGACGGAGGAAGAACGGGCGGCGGTAACGGCGGCACAGGCCGTGAGAAGTGAGGGGCTGGACGCAGCACACTTGCAGCGCGTCGTGGATTCTTAAAAGGGGGAGACATGCCACTTGAGATCGTTCAGGGCGACATCGCCGTGCAGGACTGCGCCGCCCTCGTGACTGCCGCGAATAAGGAACTGATGGGTGGTGGGGGTGTGGACGGCGTGATCCACCGCGCCGCCGGACCAGGGTTGCTGCGCGCCATTCGCAGGATCGGCGGCACGCCTACCGGAACTGCCGTGATCACCCCAGCATTTGAGCTGGAAGAACGCGGCGTGCAGTACGTCATTCATGCCGTCGGCCCGATCTGGCGCGGCGGCGGGAGTGGTGAGGCCGAACTGCTGGCCGGGGCCTACCGCCGCAGCCTGGAACTGGCGGTGGAGAATGGCTGCGCGTGTGTCGCCTTTCCCGCCCTCAGCACGGGGGTTTACGGGTATCCAGCCGAGAAAGCCGCGCCCGTGGCCCTGGCGACGATTCTGGAATTCCTGAGCGGGCATCCAGAGCTGGAGGTCCGCATGGTGCTGTACGACGTGGGCAGCCTGCATGTCTTTCAGCGGGCGCTGGCACGGCTGACGGGATAGGCTGGCCGCGCAGTCAGCCGCCTCAAAGTCCACGCTCATGCGCGGCGCTTAGGATGCGGCCATATGTCCCTGCACCCCAATCTGCCCCACCTGTCCTCCCGGCAAACCCCCGCGCGGGCGCTGCTCCTCAGCGCGGCCCTGAGCCTCGGCGTCCTGCTGGCGGGGGCTGCCTCCGCGCAGACCGCTGCGCCCGCCCCTAAACCCGCCGCGTCGTCCACTGCCACCACCGAAGCGGCCAGTGCAATTGCCGTTGAGGTCAGCGCCGCCGTGAAGGGGCAGATCATCAGTTGCCCGGCTACCCTGAAGCTCAGCCCGCGCGCGGTGTGCCTGTACGTGCCGGGCGGCGTGGCCTCGCTGCGCCCATTGATCGCGGGCAAACTCAGCGGGCGCACGGCGGGAAGCTGGAAGACCAGCGGCAAGGCCAGCACCCTGCTGGTCAGCCAGAAAGCAGGCGGACCGCTGGGGGCCTTCGTGCTGCTCAGCGCGCTGAACGACAAGGAAAGTCTGGTGGTGGTGGACGCCGCGCAGGCCAAAGCTGTTCCCGCCGCTGCCAGACCTGCTACACCGGCAGGCGTCATCAAGGGGCAGCCCTACGTGCTGGGCCGCGATCTGGCCGGAGTGGTGGGCGTGACCAGCCAGGGCGGCGGCAACTACCGCCTGACCACCGAGGACGGCTCGGTGCTGACTGTCACGGTGGGCCGCAAGGCCGCGCAGACCAGCAACGGCACGGTGGAACTGCCCCTCGCGCCCGCCACCGACGGCACCAACCTGATCTTTCCGCTGGACGGTCTGCGTTCGCTGGGCTGCACCGTCACCCCCGCCGGGACCAATTTGACCGTGGCCTGCGGCGCGGACAGCATCGGCCTGCGGCCCATCGTTTTCTAGGTTCAGATGAAAAGGGAGGCGGGCGTGCTGGACACGGTTCCCGCCTCCGCTGCTTTCTCCCAGACGGCCCCGAAAAGCCTTCAGACGGTCTTAGTGTCCGGCTCATAACACAGGTAGGTGCAACCCGGCGGGCGCGAAGTGCGTAATCATAGCTGCAATCGCCCGCTGGACTGAGGGGCGTTGTCCACACTCCAAGGAGGACCCACCCATGAGCATACTTGACCGACTGTCCCGACTGCTGCGCTCCAACGTCAACGACATGATCAGCAAGGCCGAGGACCCTGGCAAGATCATCGAACAGGCCCTGCGCGACATGCGGGCCGCCTACGGCGAGGCCCGCAGTGAAGTGGCCGACGCCATGAGCCAGAACGCCAAGCTGGAACGCGAGGCCGGCACCAACCGCCGTCTGGCCGACGAGTACGGCAAAAAGGCCGAGGAAGCCCTGCGCGGCGGCAACGAGGAGCTGGCCCGCGAAGCCCTGCGCCGCGCCCAGAACTCCAAGGATCTGGCGGCGGGTTTCGACGAGCAGCGCGCCACGCAGGCCAGCACCGTGGATCAGCTCAAGACCCAACTGCGGGCGCTGGAAGCCAAGATCGACGAGATGGAGTCCAAGAAGTCGCTGCTGGCGGCCCGCCAGAAAACGGCCCAGGCCAGCGAGACCCTGGACCGCGCCACGGGCTTCAACAAGGCCGGGGGCGCGATGGACGCCTTCGAGGAAATGGAGCAGCGCGTGTCGGGCATGGAAGACCGCAACAAGGCCATGACCGAGTTGCGAACTGACAACGACATCGACGCGCAACTCAAGGACCTGGGCCGGGACCGCGACATCGACGACGCGATGGCCGCGCTGAAGGCCAAGGTTCAGGGCGATTCGGGACCCAAGAGCTAAACCCGCAACTCCGCTCACCTCTCCCCTGCTGATCACTGGCGGGGGAGTTTTTCGTGGCGCGTGACCCCGCCGTAACGCCGGGCCGCTAGACTGGCGGCACATGAATAAAGTGTTTCCCAGCGCTGCCGAGGCGCTCTGTGATGTGGTGGCCGACGGGCAGACCGTGGCGGTGGGGGGTTTTGGCCTGTGCGGTATTCCCGAGGCGCTGATCCTGGCCCTGCGCGACAGCGGCGTGAAAAACCTGACCGCCGTGAGCAACAACGCGGGCGTGGACGGCTTTGGCCTGGGCCTGCTGCTGGGCACGCGGCAGATCAGCAAGATGATCAGCAGCTATGTGGGCGAGAACAAGGAATTCGAGCGGCAGTATCTGGCCGGTGAACTGGAGCTGGAATTCACGCCGCAGGGCACGCTGGCCGAACGGATGCGCGCGGGTGGAGCGGGGATTCCCGGCTTTTACACCAAGACAGGTGTGGGGACGGTGGTGGCCGAGGGCAAGGAAGAAAAGGAGTTTGACGGCGAACGCTACATCCTGGAACGCGCCGTCGTGGCGGATGTCAGTCTGGTCAAGGCGTGGAAGGCGGATAAGAGCGGCAATCTGGTCTACCGCAAGACGGCGCAGAACTTCAATCCGGTGGTGGCGACGTGTGGGCGGGTGACGGTGGCCGAGGTGGAGGAAATCGTGGAAGTCGGCCAGCTCGATCCCGATAGCATCGACACGCCGGGCATTTATGTGCAGCGAATAGTCCTGAATGCCACACCTGAGAAACGCATCGAGCAGCGGACGGTCCGGCAAAGCGCTCCAGCCCCGTCCGCCGCCGGAGAGGAGAGTTAAGATGCCCTGGAACCGTGACCAGATGGCGGCCCGCGCCGCCCAGGAATTGCAGGACGGCTTTTATGTGAACCTGGGCATCGGCCTGCCCACGCTGGTGGCCAACCACATCCCGGATGGCGTATCGGTGATGCTGCAATCCGAAAACGGCCTGCTGGGCATCGGTCCCTTTCCCACCGAAGACGAGGTGGACCCGGACCTGATCAACGCGGGCAAACAGACGGTGACGGCGCTGCCGGGCGCGAGCTTTTTCTCCAGCGCCGACAGCTTTGCCATGATCCGGGGCGGGCACGTCAACCTCGCCATCCTGGGGGCCATGCAGGTGAGCGAGACGGGCGATCTGGCCAACTGGATGATTCCCGGCAAGATGGTCAAGGGCATGGGCGGCGCGATGGATCTGGTGGCCGGGGTGCAGCGTGTGGTGGTGCTGATGGAACACACCGCGAAGGGCGACGCCCACAAGATTTTGCAGGACTGCAACCTGCCGCTGACCGGCGTGGCCGTGGTGGACCGGATCATCACCGATCTGGGCGTGCTGGACGTAACTGCCGAGGGTTTGAAGCTGGTGGAACTCGCGCCGGGCGTTACGCTGGGAGACATGCAGGAAAAGACGGGCGCGCAGATTCAGGGTTAGGACCCGTCTAATGGGCTTGGTAATGCAGACAAGTCTCTCATGTTTGGCTTTACGCTGATTTTCGCAAGTTGTCATTTTTCTCTGGCTGCGCTGGGACGGCGTCTGCGGTTCCCCCCTCCCAGCCTCCCCCGCAAGGAGGGAGAAGCTAAAAACGCCGTGTTTATCGGTCTTATCACTTTTATGAGAGAGATCTCTGCATCACCCAGATTCATGGCGAGATCGAAGAGGTGAACAACATCTCTCCGGGCGTGGGGTGTAGTGATCGGAGCTGTCCCGATTTCTACCGCGTTACAAACGCAGTCCGTATCAACCTGCATCGGCTGGTCATCGGACTGACCAAAGCGGTCATGATCGGCAGTTAGCAGGCTTGCGATCCATACCCGAACGGCTCCGGGCCTGGGGAGCGCGGTGGGCAATTTCGGTGCGGGCTGTTCCAGTTTCAGGCCGACGAACCCGAGGTCAACTGGGACCAGACCTGTACTCCCCCCCACCAGTGGCCCCGTCTCCGGCGCGTATCCTGGCCCCGCGTGGCCTCTGGCAACAGCCTGAGCGTGCCCGCAGAGGTGTTCCATGCTCCCCACTCCGCCGCCCCGCTCCACGATCCGCCGTCTTTACGCCCTGCTGTGGCCGCAGCGCGCCACCATCGGCCTGGGCATGTTGCTGCTGGTGGGCAGCGTCGCGGCTGAGTTGTACCCGCCGCTGGTCTGGGGCCGGGTGGTGGACGTGGGCTTGGCGCAGCGCGACTGGAACTTCGTGGCGTGGCAACTGGCCCTGCTGGTGGGCGTGTATGCCGTTCAGCAACTGCTCTCGGCCTTTCAGGGCCTGCTGCTGGAGCGCGCCGGACAGCAGCTCACGCTGGACCTGCGCCTGAGGCTGTACGAGAAACTTGCAGGCCAGTCGGCGGCGTACTTCGAGGGCCAGCGCACCGGAGACCTGCTGGCGCGGGTGACGGCGGATGTGGACGGCATTCAGGACGTGCTGCTGCGCGGCATCAACACGGTGTTGGGCAACGCGCTGCGCCTCGTCGGGGTCATCGGCATCTTCATCGCGCTGCAACCCCTGCTGGGCGCGGTGGTGGTCCTGCCGATGATCGCTGTGGCCCTGCTGCTAACCCGCTACAACCAGACCGTGCGCCCGGCCTACCGCGCGGCCCGCAGCCGTCTGGGAGACCTCTCGGCCACCGTGGCGGACCGACTCTCGGGCATCCGGGTGATGCAGGGCTTCAGGGCTACCGCAAAGTCAGGGTAGGGTGGTGGGTGTCATCCAAAATTATTCGTCAAGCAGACCTGATCACGCTGACCGCCACCTTTGCCACCCTTGATGATCCCCGTCAGGCACGGGGAATTCGACATTTGCTGTGCGACATTCTGGTGATCAGCGTTCTGGCGGTGATCTGTGGGGCAACGAACTACGCCTTGATTCACACCTTTGCCGTTCACCGACAAGTGTGGTTGCGCCGTTTTCTGAGGCTGCAAGGCGGTATTCCCAGCCAGGATACGTTTGAGCGTATTTTTGGGATCGTTGCTCCTGACACGTTCC
>NZ_JNIV01000012.1 GCF_000701405.1 Deinococcus marmoris DSM 12784
ACCATTTTGGGACTTTGAACATCTCCAAATGGTTTCAGGCGGCGCTGAGATTTCTCTCAGCGCCGCCTGAAAAAATGGACAAAGTCGAACTTAGCAAATAACTTGATCGGAGTTGGTCTTCACGCTCTCCTGCGCCGCCCCACCTTCAGCACCTTCTCGCTCTCCAGCAGGCGTTTCAAGGCCGCCTCGCTGCGGCTCAGGCCCTCCAGTTCGGCGGGCAGGCGTCCGGCGCGCGGTTCGTAGTCGTCCAGCACCTTGCCCTCCAGATAGCGGTCAAAGATCACCGGGCAGATGTAGCTGCCGCGCGTGACGGCGGGCGTATTGCCCAGGTCCTCGGCCACATGCTTGACGCAGTCCACCAGCACCTTACGGGCCTCGCGCTCGGTTCCCGCCACCCCAGCCTCGGCCAGATACTCGGCAGCCAGCAGCGTACCTCCCCAGGTGCGGAAATCCTTGGCGGTAAAGGGGCCGATGACCTCTTTCAGGTAATGGTTTAATTCCGGGGCGTGAACGCGGCGGCGGCCTTCCTCGCCCACCGTCTGGAACAGCCACGGGCCGGGCAGCTCCAGCAGCTTGCCGATATTGCCCGCCAACGTGGGGTTGCGCGTCGCCTTGTTCTGCGTGATGCCGTGCTTGCCCCGGAAGTTGAAGGTGATCAGATTGCCCTCCAGCGTGACATGCCGCTGGCGCAGCGTGCTGAGGCCATAGGTCTTGTGTAGTTTGGCGTAGGCGTCGCTGCCCACCCGGAAATGCGCGACGTGCAGCAGCCGGGTCATCAGCGCCATGACCTTGCGCGGCGGCAGCCCCTGAAGACGCAGATCGGAGGTGGTGACCTCACGCAGTGTGGGCAGAGCGGTGGCGAAACGCGTCAGCCGCTGCCATTTCTTCAGCGCCCCGGCCTGCACAAAATCGGGGTGATAACGGTACTGGAGGCGTCCGGCGGCATCGCGGCCAAACGCCTGCAACTCGGCATCCGCATCGGGCGAGACGTAGACATCGGCGTAAGCGGGTGGTACAGCGAGGCTGGCAATGCGTGTGATGCCGCCGTCATCCTCATAGGGCGTGCCGTCCGGCCAGAAATACTTGAACTTCTTGGGATCGTTGCCCTCGCGGCGCAGGTATTCCTCCTGCAAGATTTCGGTGCGGCCCGGCATTATTCCGTGACCTGCATCGGCAACTGCCAGTCAACGGGGGTTACCCCAGCCTCTTCCAGCGCGGCGTTCACCTTGCTGAAGGGTTTTGTCCCCATGAATTTGGTCACGCTCAGCGGGCTGGGGTGGGCGGATTCCACGATCACATGGTTGGGATTGGTGATCAGCTTGGCCTTCTTGCGGGCATACGCGCCCCACAGCACGAAGACCACGCGCTCTTCTTTGGCATTCACGGCTTTAATCACCGCATCCGTAAAGCCCTCCCAGCCCTTATTCGCGTGGCTGTTGGCCTGCCCCGCCCGCACGGTCAGCACAGCGTTCAGCAGCAGCACGCCCTGCTCGGCCCAGGCCCGCAGGTAGCCGTGACGCGGCGGCGTGAAACCGGAAATGTCGGTCTGCAACTCCTTGTAAATGTTCTGGAGGCTCGGCGGTACGCGCACGCCGGGCCGCACGCTGAAGCTCAGGCCGTGCGCCTGATTCGGGCCGTGATAGGGGTCCTGCCCCAGAATGAAGACCTTCACGTTGTCCAATGGCGTGAACCGCAGCGCGTTGAACACATCGGCGGCAGGGGGGTAGATGGTCTGCGCGGCGCGTTCCTCCACCAGAAAATCCTTGAGTTCGTGGAAATAAGGTGCGGCAAATTCACCCTCCAGCGCGGCCTTCCATGAGTCGGGAATGCCAGCGGGAATGATGGGTTTGGCGGCGTCGGGGGCGTTGCCGAACAGGTCTGGTTGATCGCTCATGGGGGTTCTCCTGGGGGTGGGCGGTCTGGTAGGCGTCTTTTTGGGAGGTGGTTTGGCGGGCAGTCCGCGCGCGACTCTTTCCGCACGGATGGCGGCTTTCTTGCGGCTGCCGTGCTTGTGGTAGATGCGTTTGGCCTCGGTTTCAAATTCGGGCGAGGCGCGGGCGGCGGCAATGCGGGCGCGGGCCAGCCGTCCGGCCCTGTTCTCGTCCACGATGGGCGGCGGGTAGTTCAATCGGGCGGCCCCGCTCCACTCCCAGGGCGCGTGCAGAAAATCCCCCGGTATATCCGCCAGCTCCGGCACCCAGCGGCGGATGAAAATGCCGTCCGGGTCCTGCTCGCGGGCCTGCCGGGTGGGGCTGTAGATGCGGACGCGGTTGATGCCCACGGTGCTGCTCTGCATCTGCATCTGGGACCAGTGGATACCGGGTTCGTTGTCCAGCCACTGCCGCGCCAGAAACAGGCCCGGCTGCCGCCAGTGCAGCCATAAATGCTGACTGGCAAACGAAACGAGCATGGCCCGCATTCGGAAATTGAGCCAGCCGGTCTGCCGCAGCATCCGCACACAGGCGTCGATCAGGGGGTAGCCGGTCTGCCCGTGCGCCCAGCGGTCATAGAACTCTGGATTCCACTCGTCCTCGCGCAAGCCGTCCAGCGCCCGGTTGAGGTTGCGAAATTCCATCCCTGGTTCGGATTCCAGCCGCTGCATGAAGTGGCAGTGCCAGTGCAGCCGACTCTCATAACTGCGGAGCGAACGCACCCAGCGCGAATCGGCCCAGGTGTCACCGCGCACGGCAGCGAGGCGCTGCCGGGTAGCACTCACCACACTTCGCAGGGAAACCGTGCCGTAAGCCAGCGGGCCGCTCAGGCGCGAACAGCTTTCCTCCGCGCTCAGGGGACTGCTCATCTCGCGCATGTAGTTCACGCCGCGCACAGCCAGGAACGAGTCCAGGGTGGCGCGGGCCACCGATTCGCCGCCAGGGGGGATGATCTTGTTATCAGTCTCCACACCGAGTTCAGCGTGAGACATGATCCGGCGGGGTGAAATGGACGTTCCAGATAACTTTTCCGGCGCGGGCAGAGGCGGCGTTCCCAGGCGTTCTTCCCAGGCATCGGCCCAGCCGTCACGGTTCCGCATCCCGCGCACCACACCGTTCTGCGCCAGTTCGGTCAGCGGCAGCCCACGCGCACGCGCCCAGGCCCGCACCCGCCGATCCCGCGCAAAGGACACGCCGTTCCCCGTTTCCTGATGCGCCCAGACGCCGCCAATTGGAAGCTCGCGGCTCAGCTTCTCCAACACTTCCACCGCCTCGCCGTGTCGCACCACCAAAGGCGTTCCCAGTCCACGCAGATTGATGTCCAATTCTCCCAGGCAGTCGTTCAGGTAGGTCAGGTGCTGTCCGGTGAATTCCTCGTGTCCAAGCTGCTCCGGCTCGTAGATGAACAGCGGCAGGACTGGGCCGCGCGCCGCCGCCTCACACAACGGCGCGTGGTCCGCCACCCGCAGGTCCTTCTTGAACCAGACGAGCTGAACGGGACTGGATTGTGCGGAATGAGGCACGCCGCAGTCTTATGCAAGGCTGCGGCGTGGACGGTAAGAAGAGACGGGTTGGAGCTTTGGGAAACCTGAAGGCGGCTTAAACGCCCAGCCGTCCGGTCTGCGATTTCTCGGCAGGCGTTCCGGTTGCGCCGTCAAAGGCGTCAATTTCTTCAATGAAACGGTCAAACAGGTAGCGGCTGTCATGCGGTCCCGGCGAGGCTTCGGGGTGGTACTGCACGCTAAAGACGGGGTAACGGCTGTGCGCCATACCTTCCAGCGTGCCGTCGTTGAGGTTGATGTGGGTGGCGACGAACGCGCCGTTCGGGATGCTCTCCAGGTCCACCGCGTAGCCGTGGTTCTGGGCGGTGATTTCCACGTTGCCCGTGAGTAGATTCTTGACCGGCTGATTACCGCCCCGGTGGCCGAATTTCATCTTGAAGGTCTGACCGCCCGCCGCCAGCCCCAGAATCTGGTGGCCCAGGCAGATGCCGAAGGTGGGCAGCAGACCCATCAGTTCCCAGGCGGTCTTGTGCGCGTATTCCAGCGGCGCGGGATCGCCGGGGCCGTTACTGAGGAAAAGGCCGTGCGGTTGCAGCGCCATCACCTGCGCCGGGGTGGTGTGCGCCGGGACCACGATGGGTTCGATGCCCACCTCCGAGAGCCGCTCGATGATGGTGTGCTTGATCCCGAAGTCCATTAACACCACGCGCTTGCCGTGGCGCAAGGTGGGAAAGGCGTAGGGCAGGGCGGTGGTCACGTCCTTGGTCATGTCAAAGCCGTCGATGTCCTGATGGTCTCTGGCACGCTGCACGTAGACGCTTTCCTCTTCGGGGGAGAATTCGCCGTAGGGGTCCGTGGGGTGGGTGTACGAGCGGTGGGCGATGACGCCCTTGACCACGCCGCCCGTGCGGAGGCGGCGGACCAGGGCGCGGGTGTCGATGCCCTGAATGCTCACCACGCCGTACTGCTGCATGAAGGCTTCCAGCGACTGCTGGGCGCGGTAATTGCTGTATTCGCCGCTAAACTCGCGGGAGATGAAGCCGCGCACATACGGCTTGTTGCTCTCCATGTCGTAGATCGCCACGCCGTAGTTGCCCACATGCGGGTACGTGATGGTCACGATCTGCCCGTTGTAGCTGGGGTCGGTCATGATTTCTTGGTAGCCGGTCATGGAGGTGTTGAAGACCACCTCGCCCACGGTCTCACCCCGTTGCCCGAAAGCGTAGCCCCGGTACACCGTGCCGTCCTCCAGCGCCAGAATCGCGCGTTCTTTCCTGATCATGCTGTTTCTCCCATATTGGCCCCCCTCCATTCGCGCCTCACGGGACGCAGTTCATGACGTGTGCAGTGCATGGTGTGTAGCGTAAGGCATCGGCAGGTTGCCGGGTGACCCCTTGCTCTAGAGGAGCATTATCCACGCTTGCGGCGCGGAAGCGTCCGCCCCGGCTCACGTTCTCGCAAACGGCGGACGGCTGATCAACATTCGGCTCAATCCGCTCCAGCACTTGCCACGCTGGAATCTGAATCGCCACCACCTTCAGCGCCGAGCTGGCCCCAAGACGCGCCACATGAAAAGCCCCATCCAATCACCGTTTGACCGGGCACAGGATGGGGCAAGAGTGGCTGCCCTCAGGTGGGCGGCATCGCCTCGTCGCCCCCGGTCAGTTCCACCAGCCACTGGAACAACTGGATAAACGCCAGCGCCAGCGCCGGAATCCCGGCCAGCATCATGATCCAGCCCGAGAGCTGCTGGTTTTGCAGCGGCGAGAGGTTCCACAGGCACAGCGCGTTGACGTAGGGCGTGTACAGCACATTCGGCGCGTACAGCCACACCGAGGCCACCGCCATCATGGGCAGCGCCGCCAGCAGGCCGAAGCCCCCGCGCGATCCCATTCCGGCGGGCTGCACGTTCGGCAGCGGGCGGAGAATGACGCTCCAGACCAGCAGGCTGCTCAGCAGGTACAGCGCGGGCAGCAGCGCGGCGGCGGTGTTGGTCACCACGCTGGCGTTGAACCCGGCGGGCACATTCCAGAAGATGATCACAGCGGCCCACACCGCCAGCGCCACCCACGGATCGAGCAGCACGCCCAGTACGCGGGCTGCCGCGCCGCGCGGGTTGATCTTCACGCCGCGCGGAATGCCCAGCACCAGCAGCGGCGGCACGATCTCGGCCAGCAGCATCAGGCGGCCCATGTACAGCGCCATGCTGCTGCCAGTCAGGGTGGCGGCGCGGCTCTGCGTGGTCATCAGGAGCAGCACCATGCCCAGCGCGAACAGCACGGCCCGCCAGACCGGCCAGCGGGCACGGCCCTCGGCGCTGCGACGCGACACGATAAAGCGCCAGACGTAATATCCAGCCACCAGCAGCGTGGGAATCAGGAACACCAGATCGGGGGCCGGGATCAGCAGATCGGTCAGCGTGGGATCGAGGTTGATGGAGCCGGGAACCGTGACGGGGGCGCTCATGGTGGTGTTCTCATTGCATCGTCCTCACAGTGTCAGCCTTCATGGGGAAGTCTCCAGCACATGCTGCACATCGGCCACCACGCGGTCCACCTGCGGCAACTGGGTGTAGTCCCACAACAGGCGCAACTTGCCGGAGCCGTCGATCAGGTACGTGGCGGTGGTGTGGTTCATCTGGTAGTCCGCGCCCTTCACTTCCGCCCGCTGATAGCCGACGCCGTAATCGCGGGCCACCTGACTCAGGGCGGGTTCGGGAATGTAGATGCCTGAAGCCTTGCCGAAATATTCCACGTAGGCCTTGAGGCGCTCAGGCGTGTCGCGGGCCGGGTCCACGCTGACCAGCACGGTCTGAAAACGCTCACGTTCACCCTCGGGCAGCGCCGCCTTGACCTTGTCCAGATACGCCAGGGTCAGCGGGCAGATGTTGGGGCAGTGCGTGAAGCCGAAGAACAGCGCCGTGACCTTGCCCCCCTGCCCCGGCACGAAGGCGTAGGGCTTGCCATCCTGATCGGTGCCCTTGAAGCCCGCCGCCGCCGTGTTGCCGTTGTAGGCGGTGCCGTAAAAGGGGTAGGGACTCTTGAGCCGCGCGAAGACCCAGGCCGCGCCCAGCAGCAGGCCCACGGCCACCACGGCCAGCAGCGCCGACACGTACCACGGACGGCGGGCCGGACCCGTCTGAATCTCGGAGGTGACAGGCAGTTCGGTCATCCGCTCAGGGCTTCCTGACGGTGGCCTTGAGGGCGAAGGTCCGTCCGTCCCTGGCACTCAGGGTCAGGGTCAGCGTTTCGCCGATCTTCAGCGGACGCCTGAGCTTCATCAGCATCAGATGATCGCCCGTGTCGCTCAGGACCAGCTTTCCCCCGGCGGGAATGGTCAGGGTCTGGGCCATGCTCATGCCCTGCATTCCGCCCGCAGCCTTCTTCGTGACCATCAACATGCCGTGACCGGCGACGGCGGCCCGCACGCCAGTGATGACAATCGGCGTCTTGCCGGTGTTCATCAGCGTGCCGAAAACGCTGGTTTCCGTGATGATCGGCGGCACGGCCACCACGGTGGCGTTCATGGCCCTGATCGGCAGCGTGCCAGTGGACTTCTGGGCCGCCGCAGCGGGCATGGGCATACTGTGATTCATTTGCTGGGCCATGACTGGGAGAATCAGGACGGACACGCCCAGCGCCGCAGCGAGGGCAGCGCCGAACAGCATCCGGCGGGAGGTGGGGTAGGACATGGGGCAACTCCTTGATGAATGTGTGGCGGCAGCGGCCAGCGAAAAACCCGCGCGGAGAGGGGAGCCGTCTGCCAGAGACAGGCGCAGTCTAGGCCACGCCGACAGGCTCAATTGTCCCCACTGTCTCCACCCTCAGCGTCTCCAGGCATCGGCGTTCCCGCAGCCGCAACGTTGCCGCCGTTCAGCCGCCGGGTTATCTGGAAGGAGTCAGTTCCAGCGGCGCAGCGCTGAAGGACCGGGCTTCACCGGTCAGATCGCTGGCCTGCACGTCGTCCATGTTCATCCGGGCACGGCCTGCATCCTTGGCGCGGTACAGGCGACAGTCCGCCAGTTTCAGCAGCTCTGCCGCTTCCTGCGCCTCACTCGACAGCGCCGCACCGATGCTGACCGTGACGCGGGGCAGGGCCTGCGGCCAGTCCTGCTCGGCCAGCGCGCGGTGAATGCGGGCGCAGATGTGTTCCAGCGCGGCGCGCTCGCCCGCAGCCACCAGCAGCACGAATTCCTCGCCGCCCCAGCGGACCGCCAGATCGCCGGACCGGGCGCAGGCCCGCAGCGTCTGCCCCACGGCCACCAGCACCCGGTCCCCGGTGTCGTGGCCGTAGGCGTCATTGACCGCCTTGAACAGATCGACGTCGATCAGCAGGATGCCGATGGGCGCAGCCCTCTCTCCAGTGATGGGCGGAGTGATGGCAGCAGCATGGGGCGCACTGGCCTGCGGACTGTAGTGGTCCTCCAGCCGCCGTTCCATCGAGCGGCGGTTGAGCAGCCCGGTCAGTGGATCGGTCAGGGCCAGATCCGCGTAACGGGCGGTGCGCGACAGTTCCTGCTGAAGCTGCCGCACGGTCACGGTCATCTGCCCGATCAGAAACAGCAGAAAGCCAGTGTACAGCAGCGGCACCGGATCGGTGGGCCAGCGGCTCAGCACCAGCGCAGCCAGAACCAGATACAGCACCCCGCCGCGCAGGGCGGCCTGTTTCAGCGGCAGCAGCCCGAACCACACCGCGAAAAAGAGCGGGACCGTCAGCGATTCCCGCGCGCCCAGGTCCAGGCCCCGGCTGGAGAAGTCCCACAGAAAATAGCCCGCCCCGATGTTCGCGCACCACACCACCAGCGTATCCAGCCGCTGCGCCGAGACCCGGCGACTCAGGATGACGGGCAGCAGCGCGGCGCTCAGCAGGGCCACCGTTGCGGCCCGCCAGTTGCCCTGCGGCAATTCCCGTGTGGAAATAGCCGCATGAACCGCCACCGAACACGCGCACAGCACCAGATAGCCCCGCCGACGGGTGGCTTCCAGCAGCCGTTCGCGCAGGGCGTTCTCGGGCATCCAGCCCATTCTAGGAGCCTGTCCTTTATGACCGCTGCTACATTTGGCACATCTCTTGACTTGGCCTTACGCCGATGCTAATCCAAAGGGGGCAGGACAGATAGAGAGGGGAGGGCCAGCTCGCGCTCCCAGGTGATCCACATGCGTTCCACGCGGTAGCCCAGCCGGGTGTTCACGCGCAGCATCGGCAGGTTTAACACCGTGCCGCCGGTGCCCGCCTTCAGAAAGCCCTCGCCCGCAGCCCAGGCCAGCGCGCGGGCCTTGACCAGCGTCGCCAGCCCCCGTGAGCGGTGATCCGGGTGGGTGACGGTGTTCTCGCTCTCCACTTCAGATCCTTGCGGGGTCAGCCGGGTCAGGGCCACGATCTGGCCGCGCCAGCGCACCACGAACGCGGTTTCCTCGCGCACGATCATCTCGCGCAGTTCTGCTCGGGTCAGGGGATCAGGGATGGTGGTGGGGTTGCGCGGCGCGTCGGCCAGCCCGCGCCCATGCAGGACGTACAGAGCGGTCCAGTCGGCTTCCGGCGCACCGTTGGACAGTTGCTCCACCTCGTACCCCTGCAAAAAGAGGCGTTCTTCCAGAGGTTGAAAGGCGGCGAAATCAAATCCCTCCAGGTCCAGATGTGCGCCCCAGGATTGCCAGGCGTTGCGAAAGCCTGCCGCACCGAAAAAGTCCATCTGTTCACCAAAATCCTCGCGGGTCACGCCCAGCAGCCGTGAGAAACCGGGGGGCAGATCGGCCAGATGCGCCAGATACAGCGGCGTAAAGGCGGCCCCGTCTCCGGCCAGATCCAGGCGCAGGGCATCAGGGGTGGCGTCTCCAAAGGGCAGCAGGTGGGCGGTGGCGATGACCTCTGTACCAGCCAGCGCGACGAGGCGACGGCGCAACGGATCGGCACTCTCGCGGAAGCGCTCCGGTGGGTAGGTCCAGTGACCGCGAACGCCGTCTGTGACGAGGCGGGCAACGGCAGATGCGTCGGCATTCTGGAAAGGACGTAGCGTGAAACGGCCTCCAGGGGGGTGTTCGTGTGAATCGTTCATGCCGACATCCTGGCCGAAAGGCGGGTGGGGGGCGAATTTCCGCCCTAAGCCAAATGGCGCATTTCCTGCATATGCGCCGGGTGAATACCGGCCTTCCTCTGTCCCCGACGCCGGGGCTGAATATCCAGACCACCTCATACTCAGTCTGCATACACAGACCAGCTTGACATGATTATGCTCTTGGCGTATTATGCCTACACCGGAACGGGAACGCCGACAGCGTGTTCGCAGGCCAGCCCGGAGGAAGCCCCGCCTTCCCCCAGCTTCAGAAGCACAGATTTCTAAAACACGAGTCCACAGCAGGATCAAAGCAGGCCGCGCCCCCACTGACAGACAGGGGGCGCGGCTTTGTCGTGTCTCACATGCGTCAGGAGAAAGTGACCTCTCCCCCATTAGGCATGATGGCCTATGCCCGCCGTTTGCCTGCTACGCTCTGCCCATCACCGAAAAGGAGGTGCGCATATGACTGAAACCAACATCATCGATTTTCCGAAGGCCCAGAGGATAGGAACCCCAGCCCCCGCAAATCGGAGTACTTTTGCTGATCCAAGACATATCGCCGCCTCCATATTCGGGCTACAACTGGCCTGATCCCCGGCACAATTCACAGGGGCACCCATGAACGCCCACTGGCTGACTGGTCTTGACGAGTCCGGCGAGCTGGAAGGCGCGGACACCCCGCCGGAGCGCCGCAGCAGGTTTAAAAAGAAGAGACTGCTGGGCCGCCGCAAGCTGGATGACCTGACCGCCGAGGACCCGGAAAACATCGCGGACGACACCATTCGCCGTCTGATCGACACCGGTCACATCACGGAGATCGTGGCTGAACTCAAAAGCGGCAAGGAGGCCACCGCATACGTGGCCCGTGGCCCGCTCGGCTCCGTGCTGGTCAAGCTGTACCGCGAGTTGGAAGCCCGCAGTTTCAGGAATGACGCCGTGTACCGCGAGGGTCAGGTGGTTCTGGACGAACGGGCGAACCGGGCGATGCAGGGCCGCACAAAAAAGGGACTGGAAATGCTGCAAGCCGACTGGGTCAGCGCCGAGTACGCGCACCTGTGGACGCTGTGGCGTGCGGGTCTGAATGTGCCCGAACCGCTGGTGGGTCCAAACGTCAAAGCCTGCGCCGAAACCGTTCCCGCCGTCCTGATGCGCCTGATCGGCACTGAGGACGAGGTGGCCCCCCGCCTGAGCGAGGCCCGCCTGACCCCCGCAGAGGCGCGCAGCGCCTGGCAACAATCCGTGCAAGGGCTGGCCGACCTGCTGCGGCTGGGCTACGCGCACGGCGACTACAGCACCTACAACCTGCTGTGGTGGGAGAACACCGTGATCATCATCGACTTTCCGCAACTGACCACCCGCCAGAACCCCAACTTCCAGCAGTTGCTGCGCCGCGACGCCCAGAGTCTGGCCACCAGCTTCCGCAAGCACGGCGTCCAGACCGATGGCGAGGCCACCCTGCGCGAGGTGCAGCGTCTGGTGCGCGGCAAGGGGCCGGAACCCAGGATCGTGCTGCCATGAACCGTGCGCACGAGACGCAGACCGGGGATAGCTGCTCCCCCGCCGTTCATCTGATGGGGGGTAAGGGACGCATACATCTAATGGCCGACTTATTTTCCCATCAGTTTCCCTATGATGTAAGAATGAAAAACACTCTGCTTCTGACGGCCCTTCTGCTGGGTACGGCCTCCACCGCCCGCGCCGCTTCCCTGTCCGAGGGATTGCCCGCCGGGGCGCTGATGACGCTGGAAACGAAGAATGCGGGCGGCGCGATTGACCGTTTCTCTGGCCTGCTGGTTTCGGCAGTCAACGGCTTTGCTGGTGGAGACGAGGGCGGCGAGATGGTCGGCGGTTTTCAGCAGATCCTCAAGGGTTCGCTGGGCCAGGAAGCCGTGGCAGGCGTCTTTTCGGTGGGCAACGCGGGCGGCACCTTCTCGCCGGAACTGCTGGCGGTTTCAAAGGTGGACAAGCTCTCCGGCGAGTTCTTCGCCAGCCTGATGGAACCCAGAAAGGGCGCGCGGGTGGGCGACTACACCTTCTCGCGGCAGGGCAGCACCTTCGCGGGCATGGCGAACGGACTGGTCTATGTCTCCACCAACAAGGACCTGCTGATGGGCTACCTGGGCCGCCTGAGCGGCAAGGCGGCCCCCCGACTGATGAATTCGGCGGCCTACACGGTGCCCAGACGGGCAACGGGGGAGCAGGAGCTGTCGCTGTTCCTGAACTTCTCGGCCACCGCCAAGGTCATTCGCGGCGTGCTGGGCAAGGAAATCTCGCTGCCACGTCTGCTCTCGCCGCTGGTGGACGCGCTGGACACGCTGGGACAGTACGCGGCAGGCTTTACCACCACTGCCGGGGGCCTGACTGCCGCCTCCGCCCACGCCGCCAACGTGCAGGGCAAGGACAGGCCGCTGTACCGCATCCTGACCGACAGCGCCGATTTTACCGTGCAGGACATTATCCCCGCTGGCGCAGAGGCGGTGGTGGCCTCGGCCTGCGCGCCCGAATCCGGCGCGTACCTGGGCCGCTGGCTGACCCGCGTGGACCTGTTCGATCCGCTGGGTTTTTTAACCGACAGCCAGCTCGCCAGCCACCTGGAGCGCTCGGGGGCGTGGCTGGGCCACGAGTGCGCGCAGGTCACGCTGGCCGGGGGCATGAAGTCTGGCCTGGACGTCAGCAACCCGCTGGCCAGCCTGGATTACACCGTGAGCTATCAGCGCGTCGCGGACATGACGGCGGCCCAGGCGCAGATGCCCGAATACGCCGACAGCGTGAACGCAGCCATCGCGGGGGCGTCTGAGAGCCTGAAAAAACTGCTCAAGGACGACCTGTTCGGCACCGTGGGCCGCAGCCTGCCCGGCGAGATGGGTGCGGCGGCGGCAGCCGGGGGCGCGGCAGCCAGCGGGAGCCTGAAAATGGTGGACGCCATGCTGGGCAACCTCAAGATGGTCTATGCCTTCCGGGGTGACTACCTGATCACGGCGTTCAGCCAGGCGGCTCTGGACGCCGCGCTGGATGAGGGAACCGCGCCACTCGCGCAGGACGCGGGCTTCATGGCCGCCGGGATCGAGCCGCGCTTTTCTGCCGGGTGGACCTATGCCCCCAACCCCGAAGACATCAGCGGCGAGGAACTCTCGGAAGCCATCATGAGCAACCTGGGTGCAGGCGGCGAAATGATGGATGAGGAGATGGCCGAGACCGACACGGCAGAGACGGGCGACGACATGGACATGGAATACGACGACGAGGGCATGGACACCGGCGAGATGATGTCCGGCATGATCGGCACTATGAGCGATCTGATGGCGGACCTGATCAACCGCTACGACGGCCAGACCGTGCAGAGCGCCGTGCAGGGCAACGTGATCACCAGCAAGTCGAACGTGCTGTACCGCTGGTAAAACAGCACTTCTCAAAGAGGCAGGTCAGGACGGCTCCATCCCCGTCCTGACCTGCTTTTCATTGTTCCAGAGGACCGCCTAGCGCCATTGCTCCGGCAAGCCGTACACATGCCACATCGCCTCAACCCGCTCCACCACCGCCGGGTCCATATTAATTTTGGGGGGCCAGGGGCGCACGAAACCTTCTTCCGGCAATTTGCGTGCGCCGTCCCAGGTCAGCAATGCGCCGTGCCGGACCACATCGCGCTCCGGGTCGATGTTGTTCAGGATGGTCCACCACACGTCCTGAATGTTGTTCACGTCGGTAAACTCGTCGCAGATCAGCAGGTGACGCACTCCGGCGGCGGCAGGGTGGGCGGCAAATGCCTGTGCCAGTTCCCGCGCCTGACCGGGGCGGGTCTTGTTCAGGGCCACCAGCCAGTAGCCGTCCCCATTCTGCCGCTGGGCCACCACGCCTTCAAAGTCCGGCAGATCGGCGGCGGCGTGCGGCTTGAAGACCGTCTCATGCGCCAGATCGCCCGCCTGTAAATCACGGCTGGACTCGGCCCCGCCGATTTCCTCGGGGCGCTTGGTGGTGGCGTCGATGATCAGCTTGCTGCCGTAGCCCCAGCCCCGGCTGCTGTGGTCCAGCACGTCGGTGGGGCCGCGCGTGGTCAGGGTGTCGCGGCCCGGCACAGCGCGTTCGGCCACGGCACGCCACACGGCTTCAAAGTCATTGACCTTCACGTCGTCGTCCAGCACCACGATCACTTTGGCAAACATCATCTGGCCCAGACCGAACATCCCGTTCGCCACCTTGTACGCCTGCCCCGGATACCCCTTGTTGATGCCCACGAAGACGAGGTTGTGCGCCACGCCTGCCGGGGGCATATGGTAATCGGTGATCTCGGGGATGATCAGTTGCGCGGCTGGCAGGAACAGCCGCTCGGAGGCTTCGATCAGGTAGGCGTCCTCCATCGGCGGGCGGCCCACGATGGTGGCAGGGTACACGGGCTGGCGGCGCATGGTCACGGCAGTCACATGGAACAGCGGGTACAGGTCCGGCAGCGTGTAGAAGCCGGTGTGATCCCCGAACGGCCCCTCCATGATCCAGTCCTCGGACGGGTCCACGTAGCCTTCCAGAATGAATTCGGCGTTGGCGGGCACGTCCAGATCCACCGTGATGCCCTTCGTGACCGGGTAACGCTGCCCGCGCAGATAGCCCGCCAGCGCAAATTCGTCCAAGCCGGGAATGGGCGGCAGAGGCGCGGTAGCGGCATAGATCAGTGCCGGATCGCCACCGATAGCGACGGCCACTTCCAGCTTTTGCCCCAGCCGTTTGGCCTTCTCCAGATGCTTGGTGCCCGTTTTGTGGCGCTGCCAGTGCATCCCGGTGGTGTTCTTGCTCATCACCTGCATGCGGTACATGCCCATGTTGCGCTCGCCGGTTTCGGGGTCTTTGGTGATCACCAGCGGCAGGGTCACGAACGGCCCACCGTCCAGCGGCCAGCATTTCAGGATGGGGATGCGCGACAGGTCCACCTCGTCGCCGCGCCACACCACTTCCTGCACCGGGCCAGTCCTGACCCGTTTAGGCGGAAGGTTCATGGCGTCCTTGAGTTTGGTCACGTTGCTCAGCAGCCCCAGTTTGCTGCCGCCGCCGCCCAGGTCAATCAGGGCGCGGACCTTCGCCGCCAGATCGTCCAGATCACTGACCCCTAACGCTAAAGCAGTGCGTTCGCGGGTGCCCATCAGGCCGATGACCACCGGAAATTCGCTGCCGCGCACGTTTTCAAACAGCACCGCCGGGCCGCCGGATTTGACCAGACGGTCCGCGATCTCGGTGATTTCAAGGTCATGGCTGACCGGGGCGGAGACGCGCAGCAGTTCGCCGCGTTCTTCCAGCAGGCGCATGAAGCTCTGAATGTCGGGAAAGGCCATGCTCGGCAGCATAGGGCTGCGGGGGCGGGGCAACCGTACCGGAAGGCGAGATGCGACAGGCGAACATGACGATTCGCTCAAGCCCATACATCACTTGGTTCACAATTAATTCCGCTCTGTTTTATAAACTGGTTTAACGATCAGAGATTCAGTACGTCTGACCTGATCCCCAGCCTCAACCCCTCAAGGAGTCCCATGAAGCACCTGTTGTTAATGTCCGCCCTCGTCCTCGCCTCCAGCAGCCTCGCCGCCACCGCGCCCGCAACCAAAACGCCCAGCACCCTCTCCAAGGGTACGTTGAAAATCGGCATGGAAGGCACCTACGCGCCCTTCACCTACCGCGATGAAAAGGGCGTGCTGACCGGCTTTGATGTGGATATCGCCAAGGCAGTGGCCGCCAAGCTGGGCCTGAAGCCCGAATTCGCGCTGACCGAGTGGAGCGGCCTGCTGGCCGGGTTGCAGGCCAACAAGTACGACGTGATCGTCAATCAGGTGGGCATCACCGCCGAGCGCCAGAAAAGCATCGGCTTCAGCACGCCCTACGCGTATTCCTCACCGCAGATCATCGTGAAGAAGGCGGGCAGCCTCGCCCCCAAGACGCTGGCCGAACTGAAGGGCAAGCGCGTGGGCGTGGGCCTGGGCAGCAACTTTGAAAAGCAACTGCGCGACGCGGGCGGCATCAACGTGGTGACCTACCCCGGCGCACCCGAATACCTGGCGGACCTGGGAGCGGGCCGTCTGGACGCCGCCTACAATGACCGCCTGCTGGTGGGCTACCTGATCAAGTCGCAGAACCTGCCGGTGCGCGGCGCAGGCGTGATCGGCCAGCCGGAAGCGGTGGGCATTGCCCTGAAAAAGACCAACACGGGCCTGAAAACGGCGGTGGACAAGGCGCTCTTGCAGATCAAGGCCGACGGCACGTATGCCAAGATCAGCCGCCAGTGGTTCGGGCAGGACGTCAGCAAACCCTGATCTCTGCCCTCTGGCGCAGACCCCTCCCGGTCCAACGGGGAGGGGTTTTTGCTGGCAACCCTTAAAATCAGACCATGAACCAGCACGTCCAGCATCTGATCATCGGCGCGGGGGCGGCGGGCAGCGCGGCGGCGTATGCGCTGGCCCGGCGCGGGCAGGACGTGCTGCTGCTGGAGCAGTTTCAGATCGGCCACACGCGCGGCTCCAGCTTCGGGCCGTCGCGGATTTTCCGGCTGGCCTACGAGGAACCCGACTACGCCGGGCTGGCCCAAGCAGCGCTGGCGTCGTGGCGGGCGTTAGAACGTGAGGCGGGACAGCAGTTGTACTGGCGCACCGGGGGCCTTGACCTTGGCCCCGCTGGAACGCCCAGCCTGGAAGCCGTTCACGCCTCGCTGAGCGCGCTGGACGCGGCCCCCGAGTATCTGAGCCGCCGCGAACTGGCCCAGCGTTTTCCACAGTGGCAGGTGCCGCCCGACTGGGAAGCGGTGTACTCGTCCGAAGCGGGGATCGTCAGCCCGCAGATCACGCTGAGGGTCCTGACCGATCTCGCCCGCCAACACGGGGCGCGTGTGCTGGAGGGTGTGGCGGCGCTGGAGATACAGGGAGGACAGCAACCCGCCATTCGGACCAGCACGGGTGCAATCACCTGTGACCACCTGATCGTGGCGGCGGGCGCGTGGCTGCCGCGTCTGGTTCCGGGGTTGCAAGCCTCGCTGAGCGTCACATTGGCGGCCTCCAGCTTTTACCGCCCGGATGATCTGGCGGCCTTCCAGCCGGAACGCTTCCCGGTCTTCATCACCCATGACGATGAATTTCAGGCGTACGGCTTTCCAGCTTTCGGCGTCCCTGGCGTAAAAATTGGCGTGGATGTGGTGCGCCCCGTCACCAGCGGCGATGACCGCACACTTGAAGTTCCGCCGCAGGTTGTGGAGGCGTCCGACACGTTCATGCGGCGCTATCTGCCGGGGGCCAGCGCCGTCATGGAGCGGCAAACCTGCCTGATCACCCGCGCGCCGGGCGGCGATTTCATCCTCGCGCCGCACCCGGATTGCCCGCAGATCACGCTGGCCTCTCCCTGTTCAGGACACGGCTTCAAGTTCACGCCGCTGCTTGGAGAATTGCTGGCGGCGCACGCGCTGGGTGAAAGGCATCCCTGGCACCTGCCCCGTTTCGCGCTGCCGCCTCAGGCCGTGCGCCAGACAGCAGACCAGCACCCCCTCCCAGGAGGCTTATAGTCAGCTCCATTCCTCCTGTATCGGGCCAGTGCAATTCCCCCACCCTCTTGACGGCGCTTCCGATGGGCCGTGTTCAAGGAGAAGCCATGCGCGCATTCCGTCCCAGTCTGGTTCTAGGTACTGCTCTGCTTCTGGCCGCCGCCACGCCCTCATTGGCCCAGACCGCGCCCACCCTGAGCAAGGGCGTGCTGAAAATCGCCGTGGAAGGCACCTACGCCCCGTTTACCTTCAAGGACGACAAGGGCCTGCTGACCGGATTTGACGTGGACGTGGCGCGGGCGCTGGCCGCCAAACTGGGCCTCAAGCCCGAGTTCGTGCTGACCGAGTGGAGCGGCATTCTGGCGGGCTTGCAAGCCAACAAGTACGACGTGATCATCAATCAGGTGGGCATCACCGCCGAGCGCCAGAAGAGCATCGGCTTCAGCGATCCCTATGTCTTCAGCCGTCCGCAGATTGCCGTCCATACCACCAAAGGGCAGAACTACAACACGCTGGCGGACCTGAAAGGCAAGAGGGTGGGCGTCGGGCTGGGTACCGTGTTTGAAAAAGACCTGCGCGACGCGGGCGGCATCACCGTGGTGACGTATCCCGGCACCCCGGAATATCTGGCAGACCTGTCCAGTGGCCGCCTGGACGCCATTTACAATGACCGCCTCTTGATCGGCTACCTCGCCAAATCGCAGGGCCTGCCGATCAAGGGCGTGGGCGACGCCGGTTCGGTGGACAGCATGGGCATAGCGATCAAGAAGACCAATACAGGACTAAAAACCGCAATTGACGCGGCCCTCAAGGGCATGAAGGCTGACGGTACGATGGCGAAGATCGGCCAGCAGTGGTTCGGGCAGGACGTCAGCAAGCCCTGAGCGCCCGCCTGTGCGCGTGGACCCCTCCCAGTTCAGTGGGGAGGGGTTTGCGTTGGGAAGCGGGCGGGTCTAAACGTCAAAAGGTCTAATCGTCTGACCGCGAAAGTGACCTATTCTTCTGGCCGTTAGACCGTTGGACGGTTTGACCCTTAGACCGCCTCCAAAGGAGCGCCCCGCATGGACACCGAACAACTTCAACTGATCGTGCAGAGTGCCTGGGCCGCCGTTCCCGCGCTGCTGGTGGGGGCGCGGCTGACCATCGGCTTTGCGCTGGCGGCGATGGTGCTGGGATTGCCGCTGGGGCTGGCGGTCACGCTGCTGCGGCTGTACGCGCCGGGGCCGGTGCGCTGGCTGGCGGGTCTGTACGTGTCGTTTATCCGGGGCACGCCGCTGCTGGTGCAGATCTTCGTGATCTATTACGGCCTGCCCAGTTTCGGCATCGTCCTCGATCCGGTGGTGGGCGGCGTGCTGGCCCTGACCCTGAACGCCGCCGCCTACCTGTCCGAGACCATCCGCGCCGCGATTCTGAGCATTCCCAAGGGCCAGCACGAGGCGGCGTACAGCGTGGGCCTGAGCAAGGCCGAAACCATGCGGCTGATCATCCTGCCGCAGGCCGCGAGGGTGGCGCTGCCCAGCCTGGGCAACAGCCTGATCGGGCTGGTCAAGGACACCTCGCTGGTGTCGGTGATCACGGTGGTGGAACTGCTGCGAAGCGCGCAACTGGTCATCGCCCGCACCTTCGAGCCGTTCGGCCCGTATCTGGCCGCCGCGCTGATCTACTGGGCCATCTCCAGCGCACTGGAAGTGGTGCAGCGCCGTCTGGAACGGCGGTTCGCGCGGGGAGGCTAGGCCCACAAAACCTCTTCCATCACCCCAAAGACGGACGACATCACCATTGGCCCGCCGCTACGGTACGGGCATGACCGGAACCCCGATGGCTGGACCCGCTGCCCCGCCCACCACTTCCGGGCATTCCACGCCTGTTCCCTCTGTTCCCCGTCCCGCACGGACCGCAGCGCCCTTTCTGATCGCGCTGGGACTGGGCGTCGCGGCGCAGATTCTGACGGGCGCACGGGGCGACGTGTTCGGCGTGAATGTTCCCATCTGGGTGGCCCTGTTCGTGGCCGCCTGCCTGTGGGCGCTGCGGAGGCGCGGTGAGCGGCCCACGGCAGAGGGCCTGACCCTGCTGGGCACGGCCTTTCTGCTGGCCGTCACCACCTGCGCGGTCCGGGACGTGCCGGGGGACCTGGGGGCGCTGAACGCTGCCGCGCTGTGGCTCTCGCTGCTGCTGGGCGCGGCGTTTCTGCGCTTTTCCGGCCTGGGCGGCTGGAGCCTATGGGCCACCGTGGGCGCGGGCCTGACGGGCGGCCTGCGCTTCGTTTACGGCCCCCTGGCACTGCTTGAACGCCTGCCCTGGGCACGGCTGCGGCCCGCGCAGGGCAGCGGACTGAGGCGCTGGGGCGTGGGCGTGCTGCTGACCCTGCCGGTGCTGGTTGTGTTCGGCGGATTGCTGGCGGGCGCGGACGCGGGCTTTGCCGGGCTGCTGGGCGGCGTGCTGGACTGGCGGCTGGACCGGTTGTGGAGCGACGGTTTTCAACTGGCCCTGTGGTGCGCCTTCGCGGGCGGGCTGGTCTACCCGGCGGTCATGGCGCTGCGGCCCAGCCTCCTGCCGCGCACCGGACCCGACGTGGCGCGGCTGGGGCTGACCGAGATCGGACTGCCGCTGGCGTCCCTGGCGGCGCTGTTCGTGGTCTTCTTGCTGGCGCAACTGCCGTACTACCTGAGCGGCACCGGCCTGCCGGACGGCGTGACCTTCGCGGGGTACATCCGCGAGGGCTTCGGGCAACTGATGGCGGTGGCCTTTTTGAGCCTGACCCTGCTGCTGGGCGCACACGCCCTGACGCGGCAGGAGGTCCGCACCCGCCTGTCGTACCGCCTGCTGAATCTGGCCGTTCTCGTCCCGCTGGCGCTGGTGCTGCTGAGTGCGGCCAACCGCTGGCGGCTGTACGGGCTGGCCTACGGCCTGAGCGAGACCCGCGTGATGGGCGCGGCCTTTCTGGTCTGGATGGCGCTGTGCCTGGTGTGGCTGGCATATCTGCTATGGCAGTCGCGCCCGCAGCGCTTCGCCTACCCGGCCCTGCTGATGGGATTCGGCGTGCTGCTGACCACCACCGCCCTGAACCCCGGCGCACTGATCGCCCGCGTGAATGTGGAGCGTGCCGTCGGCGGCGTGACCAACGAACTCCGCAGCACCCCGCAGGACGTGAGCGTGCCGACCCTGCTGGGGCTGGGGGCCGACGCCGTCCCCACCATCGTGACCCATCTGGACGCCCTGACCCAGGATTGCCCGCAGGGCAAGGGCTGCCAGAATTCGCGCCAGGACGTGATTAACCTTCTGCACGAACAGTACGACGCGCCACGCGACCCACGGGCCTGGAATGCCAGTCACGCCCGCGCCCACCAACTGGTCCTGACACTTCCCCCACCGACGCCAGAACCGGGGCGCTAGAAACCCGTCAGAATCGGGCCATGCCCAACGCCCTGCACGTCATGAACGCTGGCGGCCACCTCTCCCCCATCCTGGAAAACGAGGTGCGAGAGGTGGCGCAGGCTGCTCTGACCCGGCAGGCCACGCGGCTGGGGCTGGACGGAGTGGATGTGGCCGTCTCCGTCTCGCCCTGGGATTTGCCCGAAACGGGTATCCACGGTTACGCGCCGCTGGACCATCTGGTGCAGATCACCCTGAACCCAGACAACCCACACTTTGCCGCCAGTTGGCGCACCGAACTACCCGCCACGGTGGCCCACGAACTGCACCACGCACGGCGCTGGCAGGGGCCGGGTTACGGTTCCACCCTGCTGGAAGTGCTGGTCAGCGAGGGGCTGGCTCAGGCGAACGAGTTGGATGAACGGGGTGGGGAGCCGCCACCCTACGCACGGGCCGGGGTTGATCTGGACGCCCTATGGGTGCGTGCCCTACCGATGCTGAACCGTAGCGATCACAGCTTCGGAGCGTGGTTCTACGGCTCAGAGGTGGAGAATTTGCCGCGCTGGAGCGGCTACAGCCTGGGCTATGAGCTGGTGCGCCGCCATCTGGCGCGGGTGGGCGGGGACGCGGCGGGGCATGTCCACACGGTTGCCGGGGTGTTCCGTGGGGCGTGGTAAACAGCCAAGACTGCGCCCATTTGCCCGCCCTCCAGCCGCCTTACCCTGAAGCCCATGCCCGACACCGCCCCTCCCCCTCCGCCCGCGCCAGAGGAACTCAAGTCCGCCCGTCTGACAGCGCTGGCCCATCTGGACGCGCTGCTGGAACGGCCCATGATCGTCCTCAGTTTCGCGTGGCTGGGGCTGCTGGTGCTGGACCTGATGCAGGGACTGCCACCGCTGCTGCAAATCGTCAGCAACGTGATCTGGGGGCTGTTCGTGCTGGACTTCGCGCTGGCGATTGTGCTTGCGCCCGACAAGTCCGAGTACCTGAAGAAAAACTGGCTGACCGCCCTGAGCCTGATGCTGCCCGCGCTAAGGATTCTGCGGCTGTTCCGTGGCCTGCGGGCGCTGCGGGTGTTGCGCCTGACGCGCGGCACCAACCTGCTGCGAATCCTGACCAGCCTGAACCGGGGGCTGCGGACCCTGCAACGCACCCTGCGCCGCCGGGGCCTGGGTTTCGTGGTGGGCGCAACTGCGCTGGTGGCGCTGGCCGGGGCGGCGGGTATGGCGTCCTTCGAGGGGGGCCAGACGGGTGCGCCGCAGGGCTTCGGCCAGTGGCTGTACTGGGTGGGCATGCTGCTGACCAGCCTGGGGTCCGAATACTGGCCCCTGACCGCCGAGGGCCGCGCGCTGACCTTTCTGCTGGCGCTGTACGGCTTCGCGGTCTTCGGCTACATCACGGCGGCGCTGGCCAGCCTGTTCGTGGGCGCGGATCAGGATTCGCCGCCAGAAGAGGGTGATGACGAGATCAACAACGAGGCCCTGCGCCGGGAATTGCGGGAACTGCGGGGCGAGATCGCGGGGCTGCGGGGGGAATTGCGCCCTCCACCAGAGCCGCGCACCCCATAATCGGAGGCATGACCTCTCCCGTTGACCGGATGCGCGCCGCCCTGCAAGCCACGGACCTGGACGGCTGGCTGATCTACGACTTCCAGGGCCTCAACCCGCACGCCCGCCGCGTGCTGGACATGCCAGGAGGCGCGTTTCTGACCCGCCGTTTCTTCGTGTACGTGCCGCGTGAGGGTCAGGCGGTGCTGCTGCACAACCACATCGAGGGCGGCACCTGGGGCGAGATCACGCGTGACTGGGACATCGAGCGCCGTGCCTTCGGCTCTCATGACGAACTGGACGCGGCGCTGAAAAAAGTGGTGAGCGGGCAGCGGATTGCGATGGAGTACAGCCCGAATGGGGCGGTGCCCTACGTGAGCCGGGTGGATGCCGGAACGATTGAGCGTGTGCGGGCAGCAGGGGCCACCGACATCGTGAGCAGCGCGGACCTGCTGCAATCCTTCCTGGCATGGTCTGAGGAAGATCTGGCCGCCCACCGCCGCGCCGCCGCCCTGCTGATGCGGGCCAAGGACGACGCCTACTGGCTGATCCACGAACGCCTGAAAGCGGGCGAGGACATTACCGAACTGGAAGTCCAGTCTCTGATCATGGACGCCATCGCGGGTGCGGGCATGGGCGCGGGCCATCCGGTCAATGTGAGTTTCGGCGTGAACGCGGCGGACTCGCACTACGAGCCGGGCGGGGATAAGAATGCCGTGTTGCAGGCAGGCCAGTGTGTGCTGATCGACCTGTGGGCGCAGGAATCGGGCCGCCCCTTTGCCGACGTGACCTGGGTGGGCCACGCGGGGCAACCCTCCGCCGAATATCTGGACGCGTGGGAAGCGGTGCGGGCCGCGCGGGACACGGCGCTGGACCTGCTGAAGACCCGATTCGGGGCAGAAGGCTGGGGCAACTTGCAGGGCTGGGAACTGGACCGCGCCGCACGGGACGCGATGGGACCCGACTGGGCACCGTATTTCTTCCACCGCACCGGACACGATCTGGGCGTGCAGATTCACGGCTCGGGCGCAAATCTGGACGACTATGAAACGCACGACACCCGCACGCTGACGCCGGGGCTGGCCGTGACGGTGGAACCCGGCACCTACCCGGCGGCAAAGGGCTTCGGCATCCGCACCGAGGTGGACATCCACCTGTCGCCGGACGGCCCGGAGGTGACCACGGACCTTCAGCGCCAGCCGTTCGTCCTGGGAGTGGGCGAGTGGGCGGCGGTGCGGGCAGCGGGATACGGGGAATAAGCTCACTCTCAGTCCCACTACTGAATCTTTTCTGCATATCCCACACCCCACGGCCCTCAACCCGCTAGGCTGGGAGGCATGGCTAACCTCAGCTCCTCGACAGTAATGCTCACAGGGGCGGGCGGCGCGCTGGCGACTGCCATTGCCCAGGAACTCGACGACGCGGGCGCGCAGATGGTGCTGGTGGGGCGCGGCGAGGCCCTGGCCCGCGCCGCAGACCGCATCCCCGCCACCGAAGTGATCGACGTCGATCTGGCTGACCCCGCCAGCGTGGCGCAACTGAAAAAGGTCAAGGTGGACATCCTGGTGCATACCGCCGGGGCCTACTCAATGCAGGCCGTGCAGAAGGCCACCACAGATGACCTGCGGGCCATGCTGGACGCCAATTTCCTGACGCTGTTCCACGCAGTTCAGGGCGTGTTGCCCAACATGATCAAGAACAAGGACGGCATCATCCTGGGCGTCAGTGCGGCGCAGGCCGCCCGCAATACTGGCCCCGGTGCGGCGCTGTACACGGCGAGCAAAGCGGCGCTGGGGGCATACCTGAACAGCCTGAACGACGAGTTGAAGTCCAAGGGCGTGCGCGGCTGCGTGCTGTACCCGATGGGTGCCATCGACACCCCGGCCAACCGCGACGCGGGCCTGAAATGGGAAACCATGATCGACCCGCGCGGCCTCGCCAAGAGTGTGGCCCATATCCTGACGCGCCCGGACCGCGCGCACATCACGGACATCAAGGTCTACCCGGACGAGGAAGAGTAGGACGGTAGGAAAAGCTCTGGCGCGGCTTTGATCCACCCAAACCGCTCTACAGGCAAGATCGCTTGAGACCTGCTACCATTCTCCAATTCCAGAGATAGCATTGGGCATGAACACGCTGTTCGGTCCGCCGCCAGCCACGCTGCAACTGCTGCTGGATGACCCCGCCGAACACGATTTTCCCTGCGCCGAACGTCTGCTGGGTGGGCTGACGTTTCAGCAGGCTGTCACCGTGCCGCCAGGGCTGTCCCACTCCATCGCGGCCATCCTGGCGCACATGCACGCCAACATCGTCTTCAATCTGGGGCTGATCGAGAGCGCAGAGCCTCTCTCGTTCCAGCCGCCAGAAAACCTCTGGCCTGCCGTTTCCGCTGGGCAATGGCCGCATCTGGTTCAGGCATTTCTGGCCGATCTGGCACGGCTGGGACAGATGGCGCAAAACGCGCAGGAGCTTGAGCGCACCCTTTATCCGGCCACTGCCGATGAGCCGGGCTGGACCGTGGGCTACAAACTCGCGGCCAGCGTCGCCAAACACAACGCCTACCATTTTGGGCAGATTGCGTTGATCCGGCGGCTGGTGGGGGCCTGAGAATGGGGTGTTCTCTCGCCACACGCTCCCTTGCGTCCCGCTTGGGTACACTGCGGCCATGAACACTACCGCGTCCCTGCAAATTGCCGACCCGCTGGGCGTTCCCGGAGCGCCGCAGGAAACGCTGACCGCCATGATGGCGCACCTGGAACGGTTCCATTCCGGTGGCGCGGTGGGGCAGCTCATCCTGGTCACGGACCGGCAGGGAGACCGGGACCGCGCGGGCTACGCGGTGGTCCTCATCGCGGGGCCAGTGGTCACGGTGGCGGCCCAGGCGTTCGGGCCGCGTTACGGGCAGCCCGGAATGCAGGCGCTGGAGCAACTGGTGCGCTGGGCGCAGGACCACGAATGGCTGGTGCGCGAGACCGTGCTGAACGGCTCGGACTTCACGCGGGTCATCGACGAGCCGGACGCGGGCGAGATCAGAAAACTGGTGGCGGCCAGCAATCCCAGCGATCCGGGCATCTATCTGGTCTGGCCCGCCGCCTGGAAAGAGGAACGCTGGCAGGACTGATCTTTCGGGCCAGATCTTCAGAGCAGACACGCGCAGAAAGCAAATGGGCTTCTGCGCGTGTTTGCTCTGCTCCTCCTCATGCCGCCTCCGCAGGCCACAATCAGCCAGCGCCGGGGCGTGCGCTACTGCCTGCTGTGACGCCGTGAAATTTTCCACTTGTAACCGTGGTCCTGGAGCAAGGAAGCCGCGCCTGGACGGCTGCAATGGGGGGGGATGGGGGCATCCATGATCCCACGCCACCCAGCTTCAATACCTCAAAAAGAGCGTGTGGGTGGGATTTTGCAGGCCGGCAGCAGATGCCGGAATGACTGACAGGTCAGTTTTCGCCGTATCTCACGCACTTTCTTGAATGATTGGGGTAAGAGTTCGGGTGACAGGATAACCCTCAGGTGATCATCACCGGCCCTTCCTTCCCCCGCCGCTGCCCCATTTTTTCCATGCGCTTTCCTGCCGGGTGGCTGCGTTTTTACTGAACTTCCGTGTTCGTCCCGGTCTGTTTTTTTCAACCCCTGTCCGCCGCCCGCCGTGGCCCGTTTCCACCGCTTCCTTCCTGTCCTTTTTCCCGCTGCTGCGTCTTCCCACCAGGACCGAACATTCAAAAGCGTCTACAGACGCGAGGTAACTTCAGCGTGACTCCTTCCCTGTCCAAATCCAAGCGTGCGGCCCCGGACCCCGTGACCGGGAAACGCGCCAGCCGCCCGGCCCCCATTCAGATCAGCGCCCCACTCCAGACTCCAGCCCAGGCCACGGTCCATGTGCCCGGTACGGACCATTCCAGCTCGGCGCTGCACACCGCCCTGCGCGATCTGCTGCGTGTTCACGCGCCGGAAGCGGCGTTGCTGGCGCGGGTGGGCGGCGCGGTGCTGCACCTTCAGGACGACGTCATGGAGCTGTGCGGCCCGGAGCTGGAGCCGCCCGAGGCGTGGCTGGAAAGCGGCGAGATGACCTGGCTGTCGCGCGACGGCGAACTGCTGGGGCTGCTGTGGAGCGACGGTGGGCCGGAAGGCAAGCCCGTGTCAGCCACGGCCACCGAGGTGCTGACCATGCTGCTGGCGGCCTCGCGCCCGGACGGGGCGGGGCGGGAAGCCGAGGTGCTGGTTACGCAGCTTCCGGTGGCCACCGCGTGGCTGACCCCCGAACTGGTGTTCCGGCGGGTCAGCCGACCTTTTCTGGAACTGCTGGACATCAGCGACGCCGGAGTGCTGGGCCGCACGGTGGCCGAGGTGCTGCCCGGACACCCGGCGCTGCTGGGGGCGCTTCAGGGCGCAGTGGCGGGCCGCTCGGTGCGTTTGCCCGACGCGCTGCTTTCCGCCAGACAGGCAGACACCGCCCCACGCTGGGTGCGCGGCGAGGCTCGGCCCTACCTGGGCGGCTGGGGCGCGGGCGTGATGGTGACCTTGCAGGACGTGAGCGGCGAATACGAGCGGGCCGCGCGGGTCTCGGCACTGCTGGACACCCGCACCCCTGCCGCGCTGCTGACCGAGGACGGAGTCGTCCTGCACGCCAGCCCCGGCCTGAGCGAACTGGCCCCGCAGATTCCCGGTCAGCCCGCTCCGGCACTGATCGGCGCGGCCCTGTGGGACTGGCCCGGCTTCGACGGCGCGTCCGTGGGTGCGGCGCGTGATCTGGTGCGGCTGGCGGCAGCGGGGGGCGAGGCGCAGGCAGACCTGACCCTGGCGGGAGGCGAGACGCTGACCCTGAGCGTGCGCCACTCTGCGGCGAGCGGGCTGCTGGTGGCCGAGAGTGTGGGTGCGCCCGTGGGCGGCGCGGCCCCGCTGGGCCTGATCACGCAGATGCTGGCCCTCTCTGATGACGCCACCGTGCTGGTAGACGCGGCTGGCCGGGCACAGTTAATCAACGAGCGCGCCGCAGTGCTGCTGGGTGTGGAAGCTTCCCGGCTGATGGGCCTGGGATTAACACGGGTGCTGGGCGAACTGGGGGTCAAGGTCTTCTCGCCGGACGGGCAACCGCTGGCGCTGCCCGACTGGCGCACCCTGCCGTCACCGCTGTGCCGCGAGGTGCTGCTGGCGCTGCCCGGCCACTCGCTGCGCCACATGGAACTGCGCGTGACCCCGGTGGGACCGGAAGCGGGCCGCCGCGAAACCGGCAACCGGGGCAGCGTGCAGTCGGGCGGCCTGCTGCTGACCCTGCGCGACGTGACCGTGCTGCGCCGTGCCGAGGCAAAAATGCACCACGACGCCCGCCACGACGCCCTGACCGGCCTGCACAACCGCGTGGGCCTGCGTGAGGACCTGGCGGCCCTGGAAGCAGCCGAAACAACCACAGGCGCGCTGGTCTGCCTGAACATCGACGGTTTCGGTGCCCTGAACACCGCGCTGGGCCGGGTGGCCTGTGACCGCCTGCTGATCGGTCTGGCCGCCCGCCTGAGCGACGTGGCCAGTGGGAAGGGCGGCAGCGCAGCCCGGCTGGAAGGCGGCACCTTCGCCGTGCTGATGCCAGGGCTGGACATCCACGACGCGCTGGAAGCCGTGCAGCGCGCCCTGAGCGTTCCGCTGCGCTGCGGCCCGCGCGAGACGCCCCTGACCTTTGCGCTGGGGGTGGCTGCGCTGGGCGAAACAGCGCTGGGCGGGACCGCAGAAGACAACATCTCGAACGCCGAGATCGCCGTGCGCCACGCCCGGCAGCAGGGCCGGGGCGGCCTGGGCTTCTACACCCCGGCCCTGCGCGCCGGGGTCCGCAGCGCCTACGCGCTGGAAGAGGACCTGCGCGGCGCACTGACCGCCCGTGAGTTCACGCTGCTGTATCAGCCGCTGCTGGACCTCAAGACCGGCAGGGCGCTGGGCGCAGAGTCCCTGCTGCGCTGGCAGCACCCCGAACTGGGCCTGCTGCTGCCCCACAGCTTTCTGGAGGTGGCGGGCCGCAGCGAACTGATCACGCACATCGGTGAGTGGGTGGTCGAGGAAGCCGTGGCCAGCCGGGACCGCGTGCGTGCCGAGTGCGGAGAGGCGCACCCCGGATGGCAGGTCTCGGTGAACCTGAGTCTGGAAGAACTGCGCCGCAGCGAGGGCCTGAGCCGTCTGCTGCCGCTGCTGAGCGCTCAGGGCGCGCCGGACATCGAGGTCACGGCGGGCAGCCTGCTGGACCACAGCGAGGAAACGCTGGACATGTTGGGGCAGCTCCGCAGCCACGGCGCACGCCTGAGCGTGGACGACTTCGGCGACGGCGCGGGCAGCAACCTCAGCGCCCTGACCCGCTTTCCGCTGGACACCATCAAGTTGCACCCCACCCTGACCGCCCGCCTGCCCGGCGACCCCAGAGTGGTCACGCTGGTGGCCTCCACCATCGATCTGGCGCACCGCCTGGGTCTGAGGGTGGTGGCGGTGGGCGTGGAGAGAAGCGAGCAACTGGACATCCTGCGCGAACTGGGCTGCGACGCCGCGCAGGGCTACGGGGTCTGCCCGCCGCTGCCCGAGACGGAGCTGCTGGCCTGGCTCGCGGAGCGCTGAGGGCAGTGCGTTCGCAGCTTTATCAAACTTTCTGAAGGTAAGGCCACACACCCTCTGCGGGCGGGCCGGGTGGTCTGGTGAGGCATGACCACCACCGAAGAGTTCATGAGCGCGCTGCAAAATGCCGAATCCAGCAAGGACCCCTCCGGCCTGGTGGCCCTGCACGCCGGGGACGTGACCCTGAGCAACCTGACCAGCAAAGTCTGGGAAGGCACCGACGGGGCACAGGCATTCTGGGAAACGTACCTCAGCGACTTCGAGACGATCCACAGCGAATTCACCCACCACCACGAGAGCGACGGCCTGGGCGTGATGGAATGGAATGCCACGGGCAAACTGAAAAACGGGGACGACATCGAGTACCGGGGCGTCAGCATCATCGAGACCAAAGACGGCAAGGTGGGCGCGTTCCGCACCTATTACGACAGCGCGGCGTTCGTGAAGCCCGCGCAGCAGTAAACGCTTCCTCATCCCACAGGCCCTCCCGAGTTGGAGGGCTTTTTACTGTCTTGCTCCTGTTCTGGCAGTGCAGCGCCGGCTTGCCCTAGACTGCCCAGCATGTTGCTGTATGGAAGGAATCCGGTGCTGGAAGCCCTGAAAGACGGGCGGGTGAGCGAGGTCATGGTGGCGCGTGGCGTCGAGGAAAGCTTCGTGAACGAGCTAAAAGCTGAGGTTGGGGAAAGCGGCGTGCGCCTGCGGTTCGCCGCGCGCATCGAACTGGATCAGTTGGCCGGGACCACCGCCCACCAGGGCGTGATGGCCGAGGTGGAGGACCTGGCCTGGGCCAGCGTGGACGACATTCTGGACCGCGCCGAGGCCAGGGGCGAGGAGCTGCTGATCGTGCTGCTGGACGGCATCACCGATCCGCGCAATTTCGGGGCGATCATCCGCAGCGCCGAGGTGCTGGGCGCACACGGCGTGGTGGTGGAGGAACGCCGCAGCGCCCCGCTGTCGCCCGTGGTGGCCAAGACGGCGGCGGGGGCCACCAGCTTCCTGCCGGTGGCGCAGACCAAGAACCTGCCCCGCCTGATCGACGCCCTGAAAGAGGACCGCATCTGGGTCTACGGCGCAGCGGGCGAATCCGCACAGGACGTGACCAAAACCGATTTCAGCGGACGCGTGGCGCTGGTGATCGGCGCGGAGGGCGAGGGCCTGCGCCGTCTGGTGCGCGAGAAATGCGACGTGCTGGTGAGCATCCCCACGCGCGGGCAGGTGGACAGCCTGAACGCCTCTGTGGCGGCGGGCATCCTGATTCATGAGGTGATGCGCGGGCGCGGCAAGGCGTGATACGGATTCCGTCTGTTTCGTTAACAAATCGGGAAAGCTCCGGTTCGTTCACTCCACACCCGGAACCCGTCCTTATCCTTCTCGCATCCGCTCGGATTTCATCGTTTTTGCAAACGATCCAATCGGAGTCCGAATGACCCAGCCTGAACCCCACCGCACCGAGACGGTCTCCAGCGGGGCGATGACCTTGGAAGTGCTGCCCGATCTGGGGGCCAGCGTCCTGAACCTGCGCGCCGCGTCGGGCCGCCCGGTGCTGCGGGCCGTGGATGTGGCGGATGTGAAAACCAGCAGCCAGTGCGCCAGCTTTCTGCTGATCCCGTTTTCCAACCGCATCCGGGACGCGCACTTTCCTTTTGAAGGTCAGGACGTGCAGCTTGCACCCAACACCAAGAATGGGCTGGCCCAGCACGGCGACGTTCGCAACCGCCCGTGGACGGTCACACGGGCTTCCGACAGTCACCTGATCTGCGACTTCGACAGCCGGAAGTTCAGCGATACGAACTGGCCGTGGGCCTTCACGGCGCGCGTGGAATACCGCCTGCACGGGCCGCATCTGGACACCACCATTACGCTGACCAACGCCGACACCCAGGACATGCCCGCCGGAATCGGAATGCACCCATACTTCGAGCGCCTTCAGGACGACATCGATCCGGCGCTGGAATTTGACGCGCCATTGACCTACGACACCGACGAGCGGCAACTGACGGTGGGCGGCTCACGGGAGGTCCGGCCCGACGAGGATTTCCACACGCCCACTCCTGTCGGTTCCAGACAGGTGGACCGGACCTACACCGCCTGGGACGGCGTCGTGCGGCTGGACTGGTCAACCGAAGGCCAGCCCGCGCGGGCGCTGGTGCAGACCGCCGACAACGTCTATTCGCATCTGGTGGTCTTCACCGCGCCCGACGGTAATCTGGCGCTGGAACCCGTCTCGCACGCCACCGACGCCTTCAATCTGGCTTCTCTGGGCGTGGCGGGCGTGGACATGCGGGTGCTGTCGCCAGGGCAGAGTCTGGCAGGAACGGTGCGGATCACGCTGGAAGGACAGTGGTAAGCAGGACAGTTTAAGCCGCGTTGGTCGCCAGCAGTTCGCCGTCCATGCTGCGCAGCTCGAAGCCGGGGCGGGGGCGGTCTGCCAGCCAGCGCAACGCGTCCAGCAGATCGTCGGTTTCGCGCATGACTTCCGGCTGGGCAGCACTTGCAGGATCTATGTCGCCCGTCCAGACGACGCGGTAGGCACGGGTGGCGCTGGGCGGCGTCCACGGCACGCCCGCTTCCTCTTTCATAAATGCGCTAGACATCCTTTTAGCCTACTGGGACAGGATGAAACGCGGGTAGGCGCGGCGTAATGCCGTCTTTACTCGCGCAGATCAGGCAGGCTCGCCTTGGCCACCAGGGTGATACGGGTCTCGCGCGGCTGCTCGCCCCGCACGTAACCGATGGTCACCGTGTCGCCCACCTCGGCGCTGCGCAGGGCCGTGAGCGCCTCATTCGTATCGCGGGTTCGCTGGCCGCCCACAGTGGTAATGATGTCGCCCAGGGACAGGAGGTTGCCGTTTTCATCGTAGGCACTTCCCACAAGCCCAGCTTGGTCCGCAGGACTACCCTCGACCACCTCCGCGATGACCATTCCCGCCGGAGTAGTCAGCCCGCTGTGGACACCGTCATACCTGATGCCCAACACCGGAACGTCGCGCTTCTCTCCGGTCCGCAGCGCCGTGATCAGGTTGTCGCCGTCCACCACCGGGACCGCGTAACTGCGCCGGGTGATGCCGCTGCTGTCCACGCTGATGTAACTGACCACGCCGATTGCGTTGCCCAGTCCGTCGATAATCGGGCCGCCGCTATCGCCGGGGGCCAGCGGGGCATTCATTTCCAGCGTGCCCTGCGGGAAATCGGCGCGGCCCGCCGACGCGCCCAGCCGCAGCAGTTCGCCGCGCCGGGGTTGCAGGAAGTCTCCGCCGCTGTTGCCCACCGCCAGCACCGTTTCACCCACGCGCGGCGCGCGGGCGGCCAGCGGCAGGAAGGGGAACGGGCCGCGCCCCTGAACTTCCAGCAGAGCCACGTCCGCCCGCGCGTCGAAAGCGGTCACTTTGGCCCGGTACGACTTTCCATCCAGCGTGCTGATCTGAAACAGCGTTCCCAGACTGACGACGTGGTAGGCAGTCAGCACCTGCCCGGTGTCGCTGATAAAAAATCCGGTGCCGATGCCCGCCTCACGGGTGCGGGGGTCCAGGCTCTCGACGCGCACGGTGGCGGGGCGAACCTTCTCGAACAGCGCCTGGGTGGCCTCGGGCAGCGTGCCCGGCAGCGTGGCGGACACCTGCGGTGACCCTCTGGGCACCAGATCGAACTTCGGCTGCCAGTTGGGCAACAGGTAAGCCCCCAGCGCCAGGATGAGCAGAACGGGAAGCCAGGGCGAGAGGCGCACGGGCGCAGTCTAGAGCGGCCCGCACGCGGGCAAGGTAGGCAAAGGCACGCAAGCGGGGGGTGACGCGGCGGGGGTGGTTCTCAGCCTGCCGGAGCCAGCGCCAGTGCCCCCAGCAGCGGCGAGACGGTGGGGGTGAACATGACGTCGCGGTCCACGAATTGCCTGTGGAAAGACGCAGCCACCAGCGGGTTGAAACTGCCGCCGCACAGGGCCAGTCGGGGGATTCCGGTGCGCCTCAGCACGGCCCCACCCAGCCGGGCCAGTTCCTCCCCGGCGCGGCGCTGGATGTCCTGGGCGTGTGGATCGCCCCCCACCGCCGCCTCGTACACGGCGGGAGCCAGCCGGGCCAGCGCTGCACGGCCCTCGCCGTACACGTAGGCGCGAATATCCGGCCAATGCTGGGAACCGATCACCCCGAAGAGTCTGGAGGCCAGCAGGCTCTCGCCCCACCCCTCATCCACTTCCCGCAACACCGCTTTCAGGCCCTGCCGCCCCTGCCAGAAAGCCCCGCCCGCGTCGTCGATCAGAAAACCGTGACCGCCCGCGCGGATCACCTCGTCCGCCGCTGTACCGTAACTGGAAACGGTGCGGTGATAGGCCATGCTTCCGGTTCCGGCATAGACGAGCGTGCCACCGCCCACCGGGCCGTCCCGTAAGAAATGCGCGGCGTAGGCCAGATGCAGATCGTCGGTGACATACAGCGCCGTCTGGGGCAGATGGAACGTACTGGACAGCATTTCCCTGATCAGCGGCACAAAGTCGGTTGACAGACCGGTAATGCCCACCACCACCGCTGAAGGCTGGGCGGGGACGGCGGCGCGAATCCCGATCAACCCGGCGGCCATGTGCTGCCGCGCTTCGGGCGTGTACAGGTGGCCGGAAAGGGGCGCAGAGTTGCCGCTGGCCGTCATTTCCCCACCAGAGAACAGCGCCCACTTGCTGCTGCTCGCGCCCATGTCGATGCCCAGGATCATCGGCTCTCCGGTACCGCCCCGGCAAAGGTGCGGGTCATCTCGCATGGGTTGTCGGCGCGAGCCTGATCGTGTCCGGTCAGGCCGCGTGGCACAGGCTGGGGAGTCATGGGGGGCATTGTTTCATGACGGCTGTATACAACTGGGAGACGACACCGAGGACTTGCCGCCCCTCCCCGCTCTACCCTGATCCGATGCACTACTGGCTCCTCAAATCCGAACCCGATGTCTTTGGCTACCCCGATCTGGAACGCGTGGGCCGCGAACCCTGGAACGGCGTCCGCAACTACCAGGCGCGCAATTTTCTGCGGCAGATGGCGGTGGGTGACCTCTGCCTCTTCTACCACTCGCGCAGCAAGACGCCAGGAATTGCGGGCGTGGCGCGGGTCACGCGGGCCGCCCACACGGACGATCTGCAATTTGACCCGGCCAGTGCCTATTTCGATCCAGCATCTTCACCTGAGAACCCGCGCTGGAGCATGGTGGAGGTAGAAGCCGTGCGCGCCTTTCCCGCCGTGCTGACGCTGGACACTATTCGCACGCTGCCCCAGTGGGAGGACTCTCCCCTGACCCGCAAAGGCTCGCGCCTGAGCGTGTTGCCCGTGACGGCGGAGCAGTTTGATGCGGCGCTAGCAGCAGCGGGGCTGGACTTAACAACTGACCCGTGATTCAAATGTCAGACGCTACAGATCACACTGAATTATGGAACTCGTGTTCGCCGGACTGGCTATCGTTTTCTCGTTGCTGCTGGCCTCCATTCAAAAGGAGCCGGAGCGTCAGCCAGTGCCGGTGAAGGTCAGGGACCGGCGGGACTGAGTGGAGGGACTGCGTGGAAGTAAAGATTGGGCAGGAGTCATAGTCTCCAGTTGTTCTGGCCCGTGACCTTGCCAACCAAACGGCCAGATCCTTGACCGCCCACCACTATCACGGCGGCTGAACTGCTCCGCGAACGCGGCGGCCTGATCTGCCTGTAAGGCCGCGCAAGAGTTCTGGCAGAACGCCCCCCGTATACTCGGGCCGTGTCTGTCACCTGGCTGGGCCGCCCGCACACACTGGGATCGCGCGTATCACTCTTTCTGCTGCGGCTGACCGGCTGGACGCCGCTGCTGGAGCCGCCGCCGATGGGCGGGGTCAAGTTCGTCACGGCTGCCGCGCCGCACACCAGCAATCTGGACTTCTGGCCGGGCCTGTTCTGGAAGTGGGCCACCCGCATTCCGCTGCACTGGGTAGGCAAACGCGAGCTGTTCAATTTTCCGATGGGCATCTTCATGCGCGCCGTGGGCGGCATTGCCCTGGACCGCCGCCGCGCGGGGGGCAACTTCGTGGACGCGGTGGTCTCGGTGATCGAGCGCGAGGAAGAAATAGTGCTGCTTGTCGCGCCGGAAGGCAGCCGCAACCGGGCGGAATACTGGAAGACCGGCTTTTATTACATGGCCCTGAAAGCGGGCGTGCCCATCGCCGTGACCGCGCTGGACTGGCAGCACAGGCGCATCGGCATCATCGGTTATGTGCAGCCGACGGGGGACGTGAAGGCCGACTTCGCCCGGATTGCCGATCTGTTAAAAGACGTGCGGGGCCGCATTCCGGCCAACGAGACGCCCATCATCCCCCGCCCCGACGACACGGGTCCGGCTGCCCCAGCCTGAGCTGGGCCTCCCTTGCAGCATGACCTTCCGCCTGACTGCCGAAGATGCCCCCGCACTGGACGAACTGCTTCGCCTCTACGCTTCGGTAGGCTGGACCGCCTACACCCGTGACCCGCAGGCACTGGCCCGCGCCCTGCGGCACTCCAGTTTCGTGTGGGCCGCCCGAAACGAGGGTGGCGAACTCGTCGGTCTGGTGCGCGGTCTGAGCGATGATGTAAGCATTCTGTTCGTGCAGGACATCCTGGTCTTGCCCGACTGGCAGCGCCAGGGCGTGGGCCGCGCGCTGATGGGGGCCGTGCTGGACCATTATGCCCACGTCATGCAGACGGCGCTCCTGACTGACGACGGGCCGGAGCAACTGGCCTTTTACGAATCCCTGGGCTTCGGCAACACCCGGAATCTCGGATTGAATGCATTCTACCGCGCGAACATGCAAACGGATTCCTGAAAGAAGTTCGATTATGCCGTCCCAGCACATGAATTTTAGGGCAATGTATAAATTTGACACCGGCTGTATTAGGCGCTATGGTATTGCCATCACCGTCCGAGAGGGCGGGTTTTTTATTGCCTGGGCAGGATTGCCTGCCGGAAGAGCCTACTCCTCCCGGTCCTTCAATCCCCGGATTTCCTCGATAAAGCGTTCCAGGCTGTCAAAGTCGCGGTAGACGCTGGCAAAGCGGATGTAGGCCACGTCGTCCAGCGGGCGCAGGAAGGTCATGGCCCGCTTGCCGATCTCCTCGCTGGCGATCTCGGCGGCCCCCACCTCGTCCTCGAAGCCGTAGGCGAAGGCACGCAGGGCCTCTGGCTCTACCGGGCGTTTCTCGGTGGCCAGACTCAGACCGCGCAGCAGCTTGTCGGGATTGAATGCCTCGCGCGGGCCGCTGCGCTTGACCACCATCAGGGGTTCAAGCTGGGCGCGTTCGTAGGTGGTAAATCTGCGGGCGCAGTTCAGGCACTCGCGGCGGCGGCGGATGCTGGCCCCGTCGTCGCTGGGGCGCGAGTTGACCACCTTGGAATCGGGGGCAGAGCAGTACGGGCATTTCATCTTCGGCTCACAGCGCGTTGACGGCGCTCATCAGTTCGGGCAGGCGAACCTTTGGCGCGGCGGGCAGCGGCACGTCCATCACGTTGCCGCGCAGGTGGCGCATTCGGGGGGCGGCCAGGGCCAGCACGGCGTCGGACAGGGGGCGGTCCAGCAGCTCGTCGCCGCTGCTGGCGCGCGAGGGCAGCAGCATGTTCAGGCGCAGCTCCTCGCGCACCGCCGCCTCCACCAGCCCGCGAATCGCGCCGCGCTGCGGGTGGGCCTGCAAACCCGGCTCGTCGCCGTGCGGGCCGATGATGGTCAGCCAGGTGTCGGGCAGACGGCGGCCCAGAATCTGCGCGATGGCGACGCTGCTCTTGACGTTGCTGTTGAACAGTTCCATCCACTCGTTCTCGCTGAGGGCGGTGAAACTGACGTTGGTGCGCTTGTCGGCCAGATGGACGATGCCGTGCAGCGCGCCGAAGATTTCCAGAATGCGGGTCTGGGCACTGAGCCAGTCCAGTGGCACGCTCACGTCAGCCTTGATGGGAATGGCGTGCCCGCCGGAGCGCTCCAGCGCACTGGCCTGCGCCGAGAGCGATTCGCTGTTGTTGCCGATCAGCACGACGCTGGCCCCGGTTTTCGCCAGGGCGGTACTGACCGTCTTGCCGTAGCCCGTGTCGGCCCCGGTCACGGCGATCACCTGTCCGGCCAGCACCTCACGGTAAAGTGCCCCGGCGCGGTCCTGCGAAGAGGTTGGGTCCGTCATGCGGCCCAGCATAGCGCCCCGGCCTGCGCTGTTATCCCGCCTGGGGCAGCGGCCTGAGCGCGTCTATGGGCGGATCGCCCGCGCGGTGGCCCTTGCCGCAGGTGTGGCACCAGTACGCCTGATCGCCGTCGCGCAGATCGTGCAGGGTCATCGGCAGGGCGCAGTCCGGGCAGACATGCACATATCCGCGTCCGCTGGCCGGATATGCATCGGCTTCATTACGTAATTGACGCTTCATATTCTGATACTAGCAGAAGAGGAGCGGGTGTCAAATGGTGGGTGGGACATGCTCTTCGTACTTTTGTACGGGGAGAGATCAGCCCTCCACCGCGTAGGGAAACAGCAGCGTCGCCAGAATGATCGTCCCGATATCAAAAGCGGTCAGGAAGGCGAACCAGGGCCACAGCTCGTCAAAGGGCAAGCCTTCAATCAGGCCAGAGGTGGCGCGCACGGTGGCAATGACCACCGGAACCAGAATCGGGAAGGCCAGCGCGGGCAGCAGCGCCTCGCGCGCCCGCAGGCTGACCGTGATGGAGCCGTAAAACGTTGTGCCAGCCGCAAAACCCGTCACACCCAACACCGTGACGAGAGCCAGCAGGGGCCATGGCGTCGGCGCGCATTCGCGGCCCGGCACACAGTCCGCACCCGCCGCGCCGAACAGCAACAGCCCCGCCGGAAGCGTGAACGCCGCCACCAGCAGCAGCGGCCCCAATACGCCCAGCAGCTTGCCCAGATACAGCGCCCCGTGCGGCCCCGGATACAGCGTGAGCTGCTCCAGCGCTCCCGCCTCCTGCTCCTGCGCGAAGGCCCGCTGCGCGCCCACGGCGGCGGCCAGTGCCAGCGCCGTCCAGACTGCGCCGGACGCCACACCCGCCGTCTGGGACAGCGTGCGCCCCACATTACCACCCAACGCCAGCCCCAGCACCAGCAGCACCAGCCCGGCGAAGAAGGCAGTGGCGAGGAGGGTGTCGCGCGTGCGTCCGGCCACGCGTAAATCTTTGGCGGCGAGGTGAAAGATGTTGTTCATGGGTGGGCCTGGGGGGAAGATCTGAAGCTGGAACCTCTTTCATTCTGGCAGCGTTGAAAAGGCGTTTGCGTTTCCCCCCACCCAGCCTCCCCCGCAGGGGGGGAGGAGCTAACAGCCCGTGTTTCTGGGTGGCGAAGAAAGATTGAAACCCTTTTGAAACACGCCCTTAGATTTTCACTCCTCATGCAATACCCCAGCCGCCAGCCGCAGCGCACGCGGGGCCACCTGCCGGGCCAGTTCCGGTTCGTGGGCGGCGATCAGCAACGTGACGCCATCGGCACGGAGTTCGGCCAGCAATTCCAGCACGAGCTGGCGGCCTGCGGTGTCCAGATTGGCGAAGGGTTCGTCTATCAGCGTGACTGGGCGGGCCAGCAGGTGGGCGCGGGCCAGGGCCAGCCGTTTCCGCATCCCCGCCGAGAGAAAGCGGACGCGGCGAGTGGCAGCAGCCTCTAAAGTCACGCGGCGCAACGCCGCTGCCACAGCCCCAGTCTGACCGTGCATTTTCAGCGCAAATTCCAGATTCTCAGCGCAACTCAGGTCCGGGTACAGTCCAGCGTCCACGGGCATCAGGTGGATGGAGTCACGCACGGCCCGCGAGTCGCGCAGGTCAAAGCCCATCACCCGCCCTTCACCACGCGTGGGCCGCAGCCCGGAGGCCAGCAGGCGCAGCAGCGTGGTCTTTCCGGCCCCGTTCTCGCCCAGCAGGGTGATGCCCTCCCCTGGCATCACGTCCAGATTCACGCCGCGCAGAATGACCTCGCGGCCCAGTCTCAGCCACAGGTCACGCAGTTGCAGGGCGGGTTCGGGGGGTGGGCTGTGTAGAGCAGAAACCGTGATTAGACCCTCAGCCACGCGGGCGTCACCTCGTAAAAGAATGTGGCCAGACGCGTGAATTGCCCGGTCAGCATCAGCACGCCCACCAGGACCAGAATGCCGCCGCCCACCTTCTCGAAGATTCCGGCGTAGCGGTTGAGGCGGCGCAGATTAAAGCGGTCCCACAGCAGCGCGGCCAGCAGAAACGGCACGGCCAGACCCAGCGTGTAGGCGCTGAGGAGCAGTACGCCGCTGCTGAGGCTGGCGCTGCTGGCGGCCAGACCCAGGATGCTGCCCAGCGCTGGCCCCAGGCAGGGACTCCAGCCGAAGGCGAAGGCCGCGCCCAGCGCCACCGGGCCGTAACCCCCGGCATCGGCCAGGGCACGGGTATCGCGCATCAGGAAGGGCAGGCGGATCACGCCTAGCATCACCAGACCAAAGAAGATGATCAGCACCGCCGCGATCTGGCCCAGCAGGAACTTGTGCGGGGCGATCAGTGCGCCCAGGCTGCTGGCCGTGGCTCCCAGGGCAATGAACACCAGCCCAAAGCCCGCGATAAAACCCAGCGCCCGCAACAGTGGCACCTTTGCCCCGCCAATCACGCCCAGGTAACTGGGCACCAGCGGCAGCACGCAGGGGCTGAGAAACGAGATCAGCCCCGCCAGAAACGCCACCGTGAGGGTGGGAGAGCCAGCGGGAAGATTCATGCGGCGAGTCTAGCGGCTGCGGGGAAAAAGAGAGGGGGCAGGCGTCCTTTTGGGGGGTGGGGTGGCGACAGCCTGTTCTGGGCCGCTCCGCACCTCAACCCCAGACGCAGATGAACGGGCAAAATGGAGACGGAGGAATTTGGGCATGACTGAGATTCCACAGCAGCTTTTCGATGAAGCCGTTGAACTTAACTGGGCGATCTACAACAACTGGAAGTCAAACAACGGCACCGATATCTGGGAAGAAGTCATTGTCTGGGCCGACAAATGGATTGAACTTCTGGACGAGTGGCCGGATGAAATTACTGAAATCAGCCTGAATGGAAGGCGCAAGGATTCCAGCGCCAGAGCTTGTTTAGCGGCGCTGGCAAAACAGGGAAGTATTTACCCTATCGCTCTGGCAGAGAAAGCTCTGCTCTGGCTTGAGCAGGGGCGGTCCCCATTCCACGTTGTCAGTGACCTCTACCCACTCGTACACGACACGTTCTCTACTGGTGGACTTGAAGTTGAGTTAACCGTGCCAGAGCCTCTACGTAAAGCGATTTACCAGATGGATTACGACTCGGAGGCTGTTGATCCGGTATATGGCTGGGCAGGTGTGCGGGGTGAAGAAGCTGGAGGATGGTTGCGTGAGGAGATGCAGAAACACCTGACCAACGCACTCACTGAGATCAAATCAGACCAGCTTTGAGTTACTGGGCTTGAGCGCAGAGGCAGCCGTTACAAGTGGCCCACAGCGCGGCAGAGGCGTGCAACCTCACCCCACTTACTCCAGCTTCCCCGTAAAGTCCCCTTCCCAGGCGTTCAGAATCCGGTCCCCCTGCACCAGCAACACGGTGGGATAGGCACTCACTTTCAAGGCGCGGGCGAAGGCGGTGGCCCCGTCGCCGCGCCAGGGGTTGAGGCCAGCCGGAGCGGGCGAGGGCGTGCCCTCCGCGTTCACGGCCCGCACAGGCAGATCGCTGTCCAGCACGGCCTGCCACAGCGCCCCCAGATCGCCGCAGTCGTGGCTGTAGACCACCACCACCTCACGGCCCTCTGCGTTTGCGCTGGCCTGCCACGGGTGAGCGGGTAGCAGTTCGCCCAACCGCACACGGGCATCGGCGCTGCCCAGAGACGGCACCGTGCCCAGCGCAAGAAGGAGCGTCAGCAGGGGGGCGTGTCGGTGGCTCATGGGGTCCATCATGCCGCGCCGCCCCGTGCATTTGCATGACGGGGCGGTGAGGACGGCTTTGGACGCAACCAGATGCAGGCAACCAGAAATCAGGGGCTGGCTGGCTTGGGGGCCGGTTTTTTCGGTGCCGGAATCTGCGGCACGGCGCTCTGGTTCTTCACAGCCTTCACGGCGGCGGGATCGGGTGTCTCGTCGGTCAGCGGGGCAGGGCTGTCGTCGGGGGCGTAAGCGGGCAACTGCTCGATATACACCCGGCGCTGGACGATGTTTTCCGGCGGGGTGAACTCGGTGGCCTGCTGATTGGTGGTGCGGTCCACATCGATCAGGACCGTGGTGGGATCGTTGTAGGCCGCCGTGTACCGGGATTCGGCGTACTTGACCGGGGGCGGCGGGGTGTCGTTCTGGAGCGCGGTATCGGCGGCGTCCCTGTAATTGGGGTCCAGCACGGCCAGCCTGACGCCGGGCAGATAGCCGGGGTCCGGCGCGTCGGCATACTGAATACCGGGGGGTTCGCTGAAGGCGCGCACGGTCTGGCCCTTGTGCGCCAGTTCCATCATGCGCCGCCAGATCGGGCCGTTCACGTAGCCGGAGTAATACCCGCTGGTGGGCATCTCTCCGCCCTGCTGCTTGCCCACCCACACGGCCCCGGTGTACAGAGGCGTGGTGCCCACGAACCAGAAGTCCTTGGGACCGTTGCTCGTCCCGGTCTTGCCCGCCACGGGCCAGTCACCGAATTTGGCAGACCACGCCAGACCGCCCTGGGCTTCAGTGAGGTCGTTGACGACACCCCGGATCATGTCCAGACCCAGCCACGCGATCTGCGGGGTCCACACCCGCACGGGCTTGACCGGGTTCAGGGTGTCGTCGTACAGCACCTCGCCGCGCGCCGTGGTCACCCGCGTCAGGTAACGGGGCGCGCGGTACAGCCCGCCGTTGGCGAAGGGGGCGTAGGCCGCCGCCATCTTGACCGGGGTGGTTTCCACCGCGCCCAGCGCCGCCGCCAGCCCGGTCCCGTCGTTGGGCGGTATGCCCAGTTGGCGCAGCTTGCCGAAAAAGGTCTGGAGGCCGATCCGGTCTGCCAGGCGCACCGTCACCAAGTTCAGAGAGCGGTCCAGCGCCTCACGGATGGTCATGTTGCGGTAACTGGTCTGGCTCTCGAAGTTCTGCGGCTCGTACACGCCCTCCTTGCAGGTAGGGCAGGGGAAGGTGATCGGTCTGTCTTCCTCGCGGTGGTCCTGAGGAAGTCCGGTGGACAGCGCGGTGGTATACAGCAGCGGCTTGATGGTAGAGCCGATCTGCCGCTGGCCCTGCGCGGCGTTGTTCCACGCGGCGGGCGGCGCGTCCCCGTACAGCTTCTGCCCGATCATGCCCAGCACCTCGCCGGTAAAGGGATCGACGACGGTGGCCCCCAGGGTCGCGCCGGGGGGCAGACCGCGCGCCTCCTTGCTGGCGGTTTCCACGGCGGCCTGAATGCGGGGGTCCACGGTGGTGTACACGCGCAGGCCCCCGCTGCCATACACCTTCTCGCGCCCGAAACGGCGCACCAGCTCCTGCTCGACCTGTCCCATGAACTGCGGGTAGCGCACCGTGGTCACGGCTTTCAGTTCTTTCTGGGTGCGGTCCACCAGCCTGGCACTGGTGATGCTGCCCGATTTGTTGTAAAGCACCTGCCAGCCGCGCGGTTGCAGGTTTTCTTTCAGGGCCGCGTCCATCTGCGCCCCGGTGATCCACTTGTCTTCCACCATGCGGGCCAGCAGGGTCTTCATCAGGGGCCGCATGGTCTTGTAGTCGAAGTACCGGCCCGCGCTGGGCACCAGCACCGTCAGGTAGGCGCTCTGGGCCAGGGTCAGGTCTCTGGGCGTGGTGCGGAAATACGCCTGGGCCGCCGAATAGATGCCGTACAGCTCGACGGGGCCGCCGTCTCCCCAGTAGATGGTGTTCAGGTAGTTCTGGAGAATCTCGGCCTTGGTAAAGCTGCGCTCGACCTGCACGCTCAGCAGCCATTCCTTGATCTTGCGGTCCGGGGTGCGGGCCTGGTTGTATTCGTCGAGCAGCAGGGTGTTCTTGATCAGTTGATTGGTCAGGGTGCTGCCGCCCTGCACGCTCTCCCCTGCCGCCAGCCGCTGCACCTGACGCCCCAGGCCGTAGGGATCGATGCCGTAATGCTCGAAGAAACGCCGGTCCTCGTTGCTGACCAGCGCGGCCACCATGAAGGGGCTGATCTCGTCCAGATTGACCAGCGTGCGGCTGATGGCCTGTTCGCCGATCTTGGGAATCAGGCTGCCCAGCGGCGTGTTGTCGCGGGCGAAGACCCGGGTTTCCGCGCCCAGCGAGAGGGTGTCCAGTTGGCGGTAATCGGGCAGCTCACGCCACCATTTCAGGCCGTAGGTGGCCGCCACGCCGGTTCCGGCGATCAGGGCGGCAATCAGGAGGGAGGTCAGGAATTTCAGGAAACGGAGAAAAAAGATCATGGGCACAACCTCGTAAAAAAACGGCTGAAGGCCGTCAGGGGCGGCGGGCCGCGACGAGCTGGTTGATGCGTCCGCGCAGATTCTTGCCGGACAGCGGTTTATAGACGATGTCGTCCGCGCCCACCAGCTTGGCGTGATCGCGCGTCTGATCGTCGTCGAAGCCGGTCAGCAGCAGCACGGGGATGCCGCGCAGCCGCTTGACCCGCTTGACGCGTGAGCAGATCTCGAAGCCGTCCATGTGCGGCATCTTGATGTCCAGCAGCATGGCGTCGGGCGTGTGGTCTTGCAGGTATTCCAGCGCCGCCTTGCCGTCGGGCACTGCCACGATCTCGTGCCCATCGGCGGACAGAATGACTTCCAGCATGGTGCGGATGGCTGGCTCATCGTCGGCGACGAGGATCGTATACGGCATATGCCGAGCATGATAGTGCAGCCCACATGAAAAAAAGAGAACCGGGCGGCTTTTGAGCGCCCAGCGGTGGCAATTGCCGCTCCCCTCACCGCGCCGGGCGTGGGCGGGCTGGTAATGTCTGTGGTTGGTATGACGGCCCTGACGACAGCAACAACCCAGCAGACTGCGCCCCCCACTGGCGAGCGCGTGCTGTGCGCCATGTCCGGCGGCGTGGACAGCAGCGTGACGGCAGCCCTGCTCAAGGACGCCGGGTACAGCGTGGTGGGCGCGATGATGCGCTTCTGGCCCGATGACAAGCGCACGGACACCTTCGACAGTTGCTGCTCCCCGGACGCCGCCTACGAGGCCCGCCGCGTGGCCGAGCAGGTGGGCATCCCGTTCTACCTGCTGGATTACCGCGAGCAGTTCCAGCGCCACATCGTCGGCCCCTTTATCGAGGAATACGCGCAGGGCCGCACGCCCAATCCATGCGTGAACTGCAACACCAAGGTCAAGTTCGACGAACTGGTGAAGAAGGCCAAGATGCTGGGCTGCCGCTATGTGGCCACCGGCCATTACGTCAAGCGCGTGGATACAGCCGACGGCGGCGTGGAGTTCTGGCGCGGCGACGATCCGCAGAAGGACCAGACCTATTTCCTGTGGGGCACGCCGCGTGACGCCCTGCCGTACATCCTTTTTCCGGTGGGGGAGCTGGAAAAGCCCCGCGTGCGCGAGATCGCCGAGGAACGCGGCCTGCTGACCGCACGCAAGCCCGAGAGCCAGAACATCTGCTTCGTGCCGGGCAAGGTGCAGGACTTCGTGGCCGAACATCTGCCGCAGGCGACGGGACTGATCCGCGAGATCAGCAGCGGCGAAGTGGTGGGCGATCACCTGGGCACGCAGTTCTACACCCTGGGCCAGAAGCGCGGCATGGGGCTGTACCAGTCTCACAAGGTCCGTCACATCGTCCATCTGGACCCGAAGACCAACACCGTCTGGGTGGGCGATTACGACGATTGCCTGTGGAGCAGCCTGAAGGCGTCGGGCGCAAATTACCTGTGCGATCTGGCGGACCTGCCGCGTGAGGTAGAGGTCCAGGTGCGCTACCGCACTAAGCCCGTGCGGGCCACCGTACTACACGCCGACGAAAACGGCTTTGAACTCCAGTTCGATGATCCCCAGTTTGCCGTCGCCCCCGGCCAGAGCGCCGTGCTGTATGACGGCCCGCGCCTGCTGGGCGGCGGATTGATCGATGACCATGCGCGGGAGTTGCCGGAAATATCCAGTTGACTGGCAACTGTGGTCAACGTTTAAGAGCCTCCCGGTAGTCCTTGACCGTCTGATCGCCGCAACCGACAGGGAGGACATGCACCAGTCGCCTCCAGTCCGCAAAGTGCTGATCGTCGATAAAAACCTGTGGTTTGGGTAGAAACGCCCGAAAGCAATCACCCAGGCCGCAGTCCTCGGCACTCTGACGGGCATAAACTGCGCCCCCCGAACTCCAGCAGTAAAGTTCAGCTCCCTCTTCGTACAGGGCGCGGACATGGCGGATGACTGCCGGAATAGGAATGCGTGACTTGCCGTAATTTCTGATCAGCGTTTCATCGACATCGACATAAATGACCAGCGGTGTCAGGTTGACTGTCATAGAGTCAATTTACATCCACAGCCAGCAAAAAGCCCTTCCGCTCAGGAGAGAACCCGGCTGGGAATTCGCGCTTCAGCGCAAACTGAACATCATTGCCACATGCGCTGTGGTGCCGCCCAGCACGAACAGGTGCCAGACCTCATGGAAGCCCCAGAGTCGCCAGAAGCCCTTCTCACGCGGGGCAAACAGCTTGGTGCCGTAGATCACCGCGCCCAGCGTGTACAGTACGCCTCCCGCCGACAGCCAGAAAATGGCGGCGGGGGGCAGGTTGCGGACCAGTTGCGGCAGAAAAATCACGGCCAGCCAACCCATGACCAGATACAGCACGGTGCTGACCCAGCGCGGCAGGCGCATGGTGATCAGCTTCAGCGCGATGCCAGTCAGGGCAATGCCCCAGACCACCCACAGCACCACGCTCTGCCACACGCCGTGCAGCCCGAAATACGCCAGCGGCGTGTAGCTGCCCGCGATCAGCAGGAAGATGCCCGCGTGGTCCAGCTTTCTCAGCCACAACATGCTGCGTTCGCTGCGGCCAAAGGAGTGGTAACTGGCACTGGCCGAGTACAGCGCCACCATGCTGACCCCAAAGACCACGAAGGGCCACAGCGCCAGCCCGCGCGAGTGCGCCCACCACAGCAGCGGCCCCAGCACGATCAGTGCTGCCAGCGCGCCGCCCCAGTGGGTCAGGGCGTTGACGGGTTCACGCGGGGCGAGCAGGAGGCGCTTCATAGGTACAGGCTACGCCTCCTACAAATAGGCGTGGTGGTCTTGAACGCAGTTCAAATAGGGCTGGAATGGTCAGTGCTGGTGGTCTGAACTGTCAATGACCCGTTCCTGATTCACTGCCCTGGTTGCCTGCCCACAGCGCCAGAATCTCCCGCGCCTCGTCGGCGTGCATCTGTTCAACAAGTGCGCCGTCGTAAGTTACGACGCTCTTTCCAGCGGCCCGCCCCTCTTCCCAGGCGTCCAGCAACGCGCGGGCCTGCTGCGCCTGCTCATCGGTGACGCCATAAGCGGCGTTGGCGGGGGCAATCTGGTCCGGGTGGATCACGGTCTTTCCGGCGAAGCCCAGCGCGCGGCCCTCCTCGCATTCGCGGGCAAAACCCACCGCGTCACGCACATCGTTGAATACGGCGTCCAGCGGCAGTTTGCCGTGGGCACGGGCCGCCAGCACCACCGCCGAGAGGGCGTGTAGCAAGGGCAGGCGCTGCGGGTGCGGACGCGTTCGCAACGCGCGGGCCAGATCGTTCGCGCCCACCAGCAGGCCCGCCACCCCGGGCACGGCGGCGATGGCCGGGGCGTTCAGCACGCCACGGGGGGTTTCGATCATGGCCCACAGCGGCCTGCCCAGTGACAACTCCTGCGCGGCGCGGGCGTCCTCCACCTTGGGCAGCACCAGGCCAGACGCGCCCGACAGCAGCGCCATTTCACGGTCCTCGTGTTCCCACTGGGTTCCCAGCCCGTTGACCCGCACCAGCACGGGAACACGCCAGCCGCCCGACAGCAGGGCCGCACGCACATTCGCACGGGCCTCGACCTTGTATTCGGGGGCCACCGCATCTTCCAGATCCAGAATCACGGCGTCGGCGGCCAGCGTGCGGGCCTTTTCGATGGCGCGGGGTTTGTCGCCCGGCACATAGAGCATGGAACGAAACGGTTTAAGCATCGCCGTCCATGCGTGCCGCCAGCGCCCAGCCGCTGAGCAGGGCAGCCTCCACGCGCGGGCCGTGATCGTCGGGGGTGAAGCCGTCGCCGCACAGACCCAGACCATGTGGGGCGTCCCAGAAGCAGGGGCCGGGGGCGCGGCGTTCGGGGGTGGCGTAGCGCCAGCGGTGGGCAAAAGCGTGGGCAGGTTTAATTTCCTCGCCCAGCACACCTGCCGCCGCTGCCAGTAGTTCGGGCAGAACCTCGTCGGGGCGGCGTTCCAGATTGGCACGGGACCACGCCGCCGAAGCTTGCAGCATCAGCGCGGGCGGGTGGCCCTCCAGGCGCTTGGTGTGTTCCTGGGCGATCCACTCCAGTACAGGATGGTTTTTGAGACTCAAGGCAGGCCAATCAGCCCCGATATCTGTTTCCAGCACCACCCCTGCCGCCCAGCACGGGGCGTAGGCCACGCGGCGCATCTTCTCGGCAGCCGTCTTCAATTCCTCCAGATCGTCCGCGCCGCCCAGCAGCAGCGGTTCCAGCAGCGCCAGCACCTGCGGGGCAGGCAGATTCAGCACCAGACGCGCGGCCTCCCCTGCTACACCGTCACGGGAATGTACGCGCCAGCCGCCGGGCAGGCGTTCCAGACTGCTGACCTCCAACCCGGTCTGCACATCCAGCCCGCGCGCCAGCTCCCGGCCCAGCGTACTCATCCCAGCAGGCGGGGCGTAGCGGGGGTGGCCGTCCTGCGGCGGGGGCGTGGTCTGGCCGTCCTCCCAGGCTGCGAAGCCCCGTGCCCAGACCCGGTTCCAGCCCGCCTCCACGCCGCTTTCAGCCAGGGCCACGGCGCGGGGGTGACGGGCAGTGAAGTAGCGTGCGCCGTGGTCCAGCCGCGCCTCTGAAAACTGGGCCTCGGGCGAGGAGGTCCGGCGGGTGGCCGCGCGGCCCGACACCCCACGTGACTTGTCCAGCACGCGCACGCCCAGGTCCCGGCCCTGCAAATCGTGGGCCAGCGCCAGCCCCGCCAGCCCCGCACCGACGATCAGCACATCTGTTCTATGAGGCACGGGGGACCTCGTTTCTGGATGGACGCGCCGCGCCCGACACCAGTAAAAAGGGCAGCAGCGCCAGCAGGAATTTCAGAGGCCGTTTCATGCCGCCCAGGGTAACGCGCCATGCTCTAGCCTGCCTGCATGAGCCAACCCATATGAACTATGCCGATCTGCTGGGACTGAGGGTGCTGGAGGCCACGCCACAGCGCACCTGCGTGCGCGCATCTGTGACCGCTGCGGGCCTGAACATGCACGGCACCGCGCACGGCGGCCTGATCTTCAGTCTGGCGGACGAGGCGTTCGCGGTGATCAGCAATCTGGAGGCACAGGCGGTGGCGGTGGACACCCACCTGAGTTTCTTCCGCGCCGCGAAAGTAGGCGACGAACTGGTGGCCGTCGCCACCCCGGAGCGCGTGGGCCGCACCCTGGCCACCTACCGCGTGGAAATCCGGCGCGGCGAGGAGGGCGAGGTGTTGGCGCTGTTTACGGGCACGGTTTCGAGGCGGGTGCGAGAGGCTTAAACGGGTTTGGGACGGTAATCCTGGGCTGGGCGTCCCTGGGCGTCTTTCCAGCAGTCCCAACCATTGCGGGATGCTCCAGCAATGTCCATAGCTGACGTGCTGGCACTCCCATAAACCACGTCCTTCACGTATTCCAGCAGCTCAGCGTTTTTCTCGACGAGCTGTCCAGCCTTCAGGCTGCTTTGCCTGCGACCTTGAATGCCCTTCGCATTAGTTCCGTTTTCGCCCAGCACGCGATTTAGAGCCGTACTTCCCGCCTTGACGGTCCAACTTCCATCGGCAGGCTTATAGACAGCGTGGGCTTCGGCCCCGAGAAGGCAGTAAGTGAAGTGGATTTGCTCGGCATCAGTGCCTGATGGCTGAGCTTTCTGTGGTGGCTGGGGCTTGAGCGGCTTGGAAGAGTTTGTTGACTCCGCTTTCTGCACTGCCATCCCCAGCAACACATCCCGCTCGGCTTCCGTGATCTGCTTTAATTTGGCCGCGAGAATGGCGGCCTGTCCGAATGTACCTATCCCATGCTCTTGCTGAAAAGCCTCAACAATAGGAGCTTTCTCTTTAAAAATTCGTTTTTCTGCTTTTCGTTGTTCCCGACGACTTTTAATCGTTTGTACAGCTTCAGCAAAAGCATCGACACGCCACGTCTCAGCATCCAGAAGGAGCGCCAAGTCGTCGGCGAAGGCGTATCCACCTTGATGCAACCCCAGCTTCAAGACCTCGTGATCTTGAAATGTCCCAGTTGGATTATGCGTCCGATCCATGACTATCCATATCCCGCCGTTGGTCAACATCGCCCATCGCATGCCTTTATTGCCGGCGTACCCTACAACTTGTTGATAATCTCCAGGCTGAAAACTGGCATTCATACCTTTGAGTTCTAAAGCAAAAGAGCCTTGCCCCACTCGAATCATCAGGTCCGCTCTTTTTTTGGACTGATTGGTCTCCTCCGGCACCACCTCTGCCGGATTCCAGATGTCAAAGCCAGCGGCATGTAAAAGGCGCAGAACGATGGCCTGACGAACTACAGCCTCACCGGGCTTAGGAGTGTCCGCCAACCAGCCCTGAATGGCCTCGACTGCCGCCCTGATCCGCTCCTGAGTGCCTGACATCTGGGCAGGAGTCTATCAGCGGCGCGCTTTCCCTACTCTTTTCCAGTCGGAATTATTTCCCAGTCAGCAGGTACGGCCCGTGATCGCAGGGACGCTCACCAGCTTTCAGCCGTTCGGCCAGATCCACGGTGTCATGCATGGGGGTGTCGCCGACTTCCTCGGCCAGATAGTGGCGGTAACGGCGGTAATGCTCGATGCCGGCGTATTTATCGCGGTTCATGGTCAGGCAGACCATCAGGCGCTGGTGGTGGTCCTCGCCGATCAGCGGGTCCGTCTCGGCGGCGCGGACCAATGAGAGGGCAGCCAGCGGGCATTCGCGCGCGACGCAGTGCAGCAGCGAAAGCCTCAGATGGCCCTCCACGACAGCGGCGCGGTGCTGACTGCGGGCGGCTTCCACCCACTCGCCCTGAAGATGTGGCAGGTATTCACCGTCGGCGCTGGCCAGGGCCTGCCGCAGCAATTCCTCCTGCTGGCGCGGCCCGCTACTTACTTTAGAGGCGTCCAGCGCGTGATGCAGGGCGTGGGTGTCGCTGGCGGCCATCAACTCCGCGTGCAGGGTGTAACGGCCCCGCTCGTCCACCACGGCGTCGGGGCGGCCCAGCACGGCGCGCAGGCGGTGCAGCGCCACCCGGAAGCGGTTGGCGGCGGCGGGGGTGTCCTCCAGATCCCACAGTTCGGCCAGAATATCGTGGCGGTAGCGGCCCTGCGGGTAGGCGTGCAGATACCACAGCAATTCCTCGGCGCTGCGGGCAGGCCACACCACGCTCACACCGTCCACGATCACGTCAGCGTTGCCCAACGAGCGCAGCAGATAGCGCGGAGGCGGGATGGCGGTGGCCTGAGCGGCACAGATCTGTTCATGAAGCATGATGATCCTCCCTTTCCGTATTAATTCTGACATTTCTACGGAAGGCAGGTGTCCCTTTGAAAAAGCAGCAAATCTTTTTCAGGGTTGACTTTTTTAATTTGATGGAACGGAGACATAAAAAAAGCCGGACACCACGAGGATGTCCGGGCAATTTAAGGTGAAGGCTTAGCGCAGAACCTTGAAGGCCTTGAGAAGGGCGATCAGAATCACGCTACCGACAACGCCCCAGATGATGCTCCAGAAGCTGAAGCCGCCGCCCGCTGCTGTCGCGCCGCCGATGTTGAGAAGGCCCGCGAAGACCCACTGGGCCAGCAACGCGCCGACGATGCCGATCAGGATGTTGGCGATTGCGCCCTGCTGCGCGTTGGTGTTCATGATCATGCTTGCCAGCCAACCGCAAAGCGCACCTACCAGAATAGTAATAATCCAACCCATGTTCGTGACCTCCTGTTAAAGTCGTTGAGTTTCCAACGTGAAACGCTCGTTGTGGGTGAAGCATGAAACTGTACGGAAAGCTCAATTGAATCTGGTCATACATTCTGAAGGTGCCGAAAAGGTGAAACGCCTGACCATTCAAGTCCGCTTAAGCTGTCTTCTCAGATATCAGTCATGCGCCGCTCATTTCTGATGTTGCCTTGACGTTCCGGGGGACCAGCAACAGGGGTCAAGACCGTCCTGCTTTGATTCCAAGTGCTGCCGAAAAAAGCCAGCGGCAGTTTGTCCTGTCGGCAACCGGTGGTCTGCCAGCCACCCTCTTGCCGTGAGCTGCCCGGACCCGTCAACAGGCCCCCATCAGAACGTCACCCCTCTGCGGCGCAGCCCTGCAAGTCCCGCTCAGTGTGTCGTCTAGGAGGGGCGCGGGCATTTGTCTTACCTCTGCGCCCACCTGTCTGCTGGGGGCGGCTAGCATGGGCGCAGACATCCGCCCGGCCCAGCGTGGCCCCGCGACTTTTTCTGCGCGACTTTTTCTGGAGGCCCCACCGCTATGCCCGCACTCCTCAGCCCTGACCGTCCATCATGACCACCTTTACCGTGCGCGCCCCGGCCAGCAGCGCCAACCTGGGACCGGGTTTTGACAGCCTGGGCCTGAGCGTGCCGCTGTACACCACCGTGAAGGTAACGCCAGGCGACGTGACCGAGGTGGTCCCGCACGGGCCAGAGCTGGAAGGCACGCCCGCCGACGAGAGCAATTACGTGTACCGGGCGATGTTGCTGGTGGCCAAGCGCACCGGACTGACCCTGCCGCCCGCCCGCGTGGAAATCACCACCGAAGTTCCACTGGCACGCGGCCTGGGCAGCAGCGCCGCCGCCCTGGTGGCCGGAATCGTGGCCGCCAACGAGCTGCTGGGCCGCCCGCTGGACACCGACGCCGTGCTGGACGTGGCTGCCCGCGAGGAAGGCCACCCCGACAACGTGGCCCCGGCGCTATTTGGCGGCATCGTGGTAGCCACCCTGGACAAACTGGGCACCCATTACGTGCGGCTGGACCCGCCCGCCAATCTGGGCGTAACCGTGCTGATTCCCGACTTTGAGCTGAGTACCAGCAAGGCCCGCGCCGTGCTGCCCCGTGAGTACAGCCGCGCCGATGCCGTCCACGCGCTGTCCCACGCCGCTTTGCTGGCCGCCGCACTGTCTCAGGGGCGTCTGGACCTGTTGCGGCACGCCATGCAGGACTACATCCACCAGATCTGGCGCGCGCCGCTGGTGCCGGGGCTGAGCGACATTCTGGAGGATGCGTGGCGGCACGGCGCATTGGGGGCGGCTCTGTCCGGTGCGGGGCCGACGGTCCTGTGCTTCCACGACACCCGCGAAAGCACCGCGCCGCTGCACACCTACTTAACTAGCGTGATGCACAAAAACGGCCTGGACGGGCGGGTTATGGACTTTCCGATTGACACCCAGGGAACGCTGATTGAGCGCGAGGGCTAGAACGTTACTCCATACCTGCGTTGCCCGTCTGCTTGATCAGCTCCATTTTTCCTACTGCTTCCAGCCAGTCTTTCTCGTTAATGGCGGTCACGTCCTGACCCGCGTAGTGTTCGGCCAGCACCTCGCGCATGGCCTCGGCCTCGCGCAGGCTGGTAGCCTCGCGGCCCATGCGCTCCAGAATGGGGTCCAGGCTCATCGTGCGGCTGATTTGCATGACTGCACGCTAGCGGCTGGGCGGGCGCAAGTGCGTGAGGACGGGGCAGGACGTTCTTTAGAGGCGGTCTGAACCGTCTGCCCGCTGACACTGTTGCCCTGACCTCGCTGGCCCGGATGCTCTAGCCTGCCCCCATGTGGATGTCATCACGGGCCGCCGATGTGCCGGGCAGTGTATTTGCGTTGATGGACGCGGCCAAAAGTCGGGCGCGGGCGCGTGGATTGGATGTGATCGACCTGAGCATCGGCAGCAGCGATCAGTCGCCACCTGAAGTGGTCCTAGAAGCGTTGCGTGAGGCCACCCGCGATCCGCTGACCTACCGTTACCCACTGTTCAGCGATACCGCGCCGTTGCGGGAGGCTGCTTCTGCGTATCTGCTGCGCCGCTTTGGGGTGAGTGTCAATCCCGAAACCGAGGTGCTGCCCCTGATCGGCGCTCAGGAAGGGCTGGCCCACCTGCTGCTGGCCGTCACCGATCCGGGCGACACGCTGCTGCTCCCTGATCCCGGCTACCCGCCGTATCTGGGCGCGGCGGCGGTAGCTGGACTCAAGACCGTGCCACTCCCTCTGCTCCCCGAGCGCGGCTTCCTCCCCGATCTGGACGCTGTTCCAGCCGATCTCCGGCCACGCGCCCTGCTGCTGAACTATCCCAACAACCCGACTTCAGCCGTGGCAGATGCGGCCTTTTTTGCGGAGGCTGCCGCGTGGTGCCGGGCGCGTGGCACGCTCCTGATTCACGATCACCCTTACGCCGAATTGACTTACGACGATTACCGCGCTCCCAGCGCCCTGGAATCGGGATTGGACGGCGTGGTGGAACTGCATTCGCTGAGCAAGACGCATCATATGGGCGGCTTCCGAGTGGGCTTCGCCGCCGGGGACGCGGGGGCGGTGGCCGCGCTGGCCCGCGTCAAGGGCGCGGTGGATTTTCACCCCTACCTGGGGATTCAGCGTGCCGCAGCCCTCGCCCTGGGCTTGCCGGATGAAGTGGGCCGCGCCGGAGCCGCCATCTTCCAGGCCCGCCGTGACGCTCTGGTTCCCGCCTTACGCGCTCTGGGCTGGGAAGTTCAGTGGCCCCAGGCCAGCATGTACGCCTGGGCGCGGGTGCCGGGCCTGACCGACAGCGTGGCCTACGCCGTGCGTGCCGCCGAGGAATCCGGCGTGGTAATCAGCCCCGGACAGGCGTTTGGAGCGCGAGGCGAGGACTTCGTGCGCTTTGCGTTGGTGCAGCCGCCGGAGGTTCTGGTTAAGGCGGCGCGGCTGCTGGCGGGGATTGAGGTAGGGGAAAGTATGGGAGTTAGCTAGATGGTTCAGTTCTCGTCATCGCCAGCATCCAGTTCGGGGTCTTCGTCCATACGATCTGCCAGCAGGGTGGCGTGGGTTCCCAGGTGAACGGTGCTGGCATATAACTCGCCGTCCACGTCCTCGCCTCGCCGCTCACGCTCCAGCAGTTCAAGGTAACGCCGGGCTTCCTCGGCCAGCTCATCGTGCAAACGTCGGCTGGCGTCCTGATAGTCGTGAACCCGCTTCCTGTCTACAGTGGTCATGCCCTCACCCCCTGCCCGGCAGCCGCCCCATGAGACGCTCCACCTGGGCGGTCCAGTTGCGAACTTCTTTCTCCCAGTGACCGATCACCTGACTGTCGGGAAAGACTTCTCGTTCAGCCGCAATCTTGTCAAGATGCAGGGCAATCTGCCGCTCCAGCCCCTGAATCCGCTTGCGAATGTCCTTGTTGCCTCCCACAGCAGCAGTGTATTCCGGGAGATTTAATTTGCAACTATGTTTTCGTGCCGACGTGGGCATCTCCCCGCAAATTATCCCGCCCCCACTCCCGGTCCGCGCTCAATCACACTCAACCCCGCGAACTTCAGCAGCAGCCGCTTTTGCCCCACGCCGGGGAAATAGACCAGCACTTCCCGTTTGTCGCCCTGATGAAAACCGCCCATGAATACGCCGTCGCCAAATTTGGCGTGATGCAGGCGCAACGGCTGGGTGCTGCTGACCGCGCGCTGCAACTCGCGGCTGGGAATCCCCAGACGGGCGCTGACTTCAGGGAGCGAGAGGCCATACAAGTCCAGCAATTCCCGCGCCTGGAGGGGCCACGCCGGGGCCAGTTCGGACACGGGTTCGGGGGCGGCGGCCTCCGCTTCGGGGATGGCTTGGACGCCCAGCAGGGTTTCCAGAAACAGTTTTGTGGCGTGCTTGTCGGTGGGGCGGCGTTCGCCACTGTGCAGGTACGGCGAGTAGCAGCGCGACACGGCGATACACTCGTAACAGCCTTCCGCGTTCTTGCAGCACGCTTTGGAACACAACGCCAGCGCGCGGACCAGCAGATCGTCCAGTTGCTCATAGGCACGGCGCGACACACCCAGCCCACCCAGCCAGTCGTCGTAGAGGAAGAAATAGGCGTCGTGGCCCTCCCGGAATGCCCCCGCCAAATCGTTCTCGTCGCAGGCCACCCGCTCCGGCGTGACCTTTTGCAGCAGGTGTTTGAGGGTGTGCGCCACCGCGCTGGGCCGCTCGGTGGCGCGTGGATCAAGGCCGATTTCCAGCGCGCTGGTGCGGAAGGGGGCCAACTCGGTGGGTGCGTCGTACAGGTGTTCGGACAGCTTGTGGTCCTGCATCCGGTCCTGAATGCGGCCCCCGCAGCGGGCACAGGTGCGTTCGGCGGGGCCGGGATCGCGGTCACAGCCCACGCAGACGCGCTCAAAGACCTGCCGCAGCATCTGATACCCAGTGTAGCGGCGGCGAATGCTGACCTCACCGTGCCGGTACGCCAGAGGCCCGCGCCGCTGCCACGGCGTCATCTGGCCGGGCGTGACCTCAATGCTATACAGCCCGCGCGTGAACAGGTTCTCGGTGCTGAATCTTTCCACCACAATCGCGGTTCCGGCGGGGTGCTTCTCCCAGCGCAGCACCTTGTACCCCTGACCATCGAGGGTGAACACCGCGCCCTCGTGCTTCTCGGTCAGGGCGTAATGCTGGCTGGGCGATTCCAGTGGGGCGTCCAGCGCCTTAACGCCCATCTTCTCCCAGTCGGCGGCCTCTACCACGGCGTATTTCAGGCTGCCCTCGCCGCGCAGGTTCCAGTATTTCTGGGTTTCCACGGCGGCCAGATGCGGCCCCGGCAACCCCGCCGCGCCGTATTCCTCGTTCTGGCGGGCGCGGTGGCGGGGCGACAGATATGGATTGGCCGCCTCCACCACCGCCTTTTCTATCGGGCCAGTCAGCAGTTCCAGAAAGTTGCCGGAGTTGCTGTAAAAGGCGTCTGCGGGCTGCGGCACGCCCTGCTCGTTCAGCGCGGGCAGGTACAGCACCAGCCCCGGCGCGATTCGCCCGGCGCGGCCCGCCATCTGCCGGAAGGCCATGCGCGAACCCGGATAACCGTCGATGATCACCACTTCCAGGTCTCCAATGTCCACCCCGGCCTCCAGCGCGTTGGTGGCGAACATCACCCCGCTGCCCGCGCGGCGAAATTCGGTCAGGCGGCCCTCGCGGTCACTGGTTCCGGCCATGTACAGATGGGCGTGGCGGGCGTAAGCGGGCTGAGCGCGGTACGTACCGTACAGCCGCGCGGCCCGGCTGCGGCCCCGGAAGAAGGCCAGCACCTTCAGGTCATAGCGCTGGCTGGCCTCCATCACGGCGTTCCAGAAGCGTCGCGGCTGGCCTCTGTGGTCTGCCAGATAGAAGCGTTTGCCAGGCCTGGCCGCCCCGGATTCGGAAACCTCCACCGCGTCCACGCCGATCAGCTCGCGGGCAAATTCGGCGGGGTTGCCAATCGTGGCGGTACTCAGCACCACCTGCGGATTTGCGCCCAGCGCCTTTGAAAGCTCCAGCAGGCGGCGCAACATCCCCGCCACCTCCGAGCCAAAGCCACCCCGGTAGGTGTGGGCCTCGTCCAGCACGATAAAGGACAGGTTCTTGAGGAACTCGCGCACGCGGGGATGCGTGAGGGACCAGTGCAGTTTGTCCGGGGTGGCCGTGACCATCCGCACGCCGTCCGCGAAGGCGTCGGCGGCCTGAGCGCTGCTCTGGAACGCGCCGATATCCCAGCCGAAGCCGCCCTTTTCCTTGAAGGCCAGCAGTTTGTCGCGCTGATCCTGCCCCAGCGCCACCAGCGGGTAGACGAAGAGCGCGGTGGCCTGTGCATCACGTTCCAGGCGATCAAACACCGCCGGGAAGAAGGCTCCAGTCTTGCCGCTGGCCGTAGGCGTCGTCACGATGACGTGTTTGCCCTCGCGCATCAGCTTGTAGGTGGCGGCCTGGTGCGCGTACACCTGACCAAAGCCAAAGCCCCGCGCCACGCCCGCAGACCAGCCCAGCTCGTCCACTCCTACATTGCGGGCGGGGGCGGCCTCTTCCTCATGCAGCCGCGCCGCGCCGCCGCCCAGGGTGTCGCGCAGAAACCCTTCCAGGCGGGCGAAGGGGGAACGGGCGGGCATCATCGGGGATCAGTTTAGGCGTGTTGGGCGGGGGGAAAAGTGCGGAGTGGAAGTCTACTCCTCGTCTTCTTCTGGCTCTCCCCCATCCGCCCAGTCCCCGGCCAGCACGGCGCGCACAGCCTCAATGCGCTCACGGCACTGCGCGTAGGCTTCGCGGGCCTCTTCCAGCAGCGGCAGCACGCGGTCCAGGTCGGCCTCCCCGGTTTCCAGCTCGGCGGCGATCCGCGACAGGCGGGCATAGGCGTCGCGGTAGGAGGTCTGTATATCGGCGCTCATGGCCCCCCATGCTAGCGCCCGCTAGGCTGCCGCAGTGGCCCCCGAATCATTCACGCCCACTGAATTCAAACACTTTGACCTGACCGCCCTGCCCAACTCGGCCCGCTACAAGCTGCTGACCGCCACCGTTGTTCCCCGGCCTATCGCGTGGGTCTGCACGCTGGGAGCGGACGGCGTGACGAATCTGGCCCCCTACAGTTTCTTCGGCCTGATGGGGTCCGATCCGCCCATCGTGGCCTTCGCCCCTGGCAACCGCGCAGACGGCACGCCCAAGGACACGGCGCTGAACATTCCGTCCGGCGGCGAGTTCGGCGTGAACCTGGTCAGCGCACAACTGGCGCAGGTCATGAGTGACACAGCCACCGATTTCCCGCACGGCGTGGCCGAGACGACAAAGCTGGACATCCAGATGGAACCCGGCCTCAAGATCGCGGTTCCCCGCGTGCAGGCCAGCCCCGTCACGCTGGAATGCGTGGAAGCGCAGACGGTACAGATCGGCAAAACCCGCATCGTGCTGGGCCAGGTCATCGGCCTGAGCCTGCGCGCCGACGCCGTGCTGGACGAGGCGCAGCAGTATGTGGATACGGCAGCGCTGGACCTGATCGGGCGCATGGGCGGACGCGGCGGCTACACGCACACGCGCGATGGGTTTGAGATTGGGCGGATGACCTATGCCCAGTGGCAGGAACAGGAAAGCCCCAAAGACTGAGCCGCCTCGTATCAGCCGATCGGCTCCCCACCCGCCTTGACCCGGTGGCTGTCGGCCCACAGGTAACGGGCGGCCAGCGTGCGGTACGGCGTCCACAACGCCAGCACCTCGTCGGCTGGCGCATTCGGGTACAGCCGCGCCAGCCCCTGCCGCAGCGCCAGATCACCAATGCTGAACACGTCGGGGCGGGCCAGGGCAAACATCAGAAACATCTCGGCGGTCCAGCGGCCAATGCCGGGCAGCGGAACCAGGGCAGCGATGACTTCCTCGTCGGGCAGGGTGGCGATATGGGCGAAATCCACTGTGCCCGTCTGGACGGCCTCGGCAATGGCGGTCACGGTCCGCACCTTAGCCCACGACAGGCCCACCGCCCGCAGATCGTCACCAGGGGTTTGCAGCAGTGTTGCGGCGTCCAGCGTGCCCAGACGCTCCAGCAGGCGGGCGTGGATGCTGGCGGCAGCCTTCACGCTGAGTTGCTGGCCGTTCACGCTACGGATCAGGGTGCCGAAGGGGTCCAGCGTGGGCGTCAGCACTGGCAATTCGCCGTTGCGGGCGATCAGCTCCAGCATGGTGGGATCGCCGCTCAGATGCGCGGCAGCGTCGGCGTGGTGGAGCAGCGGCAGGGAGATGGACACGGCTGCATTCAAGCGCATTTCCGGGGAGCGCAGGGCCGCATCTGTCCAGCAAATGATTCTGCGGTCACAAACAGATCAGCCTCATGGGTCAGCATGGACCGATGAACCGTTTCGTTTCGACTGTCCTCGGCCTCGCCGTCTCCGGCCTCTTGCTGGCCCCCTCTGCCCTGGCCCAGACCCAGATCGGCGGCGTGACCCTGACCCCGACCAGGCCCCCGGCTGCTGCGCCCGCACCGAGCGACGACGACTATGACCGCGAATCCATTCCCAGGGGCTACCGCGAGGTCCGGGGCCGCGTGACTGGCCCCCGCGAGGGCCTGCGTCTGCCAGCGGGCAGCCAGATCATGGTCCGTCTGGTGGACCTGACCTCTGCCACGTCGCTGGTGGACATCAAGTTCAGCACCACCCGCCTGTCCACGCCGTACCAGATGGTCTACAACCCGGTACGCCTGAACAGGACGCACAAGTACGCCGTGCGCGCCACCATTGCCGACAAAAATGGCGAGGTGCTGTACTCCAGTCAGGATACGGCGCTGCCGGAAGGCGTGCGGGTTACGCTGAACGTGCCTGTGACGGCGCGCTGATACGGATTCCGTTTGTTTCGTGTAGAGATCGGGACAGCTCCGATCTCCACACTCCACGCCCGGAATCCGTTTCTCTCCTTCTCGCTCTGCTTCGCAGCTTTACAAGTCCGCTCGGATTAGCAGGTGTTTGCAACACCTTTTAATCGGAGTCCGTATGAGTCCAGGATAAAGCAGAAGGCGGAAAGCTCCTGAATCGAGCTTTCCGCCTTCTCTGTTGGCTCTCTACCGAGTTTCAGTCAGCGTGAAGCTGCCGCTGCCCTGGTACGAGTAAATTTCCCAGCGGTAGGTGCCGCTGCCCGCGTTATAACTCACGGTCTCATTGCTGCCCGAACCCTCGCTGGCCGCCACGTCCACCCAACGCCCGCCGCTCTGCTTTTGTAAGAACAGATCGAAATCGGTGCCACTGGGGCCGCTCAGCACGCCCCGGATGTTGCCGCCCGCGTCATTGAAGGCATTGCTATACACACTCTTGCGGCTGCCCACAGAACCCGTATAGGTGGTGGTTCCGGCGGCGGGAGGTGGGGGCGGCGGCGGGGTGGTGCCGCCTGCCGCGCCGGTGAACAGCAGTTTGTTGGGGCTGCCGGTGTTTGCGCCCGTGACCTTGTTCGGGGTGGTGTTGTTCAGCAACGTGCTGGTCACCGTGGCCGTGCTGGCCCCGGTGTTGCCCGCCAGGATCAGGGCCGCCGCACCTGCCACATGCGGGGACGCCATGCTGGTGCCGCTGATGGTGTTGGTGGCCGTGTTGCTGCCGATCCAGGTACTGGTGATGTTGCTGCCCGGCGCGAACAGATCCAGGCACGAGCCGTAGTTACTGTAACTGGCCCGCGCGTCGGTGTTGGTGGTGGCCCCCACCGTAATGGCGTTGGCGGCGCTGGCTGGAGAGACGTTGCAGGCGTTCTGGTTCTCGTTGCCCCCGGCCACCACCATCACCAGATCGCGCGCCGCCGCGTTGTTCACCGCGTCGTTGACGGCCTGGCTGAAGCCGCCGCCCAGGCTCATGTTCGCCACGGCAGGACCGGACTTGTTGTTCAGTGCCCAGTTCACGCCCGCGATCACGCCGGAGTTGGAGCCGCTGCCGCTACAGTCCAGCACCTTGACCGCCACCAGTTGCACGCCTTTTGCCACGCCCCAGGTGGCGCTGCCCACCGTCCCGGCGACATGCGTGCCGTGGCCCTGGCAATCGCTGTTGTTGCCGTCCCCGGTGGTGTTGGTCCCCCACACCGCCCGCCCGCCAAAATTGGTGTGCGAGGTATTGATGCCGGTGTCGATGATGTATGCCCTGACGCCACTGGCGGTGGTGGAATAGGTGTAAGAGCTATCTAGGGGCATGTTGCGCTGATCGGTACGGTCCAGTCCCCATGTGGCTCCGCTCTGGGTGGCAGTGGCGTGCATCACGCCGTCCTGCTCGATGTATTTCACGTCCGGGTTGGTTTGCAAGCGACTCAGGTTCTGGGCGCTCAGACGCGCCGAGAAGCCGTTCAGGGCCTGCGAGTAGATGTTCTGAACGCTGACGCCCTGCGGATCGAGGCCCAGGCTGCGGATCAGGCCGCCCGCGCTCTGGCTTTCCAGCGCCTGCGCCGTCATCCTGCCCGCCCCCTGGCTCAGGACCACGATGTACTGCCCCTCAATCGCCTCCGGGTTGGCGGTACCCAGCAGGGGGGCCTCGGTGCGGCTGCGCTCTGAGGCGGTATCTGCCCCCAGGGTGACGTCCTGTGCAGCGTTTGCTGCCACTGGGGCCATCTCGCCTGGCGCATTGCTCTGGCTGCCGCAGGCGGCGAGGGAAAGGGTGAGGAACAGCAGACCAACCGTGGTGCGTCCATTCATGCAAAACCTCCGGGAAAACGCCCCAGACCACAGCACGGCCCTGAGCATCAGAATCACTTCTCTGTGCAAAAGAGGGGATTCTGCGCCTGGTTTGAGCTGTCGTTAGGGAACTGAGGGCAGCATAAACGCACAGAGCAATTCGTATTATGAAAAATCCGACGCAAGACAAATGACAGCCAGTCGTAGGTAAATGACCCACCGACAAATAATCAGGATTTATTCTTGTCTGGTTTTGCTCAAGAGTAGAGGTGAAGCACGGTATCTCAGTCAATACGCATGCTGCCTCATGGATCAGCATCCATTTCAGCGGGCATTCTGAGTAGCTTTGACCAGCAAGCAGAGAGGATGAGAAGACCCACACCCTGATCAGAGATTCCAGCCCCCCGCCACTTCCAGTTCCTGCCCGGTCACGTAATCGCTGGCGCACACGAAATACAGCGCGGCGTCCACCAGTTCGGCCACCGTGCCCGCGCGCCCGGCGGGAATCTCGCGCAGGGGCTGGGACACGCTGGTCTCGATCACGCCGGGGCTGACCACGTTCACGCTGACGCCGCTGCCTGCCAGTACGGAGGCCAGCGAGCGCGACAGTTGCAGCACCCCGGTCTTGGCGATCACGTACGGCACGATGCCGGGCCGCGCCGTCAGGTTGTGTGCGCCCGCGTAGCCCAGATTGACGATGCGCCCAAAGCCAGCAGAGCGCATCAGGGGTGCGGCCTCCTGGCAGGTGGCGAAGGTGGAGGTCAGGTTGCTGCCCAGCATCTCGGCCCACTCGGCATCGCTGGTGTCCAGCAGCGGTTTGTTCACGTAGTTGCCCACGTTGTTGACCAGCACGGCCAGCGGCGATCCGGCGAAGGCGGCGTGCGCCCGGCGCACCAGTTCGCGGGCCTGGGCTGGATCGGTCACGTCGGCCTGCAAGGTCACGGCCTGCACCCCGGCCTCCTCGCACCGTTGCGCGGTTTCCTCGGCCTGATCCGCGCTGCGCCGGTAATGCACGGCGACGTGGTAGCCCTCGCGCGCCAGGGCCAGGGCCAGCGCCCGCCCGATGCTGTGGGCCGAGCCGGTGACCAGCGCCGTCCCCTTCATCCCCTTCACTCTGTCCCACGCTGCGCCAGCGCCACCAGCGTCTGCGTGTAGGTGTTGAGCGGGTAAGAGGCAGCCTCTACAAGCGTTACCCAGGCCCATTCCTCGATTTCCTCGTTGGGCGCAATTTCAGTGCTGTCCGTCCGGGCAAAATAATCGAACAGCAGCATGTGGCTGGGCTTGTGAAACTCCGGCGAGAGAACCGCCTCCTGCGTCTGGGCGTACTGAATGTCGCGCAGGATCAGCCCGGTTTCCTCGCGGAGTTCGCGGGCCACGGCGTCCAGCAGGCTCTCGCCCCAGTCCACCTTGCCGCCCGGCACGCCCCATAGCCCGCGCCATTTCGTCGTTCGCGCCAGCAACACGCGCCCATCCCCATCCGAGACCAACGCCCCCACACACACCAACGGCCTGTCCATGCGGCACAGGCTACGGCGAAAAGCGGGGCCAGGATGTGGGGCTGGCCACGGCAAAGTCTTCACGACAGCAGCGGCAGCAGTTCAGTCATCGGGGACAGATCGGCCAGTTTCAGATCCGCCACCCGCCGTTTCTCGCCGCTATAAACGGCGAATTCCGATGCCAGCAACTTCTTTTCCGAAGCCCAGCCGATGATATAGGCGTGGGCCGAGGCGACCACGGTAGTTCTCGGCTCGGCATTTAACTGGTAATGTTCAGTACCGGACAACTTGCGTTTAAGTGGCGCTGGGTGCGGAGAAAGGTTGATTTAAGAGGCCGAAGTATATTTCGGCCTGTGGGTGATCCCATCTCAGCGCTCTCGCCAGATATTGCCAGCCATACTGGACCACGCTGACTGCGCGACGACCATGCGCTTTGACTGGAATTGGTTTGGACGCATTCATCCAGACGCCCACCCGCAGACAGCACACCCAGGCCAGCGTGACCAGTCCAAACAACCGCTCTAATCGGTCAGCGTGGGTCACCGCTGACCGTTCCAGGTCAAAGCCA
>NZ_JNIV01000013.1 GCF_000701405.1 Deinococcus marmoris DSM 12784
GCTTTGTCGATCCAGTCGGTCAATGTCCGCTCATCCACCTTGAAAGCGGCCACCACGGCAGGAATCGGACAACCGAAGATCAGCAGGGTCAAGATGATGAACACCACATGGACATCAGTTTTGAGGCCATACAGTGGCGTCCCATACGTCTGGGTGAAGGTTTTCTTGCACTGGTGGCAGCGGTAGCGTTGATCTGCCTTGGAGTGAACGCCAACTTTGGTTGGCGTCGGGCAGAACGGGCAGGGCGGCGTACATTGAGCGGGCCGGGCGGCTTTGGTTGTCTTCACACACTCCAGATACCAGCCCGGCCCTCTTTTTGGCTACTCCACGCTGTCCTGTGGCCCTACCTGCCACCGGGTCTGACCCTTTATAAACGCGCTCTTAGACCCTTTGACCCTCAGACCCTTAGACTTCTCCCCATGCCCACCCTCTGGATCATTGAAAGCCGTTACACCAAGTCTGGCGACGAGCTGGCCGCCGTCACGCCCCGCCACCGCGAATGGCTGGATCAGCATTACCGTTCGGGCGTGTTCCTGACCTCCGGGCGCAAGCTGGACAATACCGGCGGCGTGCTGGTGGCGCAGGCCGAGAGCGAGGAACAACTCCGCGACATCTTCAGGGACGATCCCTTCGTGCTGGAAGGCTGTTCGGAGTACGCCTTCACGCCATTCACGCCTGTCAAGCGCGGGCGGGCGCTGGAGCTTGAGGGCGTGGCTTTGGTGGAGTGAATGGAGGACGCACAGTTTACGCTTGGTCCACTGAGTTTGAACGTCCATGCCTATCAATTTCAGGATGCTACCGACTACTGGGATGCCAACTGGGTCATTGTTACCGCTGAGGTCAATCTTCATGGTCAATCCTGGGTTCGCGCGCGTGGACCATTCTTGATGACTGCGGAGCTAGCTCGCTTTCGTGATGAATTGCGAATGGTATATGACTGTTTGGACGCTGAGGCTGGACTCTGGACCATTGAACCTGAACTCAAAGTTCGTATTGAAGCGAAGGCCACAGGAGCCATTGTTGTAGAGATTGAGCTTACTCCAGATCACATGACGCAGGAACATCATTTCTATCTGGAGTTAGATCAGACTTATCTTCCGCTGGCGATAACACAACTCAGTTCAATCCTCAATCAATTTCCCGTACGGGGGCAGCCCGATTAGTCAAGGAGTCTAACCATGAAATTCGGAGTCATCGGAGCAGGGCAGATGGGCGGCGGCATCGCGCAGGTGGCCGCGCAGACTGGATTTGACGTGATCGTTCAGGACGTTCAGCAGGAATATCTGGACCGGGGCAGGGCCGTCATTGAAAAGAGCCTCACCAAGTTGCACGAGAAGGGCAAGCTGAGCGACGCGCCCGCCGACGTGCTGGGCCGCATCAAATTCACCACGCATATGCAGGATTTTGCCGACTGCGATCTGGTGGTGGAAGCCATCGTGGAAAACCAGGCGGTCAAGAACGCCCTGTTTGAGCAGCTCGGCGGGATCGTCAAGCCAGAAGGCATCCTCGCCAGCAACACCAGTTCTATTCCGATCACGGCGCTGGCCTCGGCGTCGGGCCGCCCGGACCGTTTTATTGGCATGCACTTCATGAACCCGGTGCCGCTGATGGCGCTGGTGGAAGTGATTCGCGGCTACGCCACCAGCGACGAGACGGCGCAGTTCGTGATTCAGACTGCCGAGCAGATGGGCAAAACGCCCCTGACCTGTAACGACTTTCCCGGTTTCGTCTCCAACCGCATCCTGATGCCCATGCTCAACGAGGCCATCCAGTGTGTCATGGAAGGCGTGGCCGAGCCGGAAGCCATCGACGGCATCATGAAACTGGGCATGAACCACCCGATGGGACCTCTGACGCTGGCGGATTTCATCGGTCTGGACACCTGCCTGAGCATCATGGAAGTGCTGCATATGGGCCTGGGAGACGACAAATACCGCCCCTCGCCGCTGTTGCGGAAGATGGTGCAGGCGGGGCTGCTGGGCCGCAAGAGCGGGGAAGGGTTTTATAAGTATTGAGATAAAGTGCGGTGGTTGGTTCTGCCCTGCCCGTATCTAAAGGTCTCATCATTTCAGGTGATGAAACGGTCAGGCCGCCCGGCCTATGCTGCGGTATGAACGTTACCCGCCACTTCAGCGACACGCGGACAGACCAGGGCCGCGTAAGGTTTCTCCTGGCCTCTGGCCGCGCCTGTCTGATGGCGGAGGGGCCAGGGTGGACGCACCGCAGCGCCCACGACTCTCTCACCGACGCCGCAACTTTCCTGGCGGTGCTGCCGCGTCTGGACGGTGGCCTCTACCGCCAGTCGCTGGATGATCTGGAGCATCAACTGGAGTTCGAGCGCAGCTACCCCGGCGCAGCATAAAGTCAGAACAGTGATCGTCCATTTCTTCATCCGTCATCCATGCGACGGATGTTTTCTTTGATGCCCCTTATGATCGGTCCATGACAGGAATCGCGCGGCAAGTGACGCTGGTGCTGGCAACAGTGCTGACCCTGGTGATGAATTACCTCAGCAACGCGCTGCCGCTGTTTGGCAACACCAATGGTGGCATCAGCGACTCGTTGCCCAACGCGTTTACGCCTGCCGGGCTAACCTTCGCGGTGTGGGGGCCGATCTTCCTGGGGCTGGCGGTGTTCGCGGTGTATCAGGCTTTGCCCGCCCAGCGTGGCCCGCGCTATGACCGCCTGTTCTGGCCGTTCCTGCTGGGAAACCTGCTGAACGTGGCGTGGCTGTTCGCCTTTCAGAGCCTTAACTTTGGCATCAGCGTGGTCATCATGTTGCTGCTGCTAGGCAGCCTGATCTCGCTGTATCTGACTGTGCGCGGCCTGCAACCCCTGAGCGGCGAATTCTGGGCCTTGCAGGTTCCAGCCAGCCTGTATCTGGCCTGGATCAGCGTGGCGACGATGGCGAACATCACCGCCTTCCTGGTTAGCCAGGGGGTCACGGGCGGTTTGCTGGGCATCGGCGCGCAACTGTGGTCGGCGCTGCTGGTGGTGATCGCGGGTCTGGTAGGCACCTTCTTCCTGCTGCGCTACCGCGATTACGCCTTTGCCGCCGTGCTGCTGTGGGCCTTTCTGGGCGTGTATCTGGCCCGCCCGGACACGCTGCTGGTGGCGGTGGGCGTGATCGCCGGGGCGGTGCTGGTTGTGCTGGCTGGCGTGCGCGCCCTGCGTCAGGGAAGAATGGCCCTGTAGTCTGCTGTCGTCCGGGTCCGGCCCGCCGCGTCCGGCACCCACACATTGCTACACTGACCACAATGCAAGCGTCTGACACGCCCCTGGCCCTGATCGGCTACCCAGCCCCCGCCGCCCGCGCCCTGCGGGAGCTGGGGCTGGTGGCACTTTCTACCCCCACGGATCATCTGAAAGAGGTCATGGACGCCTGCATGACGCTGGGCTTCAGCGGCGCGCTGGTCCACCGCAGTCAGGAGGCCCGCGCCCTGGACGCCACCCAGGCAGACGCTGGCGCGCGGCGGGTGGGCCGCGTGGACGCGGTGGCCTTCACAGCGGGCGCGCACGGCACCTTTGCCCTGGCCGACGCGCTGGGAGACACGCTGGAGGCCAGCGGTTACGCCTCGCGCGGGGCCAGCGCCCTGCTGCTGGGAACAGACGTGCATGATCTGGCGCTGGCCCTGCCCCTGACCCGCATGGGCTTCTCGGCGGTGGGCGTGGCGGCGGCCAGCACCCCGGACGCCGAACGGGCGGCCCGTGACCTCCCGGCAGGTGTGCGCGCCTTCCCCGTCAGTCGTCAGGATTCGGCCCTAGTGGGTTTGGCCGAACGCGCGGACCTGCTGGTGCTGACCGGGGGCCACTTTCCAGCGGGTCTGGCCCAGCCGTACCACACCATCATCGATCTGACCGGCCAGCTTGGGACCGTTGCCGGCGGGGCTACCCTGCTGGATATGACCGAACTGCACGCCCGCCGTCTGGCCCGTCAACTGGCCCACGCCACCGGCCAGCGCTTCCACGCCGAGGAACTGAAAGCAGCCGTGGCCGCACTGAAATAACTAAAAGACCCCTCTCCGCAGGGGGAGAGGGGCCTTGCAAAGCAAGGGGGTGAGGTGGTCTCTTACTGCGTGCTGCGCGGGTCCAGCACGTCCCGCAGGCCGTCGCCCAGCAGGTTGAAGCCCAGCACGCTCAGGAAGATGGCGAGACCGGGGAAGATCATGGTCCACGGGTAATCGACGTAGTACGAGCGCGAGTCGCTGATCATGGTGCCCCATTCGGGCAGCGGAGGCTGCGCGCCGATGCCCAGGAAGCCCAGCGCGGCCACCTCAATGGTGGCGGTGGCAATACTTAGCGCGCCCTGCACGATCAGAGGCGAGAGGCTGTTGGGCAGCACATGCCGGAAAATCATGCGCCACTGAGACGCGCCCAGTGCGCTGGCGGCCTGCACGAACTCGCGCTCTCGCACGCTGAGGACCACGGCGCGGGCCAGACGCAGGTACACCGGAATCTGCACCAGCGACACCGCCAGCATGGCCGTGACCAGTTGCGGACTGTTGAGCGCAAATAATCGGTCCATCGCGGCTATCAAGATCGGCGGATTGTCCACGCTGAAGATGCTGGCAAAGCCAATGGCGAGCAGAATACTGGGGAAGGCCAGCATCACGTCGCTCAGGTAGCCCAGAATGTTGTCCAGCCAGCCGCCAAAGTACCCGGCCAGGACGCCCAGCAGCGAACCGATGACCAGCGCCAGCACCGTGGACACCACGCCCACCTTCAGCGAGATGCGGGTGCCGTGCAGCACGCGGGCGAATACGTCTCGCCCCAGATTGTCCGTCCCGAAGGGCGCGGTCCAGAGATTGACCTTGCCCGTCACGGCGTCGGTGTAGGTCTCTTTCGCCTCCGGGTTCCACAGCGCCGTGATGCTGGGGGGCTTGAGGTTCAGGCGGTAGTTGCGGTCCGTGGTGGGATCGTAGGGCCGCAAGACCTGCGCGAACACGGCCAGCAGTACGAACAGGATCACGACGATTCCGCCGATCTTGCCCGGCGTGCTTTTGCGGAACCTCCGCCAGAAGATGCTCTCCGACTTCCTGGCGGGCGCGGCGGTGGAGGGTGAAGTGGTGGTCATGAATTGGCCCTCCTGATCGTTGTGCCTGGATTCGTTGTCGGTGGATTGCAGTGTTCCATCAGCCGTACTGAATCCTGGGATCGAGGGCGGCGTAACTTAAATCCACCAGCAGGTTGACCACGCTGACCACTAGGGCCGCGAAGATCACGCCGCCCTGAATGATCGGGTAATCGCGCTGGGCGATGGCCTCATAGACCCAGGAGCCGATGCCCGGCCACGAGAAAATGGTCTCGGTCAGCACCGCGCCGCCCAGCAGAGCGCCCGCTTGCAGGCCGATCACGGTGACCACCGGCAGCAGCGCGTTTCGCAGCGCATGCTTGATGGTCACGGCGTTGGCGGCCAGTCCCTTGGCGCGGGCGGTACGGACATAATCCTGTCCCAGCACGTCCAGCAGGCTGCTGCGCGTGATGCGCGAGATGATCGCCAGCGGAATGCTGCCGAGTGCGATGGCCGGCAGGATCAGGTGTTTCAGGGCGTCCCAGAAGGCCCCGGCATTGCCCCGCAGCACCGAGTCGATCAGGTAGAAGCCGGTGATGGGTTCGATGTTGTATTCGTAGCCCAGGCGGGCGCTGGGGGGCAGCCAGCCCAGCTTGACGGCAAAGAAGTACGACAGCAGTAGCCCCAGCCAGAAGACTGGCATGCTGACGCCCACCAGACTGATGCCGGTGGCCAGATTGTCCCAGCCGCTGTTGCGCCGCAGGGCCGCCAGAATCCCGGCGGGCATCCCCACGACCAGCGCGAACAGCAGCGCGGCGATGCTCAGCTCGGCGGTGGCCGGGAAGCGCGATCTGAGTTCGCTGAGCACCGGGATATTGCTTTTCAGGCCCGCTCCCAGATCCCCCTGAAGGAGTGCGCCCATGTATTTGGGATATTGCGCGTCCAGCGGATTGGCCGGATTGAAAAACCACGGTTTGTTCAGGCCCAGTTGCTCGCGCAGGGCCGCCGCCGCCGCCGGGGTGGCCCGCTCGCCCAGCATGGCGACGGCAGGATCACCGGGAATGGAGCGCACGAAGACGAAGACCACCACGCTGATGCCCAGCATGACCAGCACGGTCCGCAGAATGCGGCGGATCAGGTAACTGCCCAAAGCAGACCTCCTTGGCTTCGCGTATGGGGGCGAAACCGGAATAAAGACGAAATCGGGAAGAAGCGTGTCAGCCCGTCGGTTCTGGCGTGGGCGCAGTGTATCCCGTGCCACAGGGCGGTGGGGGTTTTGCCGGGGGCACAGCAAAGGGGCAGACCTCCCAGTGGAAATCTGCCCCCTCCCGGCCCAGCGGGGTCCGTGTGTTACTTCTTGCCTGGAATGGTGATGGTGTTGAAGGCTTCGCTGCCCAGGGGGCTGGGCACCCAGCCCTTGAGGTAGCTGCGAGCGGCGGCCAGCGGCTGGCTGTGCGCGATGGGCACGCGGTAGTTCGCGTTGTAAGTTAGCTCATGAAGCTGGGCGTAGACCTTGGCCTTGGCGGCCTGGGTGGTCGCGGCGCGGCCCTGCTCCAGCAGCTTCTGGACTTCGGGCGGGTTCCAGTTGATGTCGCTGCTGCCGTTGGCACCGTAGTACGCGCCGTAGAAGTTGTCGGGATCGCCGTAGTCGCCGGTCCAGCCGATCATGTACATGTCGAAGCCGGGTTCGGCGTTGCGGTCCACGAGGTACTTGGCCCAGTCCTCGGTCTTCAGGGTCACCTTGACGCCGATGGCGCTCAGGTCAGCGGCAAGCGCCTCGGCAATCGGCTTGGGGTTGGGGAAGTACGGACGGCTGACCGGCATGTACCACAGGTCAATGGAGATACCGTTGGGGTAGCCGGCGTCGGCCAGCATCTTCTTGGCGGCGGCGGGGTCGAACTTGTAGTCGGCGGGCACCTTGCTGCTGTTGGCCCAGGCCAGCACCGGCGGCACGAAGCTGGCGTTGCTGACGGCCAGGCCATTCCAGAACGCGTCCACGATAGCCTTCTTGTTCATGGCCATGCTCAGGGCCTGACGCACCTTGTCGTTTTTCAGATACTCGTTTTTGTTGTTCATGCTGACAAAGCCCACGTTGAAGCTGGGGCGCTTGACGGCCACCAGGTTCTTATCGGCCTGCACGCTCTTGAGGCTGTCGGGGGTCAGGTCGTTGGCGAAGTCGATGGTGCCGGCCTTCAGCTCGTTCAGGCGCTGGCTGGCGTCTTTGATGTTGCGGATCACCAGTTCGTCGACCTTGGCCTTCTCGCCCCAGTACGTCTTGTTGGGGGTCAGGACCACGCGGTCCCCGGTGCGCCAGCTCTGGAAGATGAAGGGGCCGGTGCCGATGGCCTTGCTGGCCGGGGTGCCGTACTTCGCTCCGTCCTTCTTGATGGCGGTTGGGGAGGCAATGCCGAAGTAGCCGGCGGCCAGCACGTTGGGCAGCACGCTGCTGGACTTGGTCAGGTCCACGCGCACGGTCAGGTTGTCCACCTTGACGATGTCCTTGATGACGGCGGTGGGGTCACCCTTGTAGCCGCCCAGCAGGTCGCCGACGATCTCGAAGGTGCGGCCCTGGTCGCGGAAACCGTAGGGATCGGCCTTGTCCCACCAGCGGCGCAGGTTGAACACGATGGCGTCGGCGTTCATGGCGGTGCCGTCGTGGAACTTGACGTTCGGGCGCAGCTTGAACGTCCATGCGGTGGCGTTGGCATTGCTGGTCCAGGAGGTGGCCAGACCGGGGGTCAGGTCGGTGGTGCCGTTCTTGAAGTCGATCAGGGTGTCGTAGATCTGGCGCTGCACCAGAATGCTGATGCCGTCGGTGATGTTGCCGGATTCCAGGCTGATGGGTTCGCCGTTGCCGCCGAAAACCAGGGTGGCCGCAGTGGCCGAGGTGGTGGTGGCGAAGGCCGTAAGCAGGGCGGTCAGGATCAATTTCTTCATGAAACCTCCGGGGCCGGACATCCTAGTGGCGTTGTGACGCGCCGCTGGGGGATGAGGGCCGTGAGAAAAAGTGAACGTCCGCACAGGTTAGGGTTGGGAACAGGGGGTGTCAAGCTGTCTAGTCACTGAAAATTTCAAATGTTCGTGCAGTGGCTCACTGACCGCCGATCAGGGTCAGGCCGATCAGCGCTGGATTGGCGTTTTTGCCCTCGCTGACCAGCGTGACGCTCCTGATTGCCACTGTAGGTCTGGGGTTCTTCCATTCCAGGACGGGCACGTTGACTTCCAGTCCGTCTGCCGTCTGTCCGGCCCAGCCGGGAGCCGGGATCATGGAAGTGGGCAAGGTGTCGGTCCACGCGCGGATGTGCCGCCCGTATTCCAGCGGCTGCACCAGCTTGCTGCCGTCGGCGTACTCGATCTCGTAGCGCCCGATGTTCTCGCGCGCCACGGCGGACGGCCAGCCGGTGGTGTGCAGGAAAGCGAGGGCGTCGGCCCTGCGCCCGATCTCGATCCTGACTTTCGTGGGCAGATCGCTGACCGCTCCGCGCTGGCCTTTGAGCATCACTGCGCCGGAAACCTCGAACCTGTACGCGCCGATCTGCTGGACGCCCGTTTTCAGGTTCCGCAGGTCGATCTCCGGCCCCTTGCCGATCCAGCCTTTCTCGTCATCGTCGGTCAGGCTGCGCGTCGCCAGCGCCCTCAGGCTGACGGTTGCGCCCGCTGTGGCTTTGTATGCGGCAGGCGCGTACAGGTCACGGTAAAGCGCCTCGGCATTCGCCACGGCCTTTGCCTCCGGGTTCCAGAACGCGCCCGCCGCCCGCACGTAGGCCACGCCCTGCTGCGCCTGCCCGTCCCAGATGCTGGGGTTGCCGAAATACCCGGTCCAGCGCGTCTGGATCATGCCCAGCGCCCCCGACTTCTGCACGGCCTTCGCCACCCCCTCGGCATTGCCCGGCTCGTCCCAGGACGCGCCCAGCGCCGGAAATCCCAATTTGGCGATCTGTCCGACGATGGGATAGTCCGTGCCCGGCGCGTAATTCCAGTACGCCACCCGAATGTCTTTGGGCAGTTTGGCGGGCAGGCTGCCGATCACCGAATCTGAGAACGCCGAGTCGTGCCAGATCATGGTATTCACACCCAGAGTTTTCAGGTAATCGTGAATCTTGACCGTGTCGTCCACAAACAGCTTTTCAAACCCCACCGCCTTACCGTTGGCCCGCGCCGGGAAACGGTCCCGGTTGCGGACCTCGTCATGGCCGATGTGAATCGTCCTGGCCCCAAAGACTTCTGCCGCCTCCTTGAAAATGGGGAAGAGGACGCGGCTGTACGTGGCCGGGTTAAGGGTGTCGTAGGCGAAGGGATTCTGGCTCTCGGGGTCCTGATACAGATCCCTGTTCGCGCCGCCGTAATACATCCACTGCACATGCCCCAGCGTCTCGATCAATGGAATGACTTCCAGGCCGTGTTCGCGGGCCAGCGCCGCTACCCGCCGTGCCTCGGCCTTGCTCGCGCCGCCGGGATGGGCGTAGCCGCCAGTCCTGGCCGTATCCCACTGCACGTAATTGCTCATGACCAGCACCGTGTTGTATTTCAGTGCCGCCAGCAGGGGAATCAGCGCGTCGTTCACGCCCTTGCTGTACTGATCGAGGTAGATCATCGCCACCCTTTCCTTCAGCGTGGGCGAGTCGCTGATTTTCGCAAAGCGCAACCCCGCAGGCATCAGCAGTTGCCGCAGCGTCTGTGCGCCCAGGTACGCGCCTTTTGCGTCCGCGCCCACGACATATGCGCCGCCCGCATCCACCCACAGCGCGTAGCCCTCGGCGGCGGTGGTGGTCAGGCCCGCTGCCTTCGCTTTTGCGGCCAGATCAGCGTCGGCCAGTGTGCCGATCACGATGGCCGACTTGCCCGCCGAGGCATCCGGTAACGTCGCGCCCAGCCGCGTTTTCCACTCGGCACGCAGGTCACGGGCGGCCCAGCCCAGTTCGGGAGCCTTGCCCACGGTGCGGATGCCCAGACCCGCTAACGCCAGCGTCCCAGCCGGAAACTCCGCCCGCTTTGGCTGCGGCACAAGCTGGGAAGAAGGAACCTGGGCGCGGGCGTCGGGGATGGGGGTGATCTGGGCTTGGGCGCTGGCTAGGGCGAGAAGACTCAGGAGGAGAAGGGTTTTGGGCATGGTGGATGTCCTTTTGGAGATTGGAGGCTGGGGTTGTGGGTGGCTGCCACGGTTTAACCCCTCCGCCCCTACGGGGCACCTCCCCTTAGAAGGGAGGCAAGAGTCTCGGAATTGCTGAGCCAGTCGCGCTCCTTGGCTCCCTTTTGAGGGGAGCTGGCAGCGAAGCTGACTGAGGGGTTTCTTTTCGCCCTGCACTTGTCTCACTCCCCCAAATAAAAGCCGGGAGCATCCGGGCCACCCCGAACACCCCCGCCCACTTTCACAACGCTCAGAGGCTGGCGTTCCAGGCTTTCACGATGTCGTCCAGCGCAGCCTTGGCGGTTTTCTGTCCGGCCATCGCCGCCTCGATGTTGTCCTTGAAGACCTTGTTCAGCTTGCTGGCGTCGGGGTAGTTCAGGGTCAGGTCCTTGGCCTTTTTTAGCTCGGTGCTGGCCACCAGTTTGCCCTGATCGATGGCCGAGTCGCCGCCCTGCTTGAAAAACTTGTCTGTGCTGGACTTGACCGTGCTGGGAAAGGTGGTCTTGGTGACCTTGCTGAATTGCAATTGGTTGGCGTCGTTGGTCAGGAACAGCGCCAGCTTCTGCGCCAGCGCCTTGTCCCTGGTGCCCTTGGGCACGGTAAAGCCCATCAGCGGCGTGTGGATCACGTTCCCGGCCAGGTTGATCGGGTACGGCGCAACTTTGGTCAGGTTGTAGATGGCCTTGTTGTCGTTCTCCACGCGGATGATGAATTGCGGCCCGGTGATCAGCATGCCCAGCTTGCCGGAGGAATACAGTTCGGTGGCGGCGGTGTAGCCCCGGCGCATGGTGTCTTCCGGGATGTAGCCCGCCTTGAACAGATCGACATACTGCTGCACCAGTTTGATGTGTTCGGGGCTGTTGAACACGGCCTTGTTGCCACTCTTGTCCAGGATGGGCAGGCCCGCCTCCTGAAACAGATACAGCATATTGATGCCGCCGATGTTGGGCATGAAACCGTAATTGCCAGTCTTGTCCTTGATCTGTTTGGCGGCGGCGATGATGGTCTGGATGGTGCGCGGCGGGTTGTTGGGGTCCAGTCCGGCCTTTTTGAAGATGTCGGTGTTGTACGCCACCACCTTGGGTGCCCAGTACCACGGCACGCCCATCACCTTGCCATCGAAGGTGAAGGTGTTCAGGGGCGACTCGAAGTAGGTCTTCCTGGCTGCCGCGTCCAGCGTCAGCGGCTCCAGTGCGCCCTGCTGCACCAGCTTCACGGCCATATCCGAGGACAGGTTCACGGCGGCGGGCGGGCGGCCCGAGGCGACGGCGGCCAGCAGCTTTTGTTCCATCGCGTTGCTGGGCACGTCCACCCATTTCAGCGACACGTTGGGGTTTTCCTTCTCGAACTGCGTCACCAGCCGGTTCATCTCGTCGTTGAACAACGGCGCAAGGCTGATGGTCCAGAATTCCAACTGGGTCTTTTGCGCGTTTGCCATGCCAGCAGAAGCGGTGGCGAGCAGGGCGGCGGTCAGCAGGGCGGAACGTGCGGGCAGTTTTTTCATGGGTTGGCTCCTGGGCAAACGAAGAGGATGGATTGGGGTTTGATGCGGTGAATCTAGCGCCCCGTCAAGCCACTTGCCTGAGAAGTTGTCTGGCTTCCTCATCTGCGCCCCGTGGGTGTCCGTGCGCGTTACCCTGCGGTCCATGACTGCCCAACCTCTTCCCGGCGCATTTGCGATGGTGGATATTCCCGGCCCTGTGCTAGACGCCGACACCGCCGCACATCTTAAAAAGTACGGCGTCCGCAGCGTGTGCCTGTTCGGCAAGAACATCGAATCGTCCCAGCAGTTGCGCCAGTTGTGCGCCGACTTGCGCGAGGTGCTGGGGGAGGACGCCCTCATCGCTCTGGACCACGAGGGTGGCGCGATCCTTCGCCCCGAATTCTGGCCCTTCGCCCCCTCTGCGATGGGTCTGGGTGCGGCGAACGACACGGCATTGACGCAGGAGGTTTCAGCGGCTCTGGCCCGTCAACTCCGCAGTGTGGGCATCAACTGGAACTTTGCGCCCGTGCTGGACGTGAATGTCAGTCCGGCCAATCCGGTGATCGGTGAGCGGGCGTTTGGCGGGGATCCGGCGTTGGTCACTCGGCACGGGCGGGCGGCGCTGGCTGGCTATGCGGCGGCGGGGGTGGCCGCCTGTGTCAAACACTTTCCGGGCCACGGCGACACGCGCGTGGACAGCCATCTGGCCCTGCCGCGCGTGGACAGGACCCGTGCCGAACTGGACGCCACCGAACTGGCCCCCTTCCGTGACCTGCTGCCCCAGACCCCCGCCGTCATGACTGCCCACATCATTTATCCCGCGCTGGACGAGCAGTATCCGGCCACCCTTTCCCGCCGGATTCTGACCGGAGTGCTGCGGCAGGAATGGGGATTCGAGGGCGTGACTGTCACCGACAGCATGGGCATGAAGGCCATCGACGACAACTACGGGCGCGGCGAGGCCGGGGTGCTGGCGCTGGAGGCTGGCGCTGATCTGGTGATGGCCCTGGGCCGCCGTGAAGCGCAGGTGGCAACGCTGGAGGCCATTGGCGCGGCGCTGGAGGGCCGCTTGAACCGCCCGCAAATGGAGGCCAGTCTGGAGCGGTTGCACAGGCTGGCGCGGCAGTATCCGGCAGGGGCAGACAACTCGCTGAACCCACAGGATGACGCAGACCTTTTTCGCCATGGCTGGGCGAAAGGGTTAACCGCCTATCGCAACCCCGTGGCCCCACAGCCTGGTTCCCACATCACCCTGATCGCTCATCGCCAGCCCATGCGCGAAACCGTCAGCGAGGCCGGAGCGGACGCCGAAACGCTGGCCCGCGAACTGGGGCAGGTCTACGAGGTCACCCTCATGCCCTTCGAGACGCCGGATGAGATTGACTGGCAGGCGGCGCGTGCCACGGGCAACCCGGTGATGCTCGCCACTACCGCCCGCCACCGTCACCCGGCCCTGATCGGCGCGCAGCCGGACCTTCACCTGTCCTTCTACAACCCCTATGCCGTGCTGGACGTAAATGCGCCCGCATTGCTGGCCTACGGCTTTCGCCCCGAGGCCCGCGCCGCCGTGCTGGGGTGGCTGAAAGGGGAGACGGTAGCAGGTGGAATGCTCCCATTTGGTCCGTCCTGAATCCGGCAGATTACTGGTTTTCCCGTTCCCAGGGCCACTTTCCAGGCGCTGCCGCCACGCCCAGCGCACGTGGCCCGGTGTGGACATTCAACACCGGATTGATGCCCACTGCGCCGGACCACACGATGGGATGCCTTCCCTTCAGTTGTTCCAGTAGCACGTCGGCGTCCTCGCGCACGCTGCCGAACAGCAGGCCCACGCGCAGGGGCGTGCCCTCACCGTAGGTCCGGGTGACCTGCTGGCCCACCGCCTCGATACCGCCCTTGTAGCTGCGGGCGCGGCTGACGTTGGTGTACGCCCCCGTCGCCTTGTCCACGGTGATCACCGGTTTAAGGTTCAGCAGCCCGCCCAGCGTGGCCTGCACCCGCCCGATGCGTCCGCCCCGGCGCAGGTATTCCAGCGTTTCGATGGTGAAATACAGTTCGGTTTCCTTCTGCACGGCCCGCGCCCACTCCAGCGCCGTTTCCATCGTCTCGCCCTGCATTGCGGCGGTTTGCACGGCATGCACCTGAAACGCCTGCGCCGCGCTGAGGGTGCCGGAGTCGTGCAGGCGAACGTCTATTCCTTCCAGCACGCTTTTGGCCTGATCGGCAGCGTTATAGCTGCCGCTGAGGCCCGCGCTGATGGTCACGGCCAGCACCTGCGGCGAGTCTGCTTCCCGAATGGCATCGGCCCATTCCTGCGGCGTCGGCTGGCTGCTGGTGGGGTGCTGGGGATTGGTTTCCAGCTCCTTGAACAGATCGGCGCGTGAAATCTCGTTGGTGCGGAAGCTCTTATCTCCGAAGTTGACTGAGAAGGGGGCGACGGGGACGGCGTTGTTCAGACCCTCGAAGGCGTCCAGACCTCCATCGGTGGCGACGGCGAAGTGTTGTTTCTGGGCTGACTTTCCGGTTTGCTGTGTCATTTGATCTCCTGTCCGTTCATTTGCTCCACCAGTTTCAGCAGGGCGGTGTGGTCTTCATCTGGGCCGATCATCCGCGCGGCGGCGCGGGTCAGGGCGTCCACCTGCGCCAGTACGGGGGCGCTGCCCTTGACCGCGTGGACCACGTCCAGCGCAATGCCCGTATCTTTGGCCAGCAGCCCCAGCCCGAAAGTGGGCGGAAAGGCGCGGGTCAGCACGCGGGCGGGGATCAGGTTCTCGGTGGCGTTGCTGCGCCCGCTGCTGGCGTTGATGACCTCCAGCGCCGCGCCCAGATCCACCCCGCCCTTGCCCAGGACGGCCAGCCCCTCGCCCGCCGCCCACAGGTTGACGGCCAGCAGCGCGTTGTTGATGGCCTTGACCGCGAAGCCCGCCCCGGTATCCCCCACATGCACGATCTTGCCCGCGAAGGCCAGTTCGCCGCGCACCGCTTCCACCTCGTCTGCCGGGCCGCCGAGCATCACGGTCAGCTTGGCCGCCACCGCGCCGTTCACGCCGCCGCTGACCGGGGCATCCAGAAATTTCACGCCGCGTTCCAGCAGGCGCGCGCGCTGTGCATGTGCCGCGTCCGGGTGGCCGCTGGTGCAGTCCACCCAGACCGTGCCGCGTTTGAGGTGCGTCTCCAGTTGCCCGATCACCTCGTCCACGTCCGGGCTGGTGGGCAGGCAGGTCAAGATCAGCGTGGCCTGCCCGAGTTCCTCCAGGGTGGCGGCCTGCGTGCCGTACTCGGCGGCGTGGGCATGGGCCTTTTGCATATGGCGGTTCCAGACCAGCACACGGCCCCCGGTTTCGGCGGCGCGGCGGGCCAGCGCGGCGGCCATCGGCACGCCCATCTCGCCCAGGCCCAGAAATGCGGCAGTCTTCATTCTCTACAGGCTAGCGGCAGCGGGGGGATGGGCGGCTGAAATTGAACGCGGTGCAATCTTTAGAGGCGGGGCTGATATGCCTTCGCTCCCATGACTCCCCATTCTTTCGCCTGCCCGGAGCGGTAGGCTGGGGCATGACGGCGGAGCAATTTTGATGGAGGCCATCGCCTGGATCGTCCACCCGGCGGCGGGAATGGCGCTGGCGCTGTTCGCCACGGTGCTGTTTTCCAAACGTGGGCGGCAGTGGGAGGCGGTGGCGTTCGCCTCGGCCCTGCTGTTGCTGCTGGCGGTGCTGGGTGCCGACTGGGACGTGCATCCGGCGGCGGGGATGCTGCTGGGCTATTTCGGGTCCACGGCTTACGGCAACTGGCGCAGGCGCTGGCCCGCCCTGCTGGCGGCGCTGGTGGCCTCAGGACTGTTCATGCTGGGCGGCGCGGGCTGGATGATTTACCCGCTGGCTGTGATGGGTCTGATCTGGCTGTTCACCGCCGCCTTCTCGTTCGCTGGACGGGGCGAAAAGAACACAGACGACTCCAGGACGCCCGCCGAACTGCCGGAACACGCCGGGGGCTTTTCCTTCGGCCCATGGTTTGGCGAAAAGGAGAAAGAAGCGGTTCCGATGACTCAGACTCAGGGCAAAGTTCCACTGTCCAGAATCGCCACTCCTGTCCCCGATGCCTACGCCGACTGGATGCGCGACAGCCGCCTGCCCGGCGAGGCCCGCGCCCAGTTAATTGCGCTGAACCTGCGGACCAAAGAAGCACTGACGCATCTGCATGGGCTGGGCCAGCAGGGCAGCGAATCTGAATACCTGGCCCGCGCCATCCGCGAGGAATACGTTTCCACCGCCGTCAACGCCTACCTGAAGCTGCCGCGCACCCGTGCCGACACGGCCATCATCGAGGACGGCAAGACGGGCCGCGATCTGCTGCGCGAACAGCTCGATCTGCTGTTGGACGCGGTGCAGGGCATCATCGACACCACGCTGCTGGCGGGCGGGCGCGAGATGCTGACCCACAAGCGCTTTCTGGAAGACCGTTTCGGAAAATCGGCGGACGCCCGGAACGCGGACGATCTCAAGGTCTGATGCTGCCCGTCGTTCGCCCCGCCACCCGCTCCGACGTTCCCGCCACGCTAGAGATCTACAACCACGCCGTGCTGCACACCACTGCCTCGTATGACTTAGAACCCGTTTCACTGGCCACCCGGCTGGCGTGGTTTGACCACAAGCAGGCAGCGGGCTGGCCGATTCTCGTTTTAGAACAGTCAGACGAGATCATCGGCTGGGCCACCTACGGCCCCTTCCGCGAGAAGCCCGGTTACGGGGGCACGGTGGAACACAGCGTCTACATCCGTGACGGTCTGCGCGGCGCGGGTCTGGGAACACTCCTGATGGACGCACTGATCGCGGATGCCACGGCCAGGAACTTTCACGTCATGGTGGGCGGTGTGGCCGCCGACAACGCGGGCAGTCTGGCCTTTCATACGCGTCTGGGCTTTGTACAGGTGGCGCATTTCCGGCAGGTGGGGCGCAAGTTCGGGCGCTGGCTTGATCTGGCCTTCCTGCAACTGGTCCTGAACGGTGAAACAGATCAGCGGATAAACCACACGATCAAACGGCTGGCCTGCCCGGCGTCCTCCAGTGCCCGTGCGAAGGCGTCCCAGGCATTGATTCGGCCTTGTAACTCCGGCAGGGCGTGGGGAATCATCAGCGTAAGATCGGGGCGGGTCAGCCAGGTTTCCCCGGTGATGTCGCCGTCCTCGAACAGCAGATCGGCGCTGACCAGGGTACTCAGTTGCGGCGGGTGTGGGCGGCCCGCCACGCCGGAGACCTCGAGCAGTTCCAGCAATTCGTCGGCGTTGCTGACCATAAAGCGGGCCTCGGCCTGCCAGGGACTGGGGTGTTCCGGGATCAGCAGTTCCCCGGCTTCGGCAGCAGGCTGTTCCGGGTAAGACGGCGAATCCTCCTGCGCTCCGGCTGGACCACTCTCACAGATCACGACGGCCAGCGCCAGCATTCCCTAACCAGCCGCCCCGACGGCGCGCGCTTCTTCGGGATTGGCCGAGCCGTCTGGACCACGCTGTCGGCCCAGTGCGGCCTGCACGTCCGGCCATTCGATGATCTCGAAGCGGCTGTTGCGGATGGCCGGGGTGAATCCGGCGTCCACCGCGATCCGCACCAGTTCGCGCACGGTGGCCTTGTGGCGTCCGCCGCCCCCCGCCGCCGAGACCACGTTTTCCTCCAGCATGGTGGACCCCAGATCGTTGGCACCGTAATACAGCGCGGCCTGCGCCACCTTGAAGCCCTGCGCGGGCCACGACGCCTGGATGTTGGCGAAGTTGTCCAGCGCGATGCGGGCCACGGCGAGCTGTTGCAGGTATTCGTGCGCGGTTGCGCCGGGGGCCTTGCCGTGCAGCCGGGTGTGTTCGGTTTGCAGCGTCCACATGGCAAAGCCGGAAAAGCCGTTCCCGTCGTAATCGTGGTTGGCCTTGTCCTGCTGCTCACGGAGCTTGAGCAGGTGGCTGGTGCGCTGGGCGAAGGTTTCACCGAAGCCGATCACCATCGTGGCAATCGTGTACAGCCCCTTGCTCTGGGCCGCGTCGATAATGCGGAACCAGTCCTCGCTGCGGATGCGGGCGGGGGCGGCGCGGGCGCGCACGTCGTCTTCCAGAATCTCGCCGCCCGCGCCGGGCAACCCGTCCAGCCCCGCCTCGATCAGCGTATCCAGCAGCGCGTCCAGTGTCATGCCGAAGTTCTTTTCCATGAACAGCACTTCTTCCGGCGAGAAGGCGTCGATGCGGATGGTGGGGTGGTTGGCCTTGATGTGCCGCAGCAGGCCAAGGTAATAATCCAGCCCCAGCTCCGGGTTCACGCCGCCTTGCATCAGGATGCGGGTGCCGCCCACCTCCTCAAGTTCCACGATCTTGGCGCTGATTTCCTGGTAGTCCAGCGTGTAACTGTCTTTCTGGCGCTTGGTGCGGTAAAAGGCGCAGAAGTTGCAGCCCACGTTGCAGACGTTGGTGTAGTTGATGTTGCGGTCGATCAGGAAGGTCACGGTGTCCGGGTCACGGCGGTCCAGGCGCAGGGCGTTGGCGACTCCGGCGACTTCGGGCAGCGGCAGCCCGTACAGCGCCTCGATCTCGGCGGCGTTCAGTCGCTCGCCGCGCGCGGCCCTGTCCAGCATCTGCGTTTCGCCCAGGATCTGTGTTTCGTCCAGCACCTGTGTTTCGTCCAGCACCTGTGTTTCCGGCGTGTGGGCAGGCGGAGTGGGAGAGGCGGTCATGCGGTCAACTTATCACTCCGGGGTATGGGCTAATGCCCTTCTAAACACGCTCGGCAGCGGTGGGCACGCCGCACAGGGCGCAATGAAGATCGTCCCAAGTTTCTCTCAAGAAAGGCCGCGCGTATCATGCTTGCTGAAAAGTGAGAACAATGCCGGAAACCGCTGGAGAAGATTTGTGGAAGCGGTTCCCACACCCGGAAATAACACTCTGTCGGAGGTAACGCTATGAAAATGGGAATGATCGGTCTGGGCAAGATGGGCGGCAACATGGTCCTGCGCCTGACGCGCGGCGGCCAGGAAGTAATCGGCTATGACCGCAGCGAGGACAGCGTCGCCCTGATCGAGAAGCAGGGCGCGAAGGGCGCACGCACGGTGGACGAATTGATCGCGGCTCTGGGCGAACCCGGCAGCCGGGCCGTGTGGGTCATGGTGCCCTCGGGCAAGATCACGCAGTCGGTGATCGACGATCTGGCGGGCCGTCTGGCCCCCGGTGACATCGTGGTGGACGGCGGCAACTCCAACTTCAAGGACACCATGCGCCGCGCCGAGGAACTGGGCGCTAAAGGCATCCATATGGTGGACGTGGGCACCTCCGGCGGGGTCTGGGGTCTGTCCGAGGGCTACGCCATGATGGTGGGCGGCACCGAGGAAGCGGTGGCACGGATGCGCCCGGTGCTGGAAGTGCTGGCCCCCGCGCCCACCCAGGGCTGGGGCCGCATGGGGCCTTCGGGGTCCGGCCACTACGTCAAGATGGTCCACAACGGCATTGAGTACGGCATGATGCAGTCTTACGCCGAGGGCTTTGAACTGATGCGCCACAAGGAAGAATTCGGTCTGGACATGGCCCAGATCGCCGAGTTGTGGCGCTACGGCTCGGTCATCCGTTCGTGGCTGCTGGACCTGACCGCCGAGGCCCTCAAGAACTCGGCGGACTTCGATCAGCTCTCGGACTACGTGGCCGACAGCGGCGAGGGACGCTGGACCATCATCGACAGTATCGAGCAGGGGGTGCCGACCCCGGTGATGACGCTGGCGACGCAGATGCGCTTCCGCAGCCAGCAGGAGACCAGCTACGCCGGACAGATGCTCTCGGCTATGCGCCGGGCCTTTGGCGGTCACGCGGTCAAGACCCTGGAAACCCCCAAGAAAGAAGGCTTCGTGCCGGAAGTGGAGCCGGGGCAGCACCCCAGCGCGGCTGCGCCGGAAAACATCCCTTCCTCCAAAGGTAAAAATCAGGGTGACGGTTCCATGAAGGAGCAACTGGGTGAAACCGGACACGGACGCGTCAAGGGCGACGAATGACCGCGAAGCGCGGCAAGAAGGCGGTGGAGACTGACAAGGCCGCTCAACCGGCTTCCAGGGGGGCCACGCCCAAAAAGCCCGTCGCCAAAAAAGTGTCTGCCTCCACCACCAAAAAGGCCGTCAAGGAAAAAGTCGCCTCCCAGAAGGTGGGGGTCTCGCAGCCCGCACCATCGGCGGCAAAGACCCATGAAACTCCAGCACAGTCGCGCAAGCGCACGCCGGGTAAGCCTGGCGCGGACGGTCAGAATCCCTTCCGCGCCACCATGCGCCGCAGCCGCGCCCCGGAACCGGCCACGATGGTCATCTTCGGTGTGACTGGCGATCTGTCGCGCCGCAAGCTGCTGCCCGCCATCTTCGGGCTGTGGCAGGACGGGCTGCTGGGAAGTGCTTTCAACATCGTGGGTGTGGGCCGTCAGGAGATGACCGACGAGCAGTTCAAGGACTACGCCATCAAGGCCCTTCAGGACAGCAAGGAAACCGACGCGATCCAGCCGGGCAGCCTGGAGAAATTCCGCGAACTGCTGTACTACGAATTCGGTGAATTTGGCGAGGACAGCGTCTATGATCTGGTCGGCAAGGAACTGGACCGCGCCCAGGAAGCGCACGGCGGACGCAAGAACGCGCTGTTCTACCTGTCCACGCCGCCCAGCCTGTTCGAGCCGATCAGCAACGGCCTGGGCCGCCTGGGGCTGGCCGATCAGTCGGAAGGCTGGCGCAGGCTGGTGATCGAGAAGCCTTTCGGACGCGATCTGGACAGCGCCCGCGAGCTGAATGCCGCCATCCACGACACCTGGGACGAGTCGCAGGTCTACCGCATCGATCACTATCTGGGCAAGGAAACGGTGCAGAACCTGATGGCGATCCGCTTCGGCAACGCCATTTTCGAGCCGCTGTGGAACCGGGGTTACGTGGACCACGTGCAGATCACCGCCGCCGAGGATCTGGGGCTGGAGGGCCGCGCCGGATACTACGAGGAAGCCGGGATCGTACGCGACATGCTCCAGAACCACCTGATGCAACTGTTTGCGCTGACGGCGATGGAACCGCCCGCCGCCTTCGACGCCGAGGCCATCCGCGACGAGAAGACCAAGGTGCTGCGGGCGGTTAAACCCATTCCGCTGGGGCGCGTGAAGGACGTGGCGGTGCGCGGCCAGTACGGCGCGGGCAGTATGGACGGCGTGAAGGTACCGGGCTATCAGGAAGAACCCGGCGTCAAGGAGGGCAGCCGCACCGCCACCTACGTGGCCGTCAAGCTGGAGATCGACAACTGGCGCTGGCAGGGCGTGCCGTTCTTTCTGCGGACGGGCAAGCGGCTGCCCAAGAAGGTCACCGAAATTGCCGTGGTCTTCAAGCGTGCCCCGCTGGGCATCTTTCCCGGCGGCCTGGAACGCAACGTGCTGGCCTTCCGCATCCAGCCCGACGAGGGCGTGAGCCTCAAATTTTCCTCCAAATCACCCGGTCAGGAAATGGTGCTGCGCGAGGTGGTCATGGACTTCCGTTACGACGCCTTCGGGGCGCAACTGGAAAGCCCCTACTCTCGCCTGCTGCTGGACGCCCTGATCGGCGACGCCACCCTGTTTCCCCGCGAGGACGAGGTGGACCACGCGTGGCAGATCGTCAGCGGCATTCTGGAAGCCTGGGACGTGCGCCCCGGCAAGGGCCAGACCCCCGACTTCCCCAACTACGCCGCCGGAACCTGGGGACCCGAGGAAGCCGAGGAACTGATCGGCGAGGGCCGCCGCTGGAGGCGCTTGTGAGGGCGCTGCGCGGTCAAAGGGTCAAAGGGTCTGAGGGTCCAAGTCTCTTGGCTCCTCCACCCTTGCGGGGGAGGCTGGGAGGGGGGGCCACCGGGCAGGCCACAACGCCAGCAAGTTCTCCTGGCTCTTTTTCCATCACCCATCAACCATCATCTATCGACCGCCCATCCCCCACACACAGGCCCCGCCCATGACTGCCACACCCAAGACCCTCGGCCCCGTCGAAACCAGTGTCCGCAAGGCGCAGGTCACGCTGGACGAACTGTGGTCCCAGACCAACGTGGACACGCGGGCCTACACCGGGAACATCATCGCGCTGACCGTCCGCAAGCATCTGGAGCGCGTGCAGGAGGCGCTGGCGGGGCTGGAGGGCCGCTACGCCGGACGGCAGATCATCGGCGTGATGGACGGCACCGACGATCTGATGGTCCACGCCAGTCTGGTGTCCCAGCGCCGGGGGGGCTTCGTGGAGCGGCTGACCATCGATGCCAGCACCGATCAGCTTCAGGGCGCAATCCTGCCGCTGCTGCGGCCCGCCACCGTCAACCACGTCTGGTGGGGTTCGGACACCAAACCCGAGGGTCTGTTGCTGCGCGAACTGACCGACATTGCCGATCAGGTGATCGCCGACAGCCTGACGCTGGACATTCCCCCGGCGCGGCACTATGCCCTGGCCGATCTGGGCTGGAGCCGCTCGGCGAGCTGGCGCGAGGCACTGGCGCAGGTGTTCGACAGCCCCGACGCCGCCCGGCAACTGCCCCGCGTGGATCACCTGACGGTGCGCCATGCCGGGGGCAAGGACCTGCCTGCCCGCCTGTACGCTGGATTTATCGCCGATACGCTGGGCTGGAAGAACCTCAAGAACGTGGACCTCAGGGTGGCCCGCTGCGGACGTGAAAACGGCGACCTGTGCGGTGTGGAGCTGTCAGGCGAGGGCGTGAGCTTTACCCTGGCGGCGGGCAAAGGCGAGACGGCGCGTGTCGAGGCGGTTTGGGACGGCAAGAAGCACGTCACGGAAGTGAACATTCCCGCCATGTCGCTGGCCGAGGGCCTGGGCCGCGTGATGGCCCGCCCGGAGCGCGGCGAGATGTTTGAGCGCGCCTGGAAACTGGCGAAGGCCACGCTATGAACGTACCCCCTATGAACCTGCGCGTCTTTCCCACGGCCCAGGCGGCGGCGGACGCGGCAGCCGACGCGTTTGCCCGTGCGGCGCGCGAAGCAGTAACGGCGCGCGGAGCTTTCTATGTGGCCCTCTCGGGCGGCAGCACCCCCAAGCTGATGTACACCACCCTGCGTGAGCTGCCGGATGTTCCCTGGAAATCGGTTCACATCTATTTCGGAGACGAGCGCAGCGTCGGACCGGATAGCCCCGACAGCAATTACGGCGCGGCGCAGCGCGAGTTGCTGTCGTATATGCCGGTGCCACCCTCCCAGATTCACCGCATGGAAGGCGAGCGCCGCCCCCTGGAAGACGCCGCCGCCGCTTACGCCGCCCTGCTGCCCGAACGCCTGGACGTGAACCTGCTGGGCATGGGCGACGACGGCCACACCGCCAGCCTGTTTCCCGGCACAGCGGCGCTGAATACGGGGGCGCTGGACGCAGGTGAGCGCGTGGTGGCAAACTGGGTGCCCCAGCAGGACACCTGGCGGCTGACCATGACGTTTCCCGAGATCAACGCCGCCCGTCAGCGCTGGCTGCTGGTGGCCGGAGAGAAGAAGGCCGAAGCGCTGGCCGACGTGCAGGCTGGGCGCGGGGATCATCCCGTGGGGCGCATTCAGGACCCGGTGTGGTTCGTGGATGCGGCGGCGGCAGGCGCAACGGGGAATTGAGGACCAGCCACCGAACAAGGGCGGAAGTCTGAGTTTGGAGGTGAGCAGCACTTACTTTTACCCGGATTTAATGCTGGTTTGCGACAATACGATGACCGGGACAATGGCCGAAGTTGCGCCGTGTCTGCTGATGGAAGTCTTGTTCTCCAGTACGGCGGCGAGGTGCGGGTTCCCTACCTGGGCTGCGCGTTGAGCCTAGACGGGATTTACAGTGGGTACTGCAACGCTGAATTTCAGGGTCGCAGCCAGTAGGGGAGTTCGAATCTCTTCCCACGCGCCCACTCGAAGTCGAAGTTCTGCCGCACGGCCTTCACTGCGGCAGGGTCGCTGGTTGCCAGCGTGTACTCGTTGAGGCCGTGATTGTCGAATGACGAGAAATGCAGGTTGAGGCTGCCCACTGCCGCCATCGCGTCGTCCACAAGCGCGGCCTTGGTGTGCATGCCGCCCGCCGTGCCGGACCAGCGGACCTGCAAGCGGTCTTCCAGGCCCAGCGGCCTGAGCTGCCTCCACAGGCTGGACAGCAGTGCCAGCGGCTCGACTTGTAGCAGCGGGTCATGGTCCAGCACCACGCGCACGCGCACGCCCCGGTCCCGGACCGCACCCAGGATGGCCTGCCACACCGGGAGAACCTCCTGCGGAAACGGGCAGCCGCCCGGCGCGGTCAGGCTCAGGCTGCACTGCACGGTGCCGCTGATCTGAGACTGCATCAGGTCGATGCTGGACCCGGCGGCGGCGAACAGGGCGGGCAGCGCGGCGTCCTGCGTCTCATACCCGGCGCGGCGGTACAGACCGTAGGCGCGCGAGGTTCCGGCAGGCTGCGGCGGGGCGGTGTAGAACAGCGGGTAGGGGTTTCCGGCGTCTACCAGCACGCAGTCCTGGCGCAGATTGGCGGCAGTGACGCCTGCCCGACACCGCAAAGGACGGCTCAGGAGCCAGGAATCGCGGAAGGCGGCCACCGTCTGCCGCGCCACCGGTCCCTTCAGGGTCAGCAGCAGGTCAGTCAGGTCCAGACCGCCGGGGGTGCTGGCCGGAAGGTGAAAGAAGCTGATGTTGGCCCCGCCCGCCGTTGTTTCCTGCCCGTCAATGACCAGCACCTTGAGGTGGTTGTGCGGATAGGCATAGGTGTAGTTGGCGAGTTCCAGCGTGAATCCCTGCACCGGATCGTCGCCCAGCGGCACCCCGGCTTCCAGCAGGTGCTGCGCGGCGCTGTAGACGCTGCTGGTGGGGTCCAGCAGGCTATCCAGGCGCACGCTGTTGCCGAACATCAGGCGCACGGTCACGCCCTGCGGGTAACGCTCAGGGTGGTGGGCCACCTGCCGCCGCAACTGGGCGATGGAGCGGGCCAGCAACACGCCGGGAGAGCCGGGGCCGTCGTCCCACAGCATGTTGGCCAGCAGGACCTCGTGCCGTGCGCCCTCGATCTGGCGGGCCATCACGGCAAAACCGCCCATCGGGTTCGGCGGCTGTTCGCTCAGGCCGGAGTCGTCGTTGGGAAAGTGGATCAGCCCCACGAAGGCGTTGCCGCAGCTCAGCGCCGCGCCCTGGCCGCGCAGGTGGTCATACAGCACGCGGTCCAACGGGGCCTGTGGTTCGGGGCAGGTGGGTGCCAGGGCTGGGGCCACCTCTGCCAGTCCATCCAGCGCGGCCAGATCCGGGGGCGAGAGTGGGCCGCTCAGCAGGGTCAGGGGCGGCGTACCCGGGACAGCCTGCGAGATGCCCACGCCCGCCCCCAGCGTCAGCAGCAGCCCCAGCAGCAGCGCCACACCGAAGACCCGGAAAAACAGCAGCGTGCCCATCCTGCACAGCTTAGGCGGCGCGTCCGGGCCATATCTGACGGTGCCTTCACCACTCCTGATAGCTTGGACCCCATGACTGCCCCAGATCGCCAGATTCAGAGCGTCAATGCTGGTCAGCCTGCCCCTGTCCAGATTGGCGAGCGCCCGCACATCAGCGGTATCGACAAGCGTCCGTTGCCGGGCCGCGTGCGGATCACTGAAGCTGGATTGGAGGGAGACCATGTGATGGACACGCGCCACCACGGCGGCCCCGATCAGGCCGTGTACATCTACACCCGTGAGGACTATGACGTCTGGGAGGCCGAACTGGGGCGGGCGCTGCCCCCCGGCCTCTTCGGCGAGAACCTGCTGATCAGCGGGCTGGAATCCGCCGCCATGCGCGTGGGAGACCGGCTGGAACTCGGAGAGACAGGCGGCGCGCTGCTGGAAGTCACCGCCCCGCGCATTCCCTGCGCCACGCTGGCGGCGCACGTGGGCGATCCGGCCTTTGTCAAGCAGTTCAAGGGGCTGGCCCGTCCCGGCTTCTACACCCGCGTGCTGCGCGGCGGCGAGGTGGGGCCGGGCGACAGCGTGCGCCTGATTCCTGGCCCGGCAGACGCTCCCAGCATTGGCGATCTGTTCGCCCTGCACTACAAACGCTCTGCCGATCCCAGAAAGCTGGAGGCGTACCTGAACTTTCCGCTGGCGGTGCGGGTGCGGGCCGATTTACAGCATCGGCTGGCCAAAGCGGGGGCTTAACTTCAGTCCGTGAAACGCAGCAGATAACCGTCCGGGTCCTGCACCAGAAATTCGCGCTGCTGATGTTCGGTGTCGCCCTCCAGATACGCGGAGGTCTTCATGGGCACGGAGACGGGGTAGGCGTCGCCCTCCAGCCGCCCGTATAGAGCATCGATATCCGGTACCTGAATCTGAAAGTTGATGCCGCGTCCCAGGGGAGGCTCCAGCGGGCCGGTCTGCCAGGAACCGTCTGGGCGAATCTGCGAGAGCATCCATTGAATGCGCCCCAGGCTCAGGTAAGCGAAACCGGGGCGGGTGTAGTTGACGGTAAAGCCGAACAACCGGGTGTACACGTCCAGACTGCGCGCCAGATCGCTGACATCCAGCTCCGGCACGAGGGCGGCCCATTCGGTCACGGGAACGTGGGAGGTATTGGGTTCGGTCATGCGGGCAGGCTAGCGGAGAGGCGGCAAGGCTTGCCATGCGCCAAACGGCTCAACCGTCAGGCCAGCCCTATTCCGTGTACGGCAACTCCAGTGGAAAAATCCGCCCCGCCAGCGTCTCCAGCCCCTTGCGCCCGGCGCGGCCCTGGCAGGCTTCGGTGGCGGTACACAGGGTCACGTAGCGGCTGCGGCGGGCGGCCACCACCACGCGGTACAGGGCGGCCTCGCTGCGGCTGCGGGTGTAGTGGCATAAGTCGCAGTGCAGGGCATTTTTCCCCTTGGGGTCCAGCGGGGTAAATTCGGCCAGTTGATCGCCGTAGACCAGCGCCAGCCGGCCATCGGCCACCGGGTACAGGCCCAGGGTGGGTGGTGTATCGGCGTCATGGTTGCCGAACAGTTCGCGGTGCGTTTCGGGAAAGAGTTCCCGCAGCAGATCGCGGACACTGTGTTCCTGTGGGCGCGGGTCGTTCATCGCCTGTCAGTTTACCCGCCCGGCGCGGCCAGGAACGTGGAGAGCGGCACAGGCAGTGCAGACGGGAGCGCCTAGACTGCGGAGCGTGACGCGGCCCTCAGCGCAGGAAAACTCGGCGCAGGAGACTTTGATGCGAGATCGGCCATGAAGTTCCGTAGCGCCAACCGCAGCGGCATCGTGATCCGCCGCCGGGTGATGCCGTCCGGCGACATCATCGTGACGTTGCTGACGCCGCAGGGCAAACTCAAGGCGATTGCGCGCGGCGGGGTGCGCGGGCCGCTGGCCAGCCGCCTGAACCTGTTTCACCACGTCGGCGTGCAGGTGTACCAGACGCCCAACAACGATCTGGCCACGGTCAAGCAGGCGGTGCTGGAGGGTGCGCTGCCCAGCCTGGCCGAGCCGGAGCGGCACGCCTTCGCGCACCTGATGGCCGAATTCGCCGACGCGCTGTTTCAGGAAGGGGAATTCAGCGAGACGGCGTTTGAGCTGTTCGCGGCGGCCCTGCGCGGCGTGGCGCACCAGCCGGACCCAGAATGGGTGGCGCTGGTGATGAGCTACAAGTTGCTGGGACTGGCGGGAATCGTGCCGCAGACCGCCCGCTGCGCCCGTTGCGGTGCGCCGGACCCAGCCCACCCGGACCCAGTGGGCGGCCAGATGCTGTGCGCGGCCTGCGCCAGCCTGCCCGCGTATCCACCCACCTCGCTGGACTTTCTGCGTGGGGTGGTGCGCCGCACGGTGAGGGCCAACATGGAGGCCCCGGTGCCGCTGGCCGAGCGTCCGGCCCTGTGGCGGGCGCTGGAGCGCTTCGTGACCGTGCAGGTGGGCGGGGTTCACAGTTGGCGGCAACTGGTGCCCAGCGAACTGGGTGCGGCAGGGGCGCTGGGCTAGGCTTCTCCCTCGCCTGCCGCCGCAATCGCGCCCAGCAGCGCCACCGGGGCCGTCTCCGCCCGCAGGATGCGAGGCCCCAGCGTGACCGCGTGTGCGCCGCGTTCGATCAGCCCGGCCACCTCGGCGTCGGTCAGGCCGCCTTCCGGGCCGGTCAGGACGTTCACGGGCGCGGCCCAGTCCAGCAGATTCATGATCCTTCCGGCTGAACCGGGCTGGGCCACGAAAAGCTGACCGTTCCAGCGGAAGTCCGCCAGCGCAATGGGCGCGAGGACTTCGGGCACCACCGCGCGGCGCGACTGCTTGCTGGCTTCCTCGGCCACCCGCTGCAACCGCATCAGCTTCTGCGCGCCGATCTCGCGGGCGTCGGCGCGGGCCGTGATCAGCAGTTGCACCCGTGCCACGCCCAGTTCGGTGGCGGCGCGCACCACGTCCGAGAGCTTGTCGCCCTTCAGGAGCGCCACCGCCAACGTCAGGGGAAACGGGGTTTCCGCCGCGCCGCCCAGCGCCGCGCCCAGCGTGAGGACGGCGCGGCCCGCCTCCAGTTCCGCGATCTCGGCCCCGGCCTCCGCGCCCTGTCCGTCGAACACGCGCAGCATGTCGCCCACCTTCAGCCGCAGGACGTGCAGATGGCGGGCCTCGCGCGGTCCCAGCGTCATCTGCGCGGTCAGTTCCTGTACACGGATGCGCGTGTCGGTCATGCCTGGGGTGAAGTGGCCGTGACCAGCACCCACTCGCCGTCCTCGCGCACGGTGACGCCGCCGAAGCCCTCGCGGTCCAGCGCGGCGCGCACGAGGTCCAGCTTGCCGGTCAGGATGCCCGTCAGGATCAGTGGGGAGGCGGGGCGCAGCGCGGCGGCATATTCACCCGCCAGCAGATCGTGCAACTCGGCGTAGAGGTTGGCGACCAGCACATCGAACGTCTCGTCGGATTCGTCGCCCAGGCCCAGGCTGCCCTCCGCGAAGGCCACGCGCCCTGATGGCACCCCATTGATTTCTGCGTTCTCGATGGCGATGGGGATGGTCAGGGGATCGATGTCCAGACCCGTGGCGTGGTCCGCGCCCAGCAGCGCCGCCGCAATCGCCAGCACGCCGCTGCCCGTGCCCACGTCCAGCACACGCTTGCCATTTAATTGCAGCGCAGACAGCGCCTCCACGGCCATGCGTGTCGTGGCGTGGTGGCCGGTGCCGAAGGCCATGCCCGGCTCGATGATCAGCGCGACTTGCCCGGCCTCCACTTCATCCCGCAGCCACGGCGGCACGATGGTCACGCGGCCCGCGCGCACCGGCTTCAGCGTGGCCTTGAAGTGGGCCTGCCAGTCCTGATCGGCCTCGTCTCGCCATTCGCCGTCCGCGATCTCGGCGTCTAATTCTGTGCGTGCATCGAAATAGGCGCGGATCAGCCCGGCGCGTTCCTCCAGACCCGTTGCGCCCGCCTCCCACAGCAAATCCAGGTGCGCCTCGCGCGTTTCAAAAGTTCCGGGCAGGTGGTAGACCAGCATGGGCAGGAGTCTAGCGGGCCGCGAGCAGGTGGGAACACCGTCACTCTGCATGCAGCCAGAACTAGCTGTCGAACCAGAACACCATCCGCAAATCAGCAGGATTTTCAACGAGCGTTTGTAGCTGGGCCAATCCTCTGTTGACAAAGTTATTGTCTGACACAGCATCGCGGTAGGTCAAAAACTGCTCCGAATGTGGCCTGAGCGCTTCTTCGTCTCCTGAAACGCGGTGGATGAGTGACTGATTCCAATCAAAATCCAGCAGTTCCTGAAGGGACAGCCACGAAGGAGTGTGGACCTCTGGATACTTCTGAGCCGTGGCCCAAGCTGCCCGCACCGCCTCGCCCGCATCTCTGGGTATGCCGCGCGGTGGGGAGATCGGTTGAACTCTCAGGTGGTTTCGCACGCCTGCCAGGATGGCAAAAAGTTCGTAGTCACGCCCCATAAAAAGAGGCAGATTCCAGTAAGCCTCTTCCTCTTCCGGCGTTGCTGTGTCCCAGTCTATCGGGGGTAGCACCTGAATCCACGTCCAGCCACCGTCCTGGCGAGCTTCAAAATGTTCGTGTATATCGCAGCCCATAACGCTTGAAAGAATACGCGCCTCCCACGCGCGTCAGACAGCGCCGTCTGCCCGCCTGAGCCTCACCCCTATACTGCCGCGCATGGAACTTGCCATCGTCGGCGTCGGAAAATTGGGGCTGGCCCTGCTTGAAGGTGTGACCTCGCGCGGCGGGATCGCGCCCACGCAGATCGGCCTGATCGATGCCAACACGGCGCGGGTGCAGGAGATCGCCGCGCGGACCGGGGCACGGGTGATCGAACACGCGGACCTGCGGGACGCCCAGCGCATTCTGGTCAGTCTGCAACCGCGCGTGTTCCCGGAGACCAGCGAGTGGCTGGCGCAGGAGAACGCCGGGTACATCAGCACGATGGCTGGAGTCAGCGTGGCCAGCCTGGCGCGGCGGCTGGGCACGCAGCGGGTGGTGCGCGTGATGCCCAATCTGGCGGCCACCATCGGGCTGTCGCAAACCGCCATCACCGGGCCGCAGGAGGCCGCCGACGCGGGCGATCTGGCCTTCGCGCACCACCTGTTCGGCTCGGTGGGTGACGCCTACGATCTGCCCGAACACCTGTTCAACGCTTTTACTGGTATGAGCGCCTCTGGCCCCGCCTACGCCGCCGTGGTGGCCGAGGCGCTAGCCGACGGCGGCGTTCGCATGGGCCTGCCGCGCGTGCTGGCCAACGAGCTGGCAGCCAAACTGCTGGTGGCCAGCGGCGAACTGCTGCAACGCCGCGCCCACCCCGGCATGCTCAAGGACGAGGTGGCTTCGCCGGGCGGCACCACCATTGCCGGACTGGCCGCCCTGGAAGCGGCGGGCGTGCGCGGCGGCCTGATGCAGGCGGTGATCGAGGCCACCCGCCGTAGCACCGAACTGGGACTGGATCAGGAATAGGACATTGGAGGCAGAGCGCTGTCTTCTGCCCGCGTCAGAACACCGTCAAGGTCCGCGCTCTAAGCTGATCCTCAGATGCCTGCCAGAGACCTCGCCTTCCGCCTTCTGCCCGCCGCGCTGCTGGGCACGCTGGCCTGGGCCGCCGCACAGGCCGGGGCTTATCCTGATTACTACCCCAGCAAGCCCGGCACCCACTGGACCTACAGCAACGGCGAGACGCAGGTGGTGGGGCCAGCCGTGACCTACCGGGGCGTGCGGGTGGTGCCGATCAGCCATCAATTTGGCGGCAAGACCTTCACGCAGGACCTGCTGGAATACCGCCCGGACGGCAGCGTGTGGCTGCGCGGTGTGAACGCGGGCGGGCGGCTGGGCTGGTACGCCGCGCCGCTCAATGTTTATCCGCCCGCGCCGCTGACGCCGGGCCAGCGCTGGTCCAGCGGCAAGGGCACGCTGAAGTCCGTCAGCACCGTCACGGGAATAGCGGCCATCAATGGCGCGGGCCGCAAATACAATGCCTTCAGTATCCGCACCGAGACCAACGCGGGAGGGCAGATCAGCGCCCAGACCACGTATTTTGTCCCTGGCCTGGGCGTCGTGCGTTACGAGACGGCGGACGGCGTGCAGATCGATTTGGAGCGCTAGATTTCCTGCAACGGAAGCTCTGCCAGCCACTCCGGCACGTCATCCGGCGGGTAGGTGTCGAAGACCAGACGGGTCAGCGAGACCAGCGGATAGCCTTCCAGTGGACCCTCCACGGCGCGGCGGTCCACGATGCAGGCGATGGCGGCGCATCTACCCCCGGCAGCCTCGGCGGCGCGCACGGCTTTCAGCACGCTGCCCCCGGTGGTCAGCACGTCTTCCACAGCGATAAACGGCTCTCCAGGAGCAATCGTAAACGCCTCCCGGATTTTCATCCCGCCTTTCCAATCCTTCTCTGTAAAGATGGCGCGCACGTTCTCGCCGCCGTAATGTCGGGCCACCTCATAGGCCAGGACCACGCCGCCCATCGCGGGGCCGATGATCAGGCCAGCCTGAACGCCCGCGTCGGTCAGTTTTCCGGCCAGCGCGGCGGCGATCTGGCCGGTCAGGTGCGGGTATTGCAGCACGGTGGTGCTTTGCAGGAATTTGGGGCTGTGGCGGCCACTGGCAAGGAGAAAATGCCCCTCGTGGTAGGCCCCGGCCTGTCGGTACAGCGCGAGAACGTCCATGCGGGGAGTATCGCATTCCTGGCCGCGACGGCGCATCATGGCGTATGACCTCGCCCCCCTTTCCCGGCGCACTGGTGGTTCGCGTTCGGCGGCAACTTCTGGGCTTCTCGCAGGAAGAGCTGGCGCGTGAGGCCGGGCTGTCGGTGGCGCTGCTGCAAAAGCTGGAGCTGGGCGAATACGATCCGCGCAGCCTGCATCAACTGGCCCGGCAGGTGCTGGAGCGGAGATTGGACATCAGTTTGCTGTGAGCCACAGAGATAGGGAAAAGCCGCCTGGGGGGATGTCCTCCAGTGCGGCTTCTCGATTTCAGGAATGGCCTGATGCCCTATCGTCCGAGCCCAGACGTGTTCAGTTCAGCACGCCTGTCCCGAACTGGAAGTGGCCATCTACATACTCCACGTTCAGCACGCTGTTGTCCGGCACGTGGCCCCCCAGAATCTCGCGGGCCAGCGGCGTCTCGATCTCGCGGGCGATGGCGCGCTTGAGGGGGCGTGCGCCAAAGGCCGGGTCATAACCGATCTGCGCCAGCTTGTCCTTGGCGGCGTCGTCCACATGCAGGGTCACGCGGCGTTCGGCCAGACGCTTCCTCAGACCACCCAACTGGATGTCCACGATGCGGTGCAGATCAGCCTGAGTCAGCGCGTCGAACACGATGATGTCGTCCACACGGTTCAGAAATTCCGGGCGGAACTGGGCCTGCAACTCGCCCAGCACGGCGTCACGGATCTCGTCTGCGCTGTCGCCCCCCGCCTGCATCTCCAGAATCAGCGGGCTGCCCACGTTGCTGGTCAGCACGATCAGCGTGTTGCGGAAGTCCACCGTGCGGCCCTGTCCGTCGGTCAGGCGGCCATCGTCCAGCACTTGCAGCAGCACGTTGAATACATCTGGGTGCGCCTTCTCGATCTCATCGAGCAGCAGCACGCTGTAGGGGCGGCGGCGCACGGCCTCGGTGAGCTGCCCGCCCTCCTCGTAGCCCACATAGCCGGGGGGCGCTCCGATCAGGCGGGCCACCGTGTGCTTTTCCATGTACTCGGACATGTCCAGGCGTACCATTGCGTCCTGGCTGTCGAACAGGTACTCGGCCAGCGCCTTGGCCAGCTCGGTCTTGCCCACGCCGGTTGGTCCCAGGAACATGAAGCTGCCCAGTGGACGATTCGGGTCGTTCAGGCCCGCCCGCGCCCGGCGGATGGTGTCGGCCACGCTGGTGATCGCGCGGTCCTGACCGATCACGCGGTTGTGGAGCTGGTCTTCGAGGTGCAGCAGCTTCTCGCGCTCGCCTTCCAGCAGCTTGGTGACCGGAATGCCCGTCCAGCGGCTGACCACGGCGGCGATGTCTTCCTCGGTCACCTCCATGTGGGCAAATTCCGCGCCCTTGAGCTTTTTCTCCAGATCCTGCACATCCTTTTCAAGCTGCGGCAGTTGGCCGTATTCCAGTTCGGCGGCGCGTTGCAGATCGTAGTCGCGCTTGGCCCGCTCGATGTCGGTCCGCACGGTGTCCAGCGTCTCGCGTTTCTCGCGCAGGGCGGCCACCTCGCCGCGCTCGGCCTCCCAGCGCCCGCGCACCTCGGTCAGCTCGTCCGTAATCGCCTTGAGGCTGTCCTCGATGTCCAGCAGGCGGTTCTGCGAGTCCTGATCCTTCTCGCGCTTGAGGGCCTCGCGCTCGATTTCCAGTTGCAACTTGCGGCGCGACAGTTGATCGATGCGCTCCGGGCTGCTTTCCAGCGCCATTCGCAACCGGGCCGCCGATTCGTCGATCAGGTCGATGGCCTTGTCGGGCAGTTGGCGGTCCGTGATATAGCGCTCGCTGAGGGTGGCGGCGGCCACCAGCGCCGGGTCGGTGATTTCCACATTGTGGTGGACCTGATAGCGCTCCTTGATGCCGCGCAGGATGGAAATCGTGTCCTCCACGCTTGGCTCGTTGACCATCACGGGCTGAAAGCGGCGTTCCAGTGCGGAGTCCTTCTCGATCTCACGGTACTCGTCCAGCGTCGTCGCGCCGATCAGGTGCAGTTCGCCGCGTGCCAGCGTGGGCTTGAGCATGTTCCCGGCATCGGGGCTGCCCTCGGTCTTGCCCGCGCCGACAATGGTGTGCAGCTCGTCGATAAACAGGATGATTTCCCCTGCCGAAGCCAGAACCTCGTCGATCACGCCCTTCAGCCGCTCCTCGAACTCGCCCCGGTACTTGGCCCCGGCCAGCAGGCTGCCCATTTCCAGACTGACGATGCGCTTGTTCTTGAGGCCCTCCGGCACGTCGCCGCTGACGATGCGGATGGCGAGGCCCTCGGCGATGGCGGTCTTGCCCACCCCCGGTTCGCCGATCAGCACCGGGTTGTTCTTGGTGCGGCGCAACAGAATCTGCATGGCGCGGCGGATTTCCTCGTCGCGTCCAATCACGGGATCGAATTTGCCGTCCCTGGCCCGCTGGGTCAGATCGGTGCCGTACTTGTTCAGCGCGTCGAACTGGCTTTCACTGGATTTGTTGGTCACGGTTTTTCCTTTACGCGCCCCCGAAATGGCGTGGTTGAGTTCAGCTTCTTTCGGCAGCTCTTTCAGTTTGGACTCGCCGCGCAGGGCCAGCAGCAGGGCATCGGCGGCCACGAAAGAGTCGCCAAACTGCTCCGCGATGGTGTCAGCTTTTGCAAATGCACGGCTCAGCGCCGGATCGAGGTAAAGCTGCTCGCCGCCGCCCTGCACGCGCGGCAGCTTGCCCAGTTCAGCATCCAGCGCGGTGCGGAGATGTTGAAGAGTGCCCCCGGCGGCGGTGATGGCACGGGCAGCGGTGTCGTTGTCGGTTAACGTTCGCAGCACATGGGCCACGGTCAGGGTCTGGTGTCCACTCCCCTGCGCGAGTTGCTGGGCAGCGTTGATGGCGGTGGCACTCGCCTCGGTAAAGCGTTCTGGATTCAAGCGGAAACCTCCGGGGAATAGAAGTAGGACAGAACATTCAAGCTGCCTCTATTCTGAAACTTGAGCGTGGTCATGTCAAGTTTATTGAGGGTTTAGCTTTGGCTGCCAGGGAACGTTCTATGGGCGAAAAGGCTCCTCACCCTTCCACCGACGAGATGCCCCCCAATTGTCCCGCCCCGGACGTGTTGAAATAGGGGTCTGATGTCTGCCTCTTCTCCCTTTGATTCCCGGCAGGCCGAGGCCGGACGCACGCCCACGCTGGCGGTCCTGGTCGGCATTTTCATGGTCTCGGTGACGCCCTTTGTGGCCGGGCTGGTGCAGGGGCAGACGGAAGGTTGGGTGCGCGATCTGCTGTACGCCCTGGCCACCGCCGTGCTGCTGTTCAATGTCTGGCGCGGCAGCGTGTGGGCGTGGCGGCTGACCGTGGGATTTTGCATGCTGGCCGGTCTGGTGATTTTCGTGGTGGGAATGCTGGCGGGGTCGGTAGCGTGGCAGGGCTGGATCGTCAGCGGTGCGGGGCTGGCCTTCTTGCTGCTGGGCACGGCGCTGGTGGGCACCGCCGTGATCCGCGCCTTTCTGGATTCCCGCTGGGAGGCGCGGCAGCGTGCCATGAGGCGCAAGGTGTGACCGACACCGCCAGACGCCGCTTCACCGTGCAGGGCACCAACAACGCCTTTACCTGCCAGAACTGCGGCGCAGAGGTTCTGCCCCTGACCAATGGCAGCGTCCGCAACCACTGCCCTGCTTGCCTGCACAGCCTGCATGTGGACGTGCTGCCCGGTGACCGCGCCAGCACCTGCCACGGATCACTGGTCCCGGTGGGGGCGGAACAGAGCGGCAAGAAGGGCTGGATCATCGTTCACCAGTGCGCGAAGTGCGGCTTCACGGGCCGCAACCGCGCCGCGCTGGACGACGCCCAGCAGCCCGACGACTGGGACGCCCTGATTGCCCTGACGATGCGTGAAAGGTAGCTGCGCGAAAGGGAGATGTGGGCCAGCCTGCCCACCACCCGCCACTCTTTAGCCGCCAACCCCGTATCCTGGGCCGCATGGCTCTCTGGCTTTTCTGCGCTGCCGTTGCCCTCAGCGCCACCATCATCCTGTTTCTCACGCTGGGGCCGCTTAAGGCTGCCCAGAATGCGGGGACGCTGCGGATCTTTGCATTCGTCCAGTACGCCGCCGCCGCCCTGCTGGCCGTGGCGCGCGTCTCGGGCGTGGCATGAAGGGCGTCAATCTGATTGACCTGAACTTTCAGGACACCCCTGGCGTGATCGCCGCCTACATCCTGGACACCGGGGATGGGCTGGCGGTGGTGGATACCGGGCCTACCAGCACCCTGCCCGCGTTGAGTGCCGGGCTGGAGGCGCTGGGAGCCGGGCTGGACGATGTGCGCCACCTGCTGCTGACGCACATTCACTTTGACCATGCCGGGGCTACCGGGACCATTCTCGCGCGGGTGCCGCAGGCGCGGGTTTATGTTCATGAGCGCGGCGCGAAGCATCTGGCCAGCCCGGAACGGCTGGTGGCCAGCGCCACCCAGATTTACGGCGACGCGATGGACCGCCTGTGGGGCGAGATGCTTCCGATCCCCGCTGAGAAAATGACTGTGCTGGCGGGTGGCGAAACGCTCCAGATCGGAGACGCCAGTGTGGACGCGCTGTATACCCCTGGCCACGCGGTCCACCATCTGGCCTACCACGTCGGCCCCGATCTGTTCGTCGGGGATGTCGGCGGCGTGCGGCTGGACACCCACCAGACCCCGCGTGCGCCCACGCCGCCGCCGGACATCGATCTGGAGGTCTGGAGGGACAGCGTCGCCGCGTTGCGTCAACGGGACGCCCAGACCCTGCATCTGGCCCATTTCGGCAGCTACGCCCACAAGGACACCCACTGGGACGGCCTGCTGGAAAAGATGGAGCTGGATGCGGGGCGTATCCGCGCCGGGATGGAGGCGGGTCAGGAGTTTGAAGCGATCTCGGAGGCTTATACCCAAGTGCTGATGCAGGAGCTGCTGGCCGAGGGCGAGGACCTGCCCGCCCGCTACGACTTCGCCTGCCCGCCGTGGATGAGCGTGCAGGGGCTGATGCGTTACTGGCAGAAAAAAGCGGTTCGCAACTCGTGAAGGTGCTGATATGAGAGTCCTGGTGATCGGCGGCGGCGGGCGCGAACACGCCATCGTCCACACCTGTGCGCGGCAGGGCCATACGGTGCTGTGTACCCCTGGCAATCCCGGAATCGCGCAACTCGCCCGGATCCTGGACAGCGTCCAGGACGCCGATACGCTGGCTGGACTGGCTGTGAGCGAAGGGGTAGATGTGGTGATCGTCGGCCCGGAGGCGTATCTGGCGGCGGGTGTGGTGGATGCGTGTACAGCGCGTGGCGTTCCCGCCTTCGGCCCCACGCAGGCGGCCAGCCGTCTGGAAGGCGACAAGGGCTGGAGCAAGGCGTTCATGCTCCGGCACGGCATTCCCACCGCGCAGCACGCCACTTTTACTGATCTGGAGGGGGCGCTGGCGCATCTGGACAGTCAGGCCATGCCCACCGTCATCAAGGACGCGGCGTTGCGGGCGGGCAAGGGCGTCACGATTGCCCACACCCAGGCCGAGGCGAAGGCTGCTCTAAAAGACATTTTCAGCGTCCCGGACGCCTGCGCCGTCATCGAGGACTTCATGACCGGGCAGGAAGTCTCGGTGCTGGCGCTGACCGATGGCGAACGCTTTGCCCTGACGCCGCCCAGCCAGGATCACAAGACCATTTACGCGGGCGACACTGGCCCGATGACGGGGGGTATGGGCGTGATCTGCCCCTTTCCCCTCTTGGATGCTGATCTGGAGGTCATCAAGACCCGCATCATCGCCCCCACCCTGGCCGGAATGCGCGCCGAGGGACTGCCCTTCCAGGGCGTCCTATATGCCGGGCTGATGCTCACGCCGGACGGCCCGAAGGTGGTGGAATTCAACGCCCGCTTCGGTGACCCCGAGGCCGAGGCGGTGTTGCCCCTGCTACAAAGTGACCTCGCTCAGCACTGTCTGGATGCGGCGAACGGGAAACTGGACCCGCAGACCGTCCAATTCAGCGACGAGGCCAGTGCGGTCATCATCCTCGCTGCCCCCGGTTATCCCGGCGATCCGGTGCGCGGTGTGCCGCTGGTCCTGCCGGACGGGGGAGACGGCGAGATCATCTTCCATGCTGGAACCCGTGAAGTCGGTGGCCAATTGCAGAGCAACGGCGGGCGCGTGCTGGCCGCCACTGCCGTCGCTCCGACTCTGAACACGGCCCTGGCGCGGGCCTACGCGCTGGCAGACCGGGTGGACTTCGCGGGGGCGCAATTGCGGCGGGATATCGGCGGGCGGATTGGAGCGCGGGCGGTAGAGGAGTAGCGAGCGCAGAACGCGGGAAACGGTGCGCTGCCTCTGGCCTTCAGACGTTTAGATCTTTTGACGGCGAAGCCTCCAGCCCCCTCTAACCCGCCGCCCAGCCAATTCCCCCACACATGACATACTGCGCCCCGATGAAGAAGCGCATTCTGCTGCTGGCGGGCGGTCAGTCCGGGGAACACGAGGTCAGTCTGATGAGCGCCCGCAGCGTCCTGGCGGCCCTGCCCCGCGATCAATTCGATGTGACCCCTGTGGCGATCAGCAAGCAGGGACGCTGGCTGCCGCCCACCGATACCCGGCAGGCCCTGGAAAACGGCAGCGCGGAATCCGGCGGCGATCTGGTGCTGCACCGCGTCGCCAGCGCCGAGGGCTACGACGCTGTCTTTCCGCTGCTGCACGGCCCGATGGGCGAGGACGGCACCGTGCAGGGCCTGCTGACACTGGCAGGGATTCCGTTCGTGGGCAGCGGCGTGCTGGGCAGCGCGGTCAGCATGGACAAGGTGATGACCAAGCAGGTGCTGGCCTCGGCGGGGATTCCGCAGGTGGCGTGGCGGCTGGCCGTGCGCCGTGAGTGGGCCAATGACGCCGACGGCGTGCGGGCACGGGCCGCCGAGCTGGGCTTTCCGCTGTTCGTCAAGCCCGCCAACCTGGGGTCCAGTGTGGGTATCAGCAAGGTGCATGGCTCGGAAGAGCTGGACGCCGCGCTGGATCTGGCCTTCAGTCTGGACCGCCGCGTGATCCTGGAGGCCATGACCGCCAGCAGACCGCGTGAGCTGGAGGTAGGGGTGCTGGGCAACGATTCTCCCATTGCCAGTCCGGTGGGCGAGCTGCGCTTTGCCGCCGAGTTCTACGACTATGAGACCAAATACACCGAGGGCCGTGCCGAGGTCCATATTCCCGCTCCCATTCCCGAGGACGTGGCCCGGCGCGTGCGCGAGCTGGCGCTGACCGCCTTCCGCGCGCTGGACTGCGCCGGACTGGCCCGCGTGGACTTCTTTTATCTGGAGGACAGCGGCGAACTGGTCCTGAACGAGGTCAACACCATGCCCGGTTTCACGCAGACCAGCATGTACCCCAAGCTGTTCGAGGCAGCGGGCCTGGGCTACAGCGAATTGGTCACGCGGCTGGTGGAACTGGCCCTAGAAGAACGTTAGGTTCCGTCACTCAGCTACAGGCCAGATGTGTGGTGATTCACTCAGGCGTGGCATACCGGGGATGTGGTGGACTTCCCGGACATCGGCCCTGCTCGTGCTGCTGGCTGCTGTTCTGGCGTGACGGCGTGGACCGCTCAAGGGTTAGCGCGGGGACCAGAAGTCCGGTGTGTCTGGGATAAACTCGGCTCGCGAAGCCGCATCAGGGCATCTTCTCCCAGCGCCGGGACATTTATACCTCATTAATCCGACTTGTTTACTTAGGATTGGTGACATGCGTAACGCAATGCTCACCACCATCGCCCTGCTCCTGACGGGCACCACGCTGGCCCAGTCCAATACCTCTCTCACCCTGTATTCCGGGCGCGGCAAGACGTTCGTGGAACCGATTGTCCAGCAGTTCGAGAAACAGACTGGTATCAAGGTCAACGTGCGCTACGGCACCGACGCGCAACTGGTGGCCGCCCTGCGTGAAGAGGGCAGCCGCAGTCCCGCCGACGTGTTCTGGGGCAACTCCGTGGGCGCGCTGGGCGAACTGGCGGAGGAAGGGAAGTTCGTCAAGCTGGGCGCTTCGCAGACCCGCAACGTGTCAGGCGACTACCTGCCCGCAGACCGCGCGTGGCTGCCCACCACCGTTCGTTTCCGCACGCTGGCCTACAACACCGAGAAGATCAAACCCGAGCAGCTCCCCGACAGCGTGCTGGATCTGCCCAAAATGACCTCTCTGAAAGGCCGCATCGGCTGGACCGTGTCCTACCCCAGCTTCCAGGACTTCCTGGCCGGCATGATCGCCCAGCACGGCGAGGCCACCACCAAACAGTGGCTCGAAGGCATGAAGGCGCTGCAACCCAAGGATTACAAGACCAGCAACGTGGGGATGCTTGAAGCCATGCGCTCCGGTGAAATCGACGTGGGCCTGACCAACCACTACTACATCCAGCGCGTCAACCGCCTGAACTACCCTATCGATACCTACTTCTTCAAGAACGGCGATATCGGCAACCTGGGCAACGCCACGGGCGCGGGCATCCTGAAGACGGGGAAGAACACCGCCGCCGCCTCACGCCTCCTGAGTTATTTGGTGAGCAAGGACGCGCAGACCTTCTTCCTGAGCGTCAATTTCGAGTATCCGGTGATCGGCAACATCCTTCAGCCCACCACCATGCGCCCCTTCAGCGAGATGAGCAAGCGCGGCCCCAAGATCGATCCCACCGCCCTGCCCAAGAACATCGAGAAGGCGCAAAAGCTCCTGCGGGACGCTGGCCTGCTGTAATCTTCCCAACTCGCAATTCAACCCCGTTCCGGTTTTTGCTGGTGCGGGGCTTTTTATGCTCCACTGCGCTATGGGAATTCTGGGATTGCTGCTGGGCGCGGGCGTATCGGTGGGCGTGTTGCTGGCGATGACGGCTCTCCCACTGGTCTGGGCGCGTGGAGTGGCGGCGCTGGCCTTTGTGGCACTGCTGGCCGTACTGGGCAGTGTCCTGTTTGCCAGTGACAGTATGGGACGCAGTTTCGGCGCTGTTTATCTGGCGGTGGGTCTGCTGGCCGGAGCGGTGATGGCCCTGCCACGGTTGCTGCGTTATGCAGGTCAGGAACCCGTGTGGATCAGCCTGGGCCTGGGCCTGGCCGCTGTTTTGCTGCTGATCGCTGCTGGCCTGGGTGTGGACGCTGTGCTGGGAGCCGCCCTGCCTCCACCTGACCCGCAAACTGGAATTTCGGTCAAGGCCCAGATCTCGCAGGGCCTGAGCAACGGCCTCCTGATTGCCTCACCGCTAGTTCTGATTGTTCTGTCGTTGCTGGCGTGGCGGGGGCGCACGCCTTAAAGCACTTAAAGCAGTTGTCATAAAAAGGCCATTTTCATGACCGAGCGGGGCGGGCAAGCGTCCTCTCCTGCGGAGCTGTGCCAGTCAAGGGGACTTGCAAAGCTGCGGAGCAGAGGAACAGCCCCATACGGGTGCTATCCCATGACGACAGTCTGTTCTGCCCAAGACAGCGAGCGAATTTTGCTGAGCAGGACGGACTGGTACAGCTCGGAACGAGAGAATGGAGTCGCCGGAAGCCTTTTATTTCGGTGACGTAATTCGCAGAACTGCTCTGACGCCCTCAGTTCCCCGTTTTATCCGGTCTCCGGGACAAACCCGACTAATCTGATCTGTTAAAGTCTGGCGACTGGCCCGGTGCCACCCTGCCCATGAACCGAAGACTGCCCTTTTCCCTCTTGCTGCCCGCCCTGCTCACCTTGCTGGGCGTGCTGGTGCCGCTGTCGTACCTCGTAATGCGCGCCCTGGGGGCCGACCCGGGCGAGCTGCGCGAGATCGTCTTTCGCTCGCGCAATCTGACGCTGGCGGGCAATACGCTGCTGCTGGGCGCGTCGGTGCTGCTGACCACCACGCTGGTGGCCCTGCCGCTGGCCTTCCTGGCGGCCCGCACGGACCTGCGCCCACGCGGCCTGCTGACGCTGCTGGGCGTGCTGCCGCTGGCAATTCCGGGGTATGTGGGGGCCTACGCCTTTATTGCGGCGGGCGGGGCGGGCGGGGCCATCGACTCCCTGACCGGGCTGCGCGTGCCGGGGCCAGGGGGCTTCTGGGGCGCGCTGCTGGTGCTGACGCTGTTCACCTTTCCGTACCTGTTCCTGAACCTGCACGCCGCGCTGCGAACCCAGGACCCCGCACTGGAGGACGCCGCCCGCCTGCTGGGCCGTACCCGCTGGCAAACGTTCTGGCAGGTCACGGTGCCGCACCTGCGCCCGGCGTGGCTGTCGGGGGGCCTGTTGATCGGCCTGCACACCCTGGGCGATTTCAGCGTGGTCAGCCTGATGCGCTACCCCACCTTCAGCGCGGCCATTTATCAGCAGTACACGGCAGCGTATGACCGGGTGTATTCGGCGTGGCTGGCGCTGCTGCTGCTGGTGCTGACTGGAGCGGTGCTGTGGCTGGAGGCGCGGTTCATGCGCGGCGTATTTCTTTCGCGCGTTTCTCCGTCCACCGCGCGCAAACCCGGCACCGTCAAGCTGGGCCGTCTGCGCCCGCTGGCCTGGGGGTTCGTGGCGGTGCTGGCGTTCGTGTCGCTGGTGCTGCCGCTGGGTACGGTGCTGTACTGGCTGGGCCTGGAAACCAGCCCCTTCGCGTGGCCCAGCCTGCTGGACGCGTTGCAATCCGCGCTGGGGGCGGCGGCGCTGGCTGCCCTGACCACCACGGCGCTGGCCCTGCCGCTGGCCCTGATCGGCAGCCGCTTCAGCGGGCGCTGGCCGCGCGTCATCGAGCGGGCCGCGTACCTGGGCTACGCCACGCCGCCGCTGGCCTTCGCGCTGGCGCTGATCTTTTTCGTGCTGCGGGCCGCGCCGCCGCTGTACCAGACGCTGCCGCTGCTGATCATCGCTTACACGCTGCACTTTGTCGCCGAGGCCATCGGCCCGATTCGCAGTGGGCTGGTGCGGGCCACGCCCCGGTTAGAGGAAGCCGCCCGCGTGCTGGGGGTGTCGCGGGCGGGGGCGCTGCGGCGGGTCACGCTGCCGCTGCTGGGGCCGGGGCTGCTGGTCAGCGCGGCCTTCGTGTTTCTGAGCGTACTCAAGGAATTGCCGCTGACGCTGCTGCTCTCGCCCATCGGTTTCGAGACGCTGGCCCGCAACGTCTGGAGCTACACCGAGGAAGCGCAGTATGCCAGCGCCGCCCCCTACGCGCTGGCGCTGGCGGCGGTGGGGGCCATGCTGACCCTGCTGATCCTGCGGCGGGAACGGGAATGAGGAGACCTATATGACCGTCATCGACAGGCTTAAGCCTGAGGGAGGGACGGCTACTCACCCAGCCTCCGCCCCGTTCGCGCTGGAATTGCAGCATCTGGTCAAGTATTTTCATCCGCCGGGCCGCCAGGTCAGCAATCTGCCCCCGGTGGTCAATGACCTGTGTTTGCAGGTTGCCCAGGGCGAACTGCTGACCTTGCTGGGGCCGTCGGGCTGCGGCAAGACCACCACCCTGCGCCTGATCGCGGGGCTGGAGGAGCCGGACGGCGGGGCAGTCTGGATCGACGGGCGCAACATGACCCAGCCGCCGCAGCCCCCCGAGCGCCGGGGCGTGGGGCTGGTCTTTCAGGACTACGCGCTGTTTCCGCACCTGAGCGTGCTGGGCAACGTGCTGTTCGGATTGAACCGTCTGCCGCGTGCCGAGCGCCTGACCCGCGCCCGCGAAACCCTGTCGCTGGTGGGCCTGACCGTCTTCGAGACGCGGATGCCGCATCAGTTGTCCGGCGGGCAGCAGCAGCGCGTCGCGCTGGCCCGCGCACTGGCCCCGCGCCCCCGCCTGCTGCTGCTGGACGAGCCGTTTTCCAATCTGGACGCGCAACTGCGCCACTCCACCCGCCAGGAGGTGCGCGCCATCCTGCGCCGCAGCGGCGTGGCGGCCATCCTGGTCACGCACGATCAGGAAGAAGCGCTGGCCTTCAGTGACCGGATTGCCCTGATGCGCGCCGGGCAGATCGAGCAGATCGGCACCCCGCAGGAGGTCTACGCCCGCCCCCGCACGGCGTTTGTCGCCTCGTTCCTGGGCCGCAGCAATCTGCTGTCCGGCACCGTTCAGGCTGGGTTGGCCCGCACGGTGCTGGGCACCATTGAACTGGAGGGGGAGGCGGTCCCGGACGGCCCCGTGATGGTCAGCGTGCGCCCCGAGCATCTGGCCTTCACCGACGATCCTTCCGGGACCGAGGCAGTGGTGCTGGCCCGCGAGTTCAAGGGCCACGCCGTGACCTACACGCTGGCTCTGGGACAGCAGGAATTGCAGCTCCACGACACGGGTCAGGCGCTGCACGCCGAGGGTCAGGGGGTGCGCGTCTGCGCGGTACGGGCGGGGCGGGTGGTGCGCTGAGGACCAGTTTTCCACGGTCCCTCTCTGCCACGGTCTAAGAGCGTGTTTATAAGGGGTCTCCAGATTTTCTCGCGGCCCAGGAACACGCGCTTTTAGCTCCTCCCCCCCTGTGGGGGAGGCTGGGAGGGGGGAGCCGCAAACGCCTTCCCAGCGCGGCCTGAACGGAAAGATATCTATTTCCCGGCTCAAAATGAGACACCTTCTAAAACACGCTCTAAAGATCGCGTCAGCCCTTGCTCTGCGCGGGCAGCCTACAATGCGGCACGAATCACAGCGTCAGAAGGGCTGCAAGGCTGGCCCAGCACTCAAGGAGACACGACTATGGACTGGAAAAATCTTCCCGGCGGCGGCGGCGGCATCGAGGACCGGCGGGGTGGGGGCGGCGTTCCTGGCGGCGGAATTGCCGTGGGCGGCATCGGCGGCCTGATCATTGCGCTGGTGGCTATGTTCTTCGGCATTGATCCCAGCGCGATTCTGGGGGGCGGCGACGGTGGGCAGACCCAGACACAAAGTCAGTCTCAGGCGCAGAATCAGGCGCAGGGCACCCCGGCCACCGACGAGAACTATCAGTTCATGGACCGCATCATGACCAGCACCAATCAGGTCTGGGGCGGCGTGTTCCAGCAGGCCGGGCGCACCTACACCCCGGCGCGGCTGGTGCTGTACACGCGCGGCACCCAGGGCGGGTGTGGCGTCGCCAACAGCGCCTCCGGGCCGTTCTACTGCCCGCTGGACAACAAGGTCTACATCGACACCAGTTTCTTTTCCATGATGGAGCGGCAACTGGGCGGTGGCGGCGATTTCGCGTATTCCTACGTTATCGCGCATGAGGTTGGCCACCACGTCCAGAACGAGCTGGGCATCGCCGATCAGGTGGAACGCGAGCAACGCAGCGCCCGCACGGAAGCCCAGGCCAATCAGGCCAGCGTGCGTCTGGAACTCCAGGCCGACTGCTTCGCAGGGGTGTGGGGCAACCGCGTGAAAGATCAGGCCAGGATCACGCAGGCTGATATTCAGGAAGCCATCAGCACCGCGCAGGCCATCGGCGACGACAACCTGCAACGCCAGGGGGCAGGCCGGATCGTTCCCGACTCCTTCACGCACGGCAGCAGTCAGCAGCGCGTCAAGTGGTTTACCACCGGCTTCCAGACCGGCGATCCCAACAAGTGTGACACCTTTAACCAGAATTACAGCCAGTTGTAGACGGCAGCAGGTAGAAGCGGGGCGCGAGGCCAGGATGCTCGCGCCCCGCTCCTTTGTGGCGGGAAAGTGAAGCGTGTCGCCCCGCCGCCCGTCCAGATGCGCTTTCCTGCTGGGGATTTCAGCGCAGTTGTCGCCCTCATGGACCATTTCCGGCGTTCCCGTGACCCTCAGGCGCAGCGCGCGGCGGCGCACGGTGGCCTTGCAGGTCAGGCCCGGTGCGGTGACGATCTTTGCGCCCCAGCGGGTGCCCCTGCCACAGCTTCAGGACATTCTCCAGCAGCGCCGCGCCTGGGTGGAACATCATCTGGCGCAGTACGCAGCGCGCCCGCTGGCGGCTCAGGCATGGACGGACGGCGCGCAATTGCCATTCCTGGGTGAAACGCTGACGCTCCGGCTTGATCTGGCACGGAAAAAACCTGTGCGTCTGGGCAATGATCTCCTCCTCCCAGCAGATGAACCGGAGCGGGCGCTGGAAACATGGACGCGGGCGGCCTGCCTCGCCCCATACACCGCGCTGGTCACGGAATACGCCGCCCGGCTGGGCGCAGCGGACCGTCTGGGCAGGGTGCGGGTCAGCGACACCACTTCCCGCTGGGGCAGTTGCAGCAGCTCCGGCGACATCCGCCTGCACTGGAAACTGTCTCGCGCGCCGCTGGAGGTGCTGCGTTACGTCGCCCTGCACGAAGCGGCGCACCTGCTGGAGATGAACCACTCGGCCCATTACTGGGCGCATGTGGCCCGCATCATGCCGGAGTGGCAGACGCAGCGGCGCTGGCTCAGGGAGAACGGCCAGACGCTCTGATTTGGCTCGACATTAAACCGTAAGGTTCGTGTATGTCCCCTTCATCACCGCCACCTGTGCCCCGCTAGGCTGACGGTCATCAAAGGAGATTCATATGCCCCATGTCACTGTCGGCCAGGAAAACAACCAGCCCATCCAGCTCTACTTCGAGGACCACGGCGCGGGTCAGCCCGTCGTCCTGATTCACGGCTATCCCCTGAACGGCCATTCCTGGGAGCGGCAGGAGTCGGCCCTGCTCGCGGCGGGCTACCGCGTCATCACCTATGACCGCCGGGGCTTCGGCCAGTCCAGCCAGCCGACTGTGGGCTACGACTATGACACCTTCGCCGCCGACCTCAATACCCTGCTGGACCATCTGGACTTAAAAGACGTGGTGCTGGCAGGCTTCTCGATGGGAACGGGGGAGGTTGCCCGCTACCTGGGCAAATACGGCTCGGGCCGCGTGGCAAAAGCCGTGCTGATCGGCTCTATCCCACCCTTCCTGCTCAAGACTGGTGACAACCCCGAAGGCGTGGACCGCAGCGTCTTCACAGGGATCGAGGACGCCGTCCGCAAGGACCGCTTCGCCTACCTGACGGATTTCTTCAAGAATTTCTACAATACCGACGTGCTGGGTGGCACCCGCATCAGCGACGAGGCGGTGCGCGCCAGTTGGAACGTCGCGGCCCGCGCCTCGGCTACAGCCACGCTGGAATGTGTGGGGACGTGGCTGGAAGATTTCCGCCCGGACGTGGCAAAGATCGACGTGCCCACCCTGATCATCCACGGCGACGCGGACCGGGTGCTGCCCATCGAATCCACGGGCGCACGTCTGCCGGAATTGATCAAGGGCAGCGAATACGTGGTCATCGAAGGCGGCCCGCATAACATCCTCTGGACCTTCCCGGACGAGGTGAACGCGGCGCTGCTGGACTTCTTGAAGAAGTAGTCGGCGCAAAAGAGGAGCCACCCCATCTATCGGGGTGGCTCCTCCTTTTTGCTGCCTGCTCTACATCGCGGGCATGGGCATGGGGCTGGGCAGGCCCGGCGTGTCCGGGTTGTCGGTGGGGCTGGGAACGGGCATTCCGGGCAGATCGGGATTGACGGGCGGATCAATGATCGGGCCTGTTCCGTTCTCGCCGGGCATACGCTCGGGCATGGGGGCAGGGGTGTCGGTGGGTTCAGTCGCCGGAGCGGGCGGACGGTCATAGGGTCCAGTCATGGTTGACCTCCAGATTTGGAATACGTCCGACTCTGCGCCTTCATCCCGTGCAGCAGGGAAGATACAGGTAAAGGCGTCTTCACGCCTCCGCGTCAGGGATCACAGTCGGGTGTGCGGCGGCTGGGTCAAACTGGACCATGTCTAAACTCAACTCCCGTTTTCTGCTGGCCTGGGGCGTCACGGCGCTGCTGGCCTCCGCGCAGGCCGCGCCCGCCGTGGCGTTCCAGCCGTTCGTCAGTGGTCTGAAACAGGTCACGGCCCTGACCCACGCCGGGGACGGTTCAGGCCGCCTGTACGCCGCCCAGCAGGACGGACGCGTGCGCCTGATCGAGAAGGGCAAGGTCCGGGACAGCCTGTTTCTGGACCTCCAGAAGCTGACGCGGGCGGGCGGGGAGCGCGGCCTGATCGGGCTGACCTTCGATCCAGGGTACAAGACCAACCGCCGCCTGTACGTGCATTACAGCGATCTGAACGGCGACACGGTGCTGGCCCGCTACACCGCCGCCGCCGATTTCAGCCGTGCAGAGGCTGGCAGCGCCAAGACGCTATTCACCGCCAAGCAGCCCTACAGCAACCACAACGGCGGCCAGATCGCCTTCGGTCCAGACGGCTTCCTGTACCTGGGTCTGGGCGACGGCGGCAGCGGCGGCGATCCACAGAACAACGCGCAGAACCTGGGCACTCCGCTGGGCAAACTGTTGCGCTTCGACGTGTCGGGGGACGCCGCCAGACCTGCCGCCGGGAACCCGTTCGCGGGCCGTGCGGGGGCCAATCCCAACATCTGGGCTTACGGCCTGCGTAATCCCTGGCGCTTCAGCTTTGACCGGGACGGCGGCGGTCTGGTGATCGCGGACGTGGGCCAGAACGCCTTTGAGGAAGTGGACTTTCAGGCGGCCAGCAGCAAGGGCGGTGAGAACTACGGCTGGCGCGTGCGCGAGGGTCAGGTGTGTTACGAGAAGGGCTGCGCCGACAAGGGTTTCGTGGACCCGGTGCTGGTGTATGGCCGCAACGAGGGTCAGAGCATCACGGGCGGTTACGTCTACCGGGGCAAGGCAATTCCTGCGCTGAAAGGCCAGTACGTCTTTGCCGACTTCGCCACGGGCACGGTCTGGGCCGCGCCCACCGGGGGCAAGAGCTGGGCCAAGGAGGCGCTGGGCAAGGTGGACAACCCCAGCACCTTTGGCGAGGACGAGGCGGGTGAGGTCTACGTGGCTGAATACGGCAGCGGGCGGATTTTGAAACTGGCGGGGAAGTAACGGGCTTTTCCCCTCTACCCTTGTGGGACTGGTGCAGCTCCGCAGGAGAGAGAGGCGCTGCGACAGCAGCGGGGTGAGGGGGCCACCGGGCAGGCCATCAATGCAGACTCCTAAACCCTCAGCGGTACTCCACCAGCAGCGGCAGATGATCGCTTTCCTCTGCCGGGAGAACGGCGGCGCGTGTCGGCGTCACCCCACGCGCCATCTGGTGGTCAATCCGCACGCGCAGGGCAGGGAAGGTCCAGCCGGGGCCGCGTCCAGCCTGGGCAAAAGCGTCCGGGCCAAAGTCTTCCTGCAAACTCCGGTAGATCAATCCTCGCGGTGGCGTATTCAGATCGCCGCCCAGCAGCACGCGGCCAGAACTCTGGACCGCAATTCGCTTCAGCACCTGCGTCTGCGCTGAGCGGTTGTTGCGTGTTCTTTGCAGGTAGGCGAAATCCCCGGCCAGCGCGTCCATCACCTGCACCGTCCCCAGATGTGCATTCACAACGGTCAGGGGTTCGCCGCGCCACTGTAAGCGCGTGATCAGTACTTCACGCTGGTTTCCGGGTAGGTCCACTGTCTCCGATGTCAGGATCGGTAGCCGCGTCAGGGTCATGACCTCCAGTGCAGAGCGCGCCGTGTAGCCGGGCAGGGCGTCAGCCAGCGCCTCCCTGTAGCCAGGAGGCTGGAAGTTGGATTCCTGCAACAGAATCACGTCGGCATCGGCATTTTTCAGAATGGCGGCCAGTCGCGCTGGCGTGGACCTGTACCCGCTGTTGACGTTGTAGTCCAGCACCCGCAGTTCTCCACTCTGTTGCGGCGTCCAGTGCAGGAAACCCGCGCCCCAGGCCGCCAGCAACGTTCCCGCCAGCGCCACCGCGAAACCGCGTTTTCTCAGCGCGGTCCACAGCAATACGAATGGCGCGGGCAGCAGCCACAGCACGGCGGGCGCATAGGCCAGCAGAAGGGTGGGCAACGTCCTTTCGCCAACGAACTCACCCAGTCCCCAGACCAGCACGACGAGCAGGAGATAAAACCAGGCGAGGCGGGAGCGGAACATCGGGGCAAATCCTGGCACAGGCCGGTGAGAGGCGGCGTCAGTCCAAAGTCTTGTCTGTATCAAAAAAGAGGCGGGAGCAAACGCCCACGCCTCCCTTTTCTACGAATGCTTCAGCGGTACTGGGCCGCCACTTCTTTCGCTTCTTCGCGCTGGGCCATTTCCTGGCGTTGCACCTGCCCAATCGCGTCGGCTAGCGTCTCCTTGAGTTCAGGAATGCCGGTATTTTTCAGCGCACTGACCGGGACACCGTCCATGCGGTCTATCGCACGCGCCAGCAGGTCCGGCTCGGCAGCGTCGGCCTTGTTCAGCGCCACCACCGTGGGCATCTCCAGGAAGCCCAGGTCTTCCAGAATGCGGTTGACAGAACTCAGGCGGGTGTCCGCGCCGGGGCTGGCGGCATCCACCACATGCAGCAGCACGTCGGCGTCCCCGATTTCTTCCAGTGTGGCCCGGAAGGCGCGGGTCAGGTCCTTGGGGAGGTCGCGGATAAAGCCCACGGTGTCGGTAAAAATGACCGGACCAATGCCCTCAATAAAGCCCTGACGGCTGGTGGGCCGCAGCGTGGCGAACAACTTGTTGGCGGCCAGCACGCGCCGGGGGGCGTCGGTGGCGTGGGTGAACGAGTTCAGCAGCGTGGATTTGCCCGCGTTGGTGTAGCCCACGATGGACACCACCGGAATGTCGTTGCGCTCCCGGCTCTTGCGGCGTTCCTCGCGGCGCAGCGAGCCGCCCTCCAGTTGCTTTTCCAGAAAGCTGAGGCGGTCATTGATGCGGCGGCGGTCCAGCTCCAGCTTGGTTTCACCGGGACCACGCGTGCCGATTGCGCCCGCCCCCGCACTGCCCCCGCCCCCGCCGATGCGCGAGAGTTTCGCGCCCGCGCCCAGCAGCCGGGGCTTCATGTAGCGCAACTGCGCCAGCTCCACCTGAAGGCGCGATTCCACACCCTGCGCGTGCAGCGCGAAGATGTCCAGAATCAGTTGCGTGCGGTCGATGACCTTCAGGCCCGTCGCGGCCTCGATCTCGCGGGCCTGCGCCGCGCCCAGCTCCTGCCCGAAGATCAGCAGATCAGCGTCCAGGTGGTAGGCCTTGCTGGTCAGCTCTTCCAGCTTGCCCGCGCCCACCAGCGTTCCGGCTTTCAGGTTGCGGCGGAAGATCAGTTCCTTGTAGACCACCTCGGCCCCGGCGGTGCGGGCCAGTTCTACCAGTTCGTCCAGCCGTTCCTCGGCGTCAAATTCGCCCTGATCCACCTGCACTAGCAGCGCTCGTTCATGGTCCTTCTTGGATTCGCGGGTGCGGGCGGCGCGGGCAATTTCTTCCTCCAGTGCCGAGACCTGCGCGCCCAGATCAAAATCGTCAATCTGGAAAATCGGCACCGGGGGCAGAATGCGCCAGTCTTCTTCCTCCCCGATGGTGCCGGGGGGGGTCAGGTGCGCGGTATACACGGGGCCAGGCTGTCCCTCGTTTTTCGCGTCAATAGCCGAAACCGCGTCCAGTCGGCTCAGGAACAGCGCGGAGAGGTCCCCCTTGCTCAGCGGCCCGCCCTTGGGGTGAGCATGCAGCAGGTGGTAGCCCGCCAGCCGGTTCTCGCCCGCACGGATGGAGGGAAGTTCTGCGGCTTTGGCGTCGGCCACGGACACGCTCAAGATGCGTCCACGGCGGTCAATCAGGACGCTGACCTCGCGGCGAATCTCGTGCGCCAGTTCGGCCAGCGTGCGGGCCAGTTCGGGGGAACCCACGCGGCCCGGCTCCACGCGGCGGCGGTACAGGTTGCCCAGTGATTTCAGTTGTGCGGGGCGCAGGCCAGAAACATTTCCAAGAACTTTATCTATGTGAAGTCACATCCTTTTTTAAGGTTGGAGAGGTGGGCGCTGGATTTTGGAAACAGCCCAGCACCGGATAGCTCAGCGTCGCCAGGCCCGAACAAGGTTCGCGCGGCGGGTGGCTCCAGGGTTCTGTCATTGGCCTCAGAATAGCGTCCAGGCGCATTTGCAATGGTGTGCAATGCCCTCAGATGGCTATGGATTTGGGGGCGACAGAACCGGCGCGGGTTTTCAGATCTTGATCATCGTGGATGCAGCATAGGGGAGAGGCCAGGGCGGGCGCATCGGCATGGTGGCTTACTGATGTTCCGCCAGTATTTCCCCAATCGTGTACCAGCTCCGCTCCATGATTTCCGGGTTGGTGTGCTGGTAGTACGGCAGCGCGAACAGGGCTTTTGCCAGCGCTCTGGCCCGTCCGCGTGCCCAGGTGGCGTCGTCGGGTTGCAATTCGTTGCGGTAGATGCGGCGGCCCTCTGCACTCAGGGCATTCCAGGCTGGCATCAGATCAACTGCTGGATCGCTCAGTTCCAATGACGCGAAATCCAGCACGGCAGTCAGGCGTTCGCCGTCCCATAGCAGGTTGCTGCTGTGCAGGTCGCCGTGAACCCAGATGGGGGGAGCCGTCCAGCCCGGAAGCTGCATGGCGGCGTCCCAGACGGCGGTGATCTGTGCCCGCGTTGCAGCGTCCAACAGTTCCGCTGAAGCTTCAATGCCTGCCCGGACATACGGGTCCAGCTCGTGAAGTTCGGTGGCCGGATTCTCCCCGCACGGTGCGTCGGTCTGATCGCAAGCACGCAGCGCCAGCACGAAGTCGGCCAGTTGCCGGGCCAGCTCAGGCCGCGCCGCCATCTCCGATAAAGACAGCATCCTGCCCGGCAGCCAGCGGTAAATGCCCCAGGTGTACGGATAGCCCTCGCCCGGTTGACCCAGTGCCAGCGGCTGGGGCACGCGCAGAGGCAGGTGCGGCGCGAGTCGGGGCAGCCATTCCAGCTCTTTTTCCACCTGCCCGACGGCCCAGCCGATGTGGGGCAGCCGCACCATCAATTCGTCACCCAGGCGGTACAGCGCGTTGTCTGTGCCAAAGGACTTCACGCGGCGCACAGTTGATCCGGCCCACTGTGGAAACTGCGCGGCCAGCAGCTTCTGCACCAGCTCAGCATCGGTGTGGATCTCGTCAGGGTGCATCTTGAGGTCAGAGGACAGGTCAGCAGACATTGCGCCGAGCGTAACCCTGTCCCCTGCTACCCGGCATGGGCCGAACGGCTTACAGCGTTCCTGTGCTTCCGCCCCTGTCCCGCCCTACACTGACCCGCATGTCCACCCCCGCCATGTCCACTCCTGAAGTGCTGCGCGAGATGTTGCGCGAGGTGCTGTATGGCCCGGACGGTGGCCCGCTGGCCGTGGGTCTGTTCAGCGTGGGCGAGGCAGGACTGCTGCGAACCGCCCATGCCCTGACTTTCGCGCAGGCCAGCGCCCCCGCCGCCCCAGGACGGCCCACGCCCGCGCAGATCACCGTGCATCTGCGGCAATCGCTGGAACTGGCCGCCGCCCAACTGTCTGATCCCTACGCCCTGCTGCCCGAAGAGGAGGGCGCGTGGACCGTGCGTTTCGCCAGTCCGCAGGCGTGGCGGCTGGAACTCGTCGCTCTGGCCCGCGCCGGTCAGACTTTCTATGAGGCGCTGTACCTGCCCCTCTCGCCAGATGGCCTGAGAATCGCCTTTGGGGCCGTCGCGCACGCCGCGTACCACACCGGGGCCTTGCGGTTTCATCTGGCGAATCTGAGGGCCGATATGGGTGTGTCGGGGGCGGGTGGGTAGGGGGTCATGAGCAGCCTGCCCCGCCGACTGCTGCAAATCATCTTCGCGGCGCTGGGCGGGATCGCGGCCACGGCGGCGCTGGTTCGGCTGGCGACACTGGATGGGCGGCGGCGGCCCGTCTGGACGCTGTTTCTGACCCTGCTGGCGACGCTGGCAGGCATCATCCTGACCGTGAGTCTGGTGTGGTACGCCGCCGGGCCAGGAGACCGTGAAAGGAGGCCCGCCATGAGAGTTCTGATTTTTTCCGCCGTTTTCGGGGTTACCCTCACGCTTTTGCTGGCCCGCCTGCTGATCGGTCCTGCGGTGGAGGCGTTGCCTGACGCGCAGGTGTTTTTGCGGGCCTACGTCGCGGTTCTGGCGGCGTCGCTGGCCGTCACGGCGGGCTTTGCGCTGATCGGGGCGCTGAGTGCGGGGGCGCTGCCACTGACCAGACTGGGTGTGCCCTTCCGCGCCAGGCCGTACCGCGTGGGCGTGGCGCTGGCGGTGGCCGGGGGCGTGCTGATGGTCCCGGCGCTGCTGATCCTGGTGGGCACGGCGGTGTACCAGCAGGGCGCGCTGGGCGGCAACCTGCACCTCAGCGTGCTGCTGGGCCTGGTGGCCGCGCTGTACGGCCTGCTGTCGGGCGGCCTGCTGGGCCTGCTGACGGTGCGCGTGGGACAGGTCTGGCGGCCTGCGCTGGCCGGAGGGCTGGGGGCCGCGCTGGGCGGCGTGGTCTGCGGACTGCTGTTCCCGCTGCTGGGCGTGTCGAGCGTGATCCGCAGCGGCTGGGGTTTTGTCGTGATCGTCGTCCTGCTGATCGCGGTGATTCACCTGGGCTGGGGCCTGGGCGTGCGCCGCGCTATGACGCGCATTCTGGAAATGGGCGAGCGGACAGGCCAGCCGCTTCAGGCCGCCAGCCGCGTGCAGGTCAACGTCGTCGCCACCGTGTCGCTGGTGGCGCTGGCCGCCGCTCTGGGCCTGACCCGCACGCTGGGCGAGTTCGTGACCTCGCGCCCGGTCAATCCGGCCCCCCTGCGCGTGACGCAGCCGGCCAACCGCAGCGCCATGTCTGCCTGCGCCGAGCCGACAGCAACGCTGGAACGCGCGGTCTGGCAGGTGACCACCCAGGACAACCGCCCGGACCTGTCGTGTCAGAACGAGGTCTACCCGCTGATCCGCATGCCCGGTCCCAGCCCGCTGGGAATGCAGGCGGCAGACCCGACGGCCATTCAACCCGAGACGGCCCTGGAAGCCCGTGACCCGGCGGCGGCCAGCGGCTTCGACGACGTGGCCGCGCTGGTCCTGAGTGCCAGACGCGAGGTGCTGTTCACCACCATGCAGTGGGAGGAAGGCGAACTGAACCCTGGTCAGACGCTGGCAGGGGCGCTGGCCGGCCTGTACGCGCGGGTCAGGGCCGATCCCGCCGCCTACCCGGACGGCATAGACGTGCGCCTGACGCTGGGCAACTTTCCGGTGGTCTCCACCTTCGAGTGGGGGGCCGAGGTCTGGGGGGCATTGCGTGACCTGACCGAGGCGGGCGTGCCGCTGGATGATCCAGCCGCGAAGTGGCGGGTGCGGCTGGGCAACTACGTGGGCACCTTTCCGCACAGCCACGTCAAGCTGCTGGTCATTGACGGCGAGTTGCTGATGGGCGCGGGGTTTAATTACGGCTTCGGGCATTTCCCGCGCAACCATCCATCGGGCAAGGGCGACAACCTGTTTGATCTGGCGCTGGTCACGCGCGGCCCGGTGGCGCAGGAGGGCGTCACGGTCTTCGAGGACCTGTGGACCCGCAGCAAGGTGGTGGAGTGCGCCGCTGCCCCAGACCCCGCCGATCCGCAGAAGGGCTGCCGTTTGGGCGCGCGCGGCGTCCGGGGCGGCCCGCCCGAGGTCCGCGACGCGCAGCCAGCCGGGGCACAGCGCGTGTTCAGCCTCTACCGCCGCGAGGGCTTCACCGAGGCCGATCAGGCCGTGGTGGCCGTGCTGGGGGCCGCAAAAAGCCAGGTGGACCTGCTTCAGGTTAACTTCAGTATGGACGTGAGCTGCATCGTCGCGCTGCTGAACCCGGCGCTGTGTACCGAGCGGGACCGTCTGCCCTACATGACGGCCCTTCTGGACGCCCTGGAACGCGGCGTCAAGGTGCGTCTGATGACCGATGAGGGCGGTCTGGGCGGAATCGAGAACCGCATTGCGCTGGCCCACCTGGGCCGTGAGATGAGCAGGCGCGGCATCCCCACCTCCCGCTTCCAGGCCCGCTGGTTTCCCACGCCGCTGCACGCCAAGGCCATGCTGGTGGACAACGCGATGTTGGTGGTGGGCAGCATGAACATGCATTATTCTTCGTGGACGCAGGGACCGCTGGGCCTGGCCGAGTATGACCTCGCCACTACTGCCCCGTCCGTGATCAGCGAGTTTGCCGGGATTTACAGCGACTCATGGCCGCAGTCTGAGAAAGTCGTGCTGCCGCCTTTCCTGACCGAAACGGGTGTGGGAGAACGTTGAAAGTGGGCGTTAGACTGCCGCTGTTTTGACTCCTCCGAATTCAGGCTCCACGCCCAGCCTCCTCTGGGATCTGGACGGCACCCTGCTGGACACCTACCCCGCCATTGACGGCGCATTACAGGACGCTCTGGCGGCACTGGGGCGTCCCACCGAACTGGCCGCAATCGTTCCGCTGACCCGTGTCACGCTGGGCCACGCCATTCAGACGCTGGCGGCCCGGCTGGGGTTGCAGGAAGACGCGCTGTGGCAGGCGTATGGGCAGGCCGAGGCCCGGCGGAGCGGTCAATTTGCCCCACCCATGCCGTATGCGCGTGAGGTCATGACAGAAGTTCGGGCGCGGAGTGCGCTGAATCTGGTGGTTACGCACCGGGACCGCGAAGGGGCCATCGCCCGCTTGCAGGCGGCTGGTCTGTGGCCGCTGGTGGACGATCTGATCAGCGTCGGTGGGGGCTATGCGCGTAAGCCCGATCCGGCAATGTTTCTCGCCGCGCTGGCCCGTCATGGATTGGAATCCGCTGCCTGTCTCGCCGTCGGTGACCGGGAACTGGATATTCGTGCGGCCCACGCTGCCGGGATTCGCGCCGCCCTGCTGGTCACGCCCGGCGCGAATCTGGCTGTGGATGCGGAATACGTGCTGCCGGATCTGGGAGCATTGCTCGGCGTGCTGGACAGAAATCCGCCTGCGTCACCTGCATAAGCAGACGCCCCAGCTTTTTAGACTGGGGCGCTCTGGCTGCTGTGCTTGTGGCGAAGAGGGTGGGATTCGAACCCACGGTACAGTTGCCCGTACTTCAGTTTTCGAGACTGACCCATTCAACCGCTCTGGCACCTCTCCGCGCCGCCTTTATACGATGGGCAAGCGGGAGTGTAGCACGCCGTGAGCAGGCACGGAAGAGGAGGGTTGGCGCAATCTGGAATCCCCTCGCCACCTCGCCGCAAGCCGGGAAGGCGTCAGGCAGCGGCCAGGAAAAAGCTATGGAACTGTTGATTTGAGAGTCCTGTCCTGCTCCACTTGCGCCCTTACCCACTCCAGGCGTATCATGCCAAGGTTGAAAACTACCCCGGTCCAGGGTTGCACCGTAGAGGAGTTTTTCGGCATGCCGCTCGGGCAAGTGATGCACAGGCTGATGCTGACAGCCTGGGAGTCTGGTCTGGAGCGCGTGATTACCTCAAAGCAAGACCAGTCAACCCGTCGCCCGGCCCCGTACGCGTGGGCTGGCCTTACCTTCCGAGAACGCCCAGGATCTGGGAGAGCCGTCTCTGAATACCGAACACGAGGAGTGATTCACCCTGCCTACCACCCAGCAACTGATCCGCAAGGGGCGTGCCACGCTCCAGAAGAAGAGCAAGGTTCCGGCCCTGAAGGGCAGCCCCTTCCGGCGCGGCGTCTGCACGGTCGTCAAGACCACCACGCCCAAGAAGCCCAACTCGGCGCTGCGTAAGATCGCCCGTGTGCGCCTGTCCAGCGGCTTTGAAGTCACCGCCTACATCCCCGGCGAAGGCCACAACCTTCAGGAACACAGCGTGGTGCTGATTCGCGGCGGACGCGTCAAGGACTTGCCTGGCGTGCGTTACCACATCGTGCGCGGCAGCCTGGACACCCAGGGCGTCAAGGACCGCAACAAGAGCCGGTCCAAGTACGGCACCAAGAAGCCCAAGGCCGTCAAGGCGGGCGCTGCCAAGAAGTAAAGTCCTGGGCCACGGCATCAGGACAGTCGGTTGCGCTCTCCCTCCTCGGCCAGAACAGTAGCGTTCGCCAGAGGTGAGGCCAATGAATCAAGCGAAAAGCGCCCGAGTACAGCGCATCTAATAAGTATCTAAGGAGTTCAACATGGCCCGTCGCCGTAGAGCAGAAGTACGTCCCCTCCAGCCCGATCTGGTGTATCAGGACGTGCTGGTCAGCGCCACCATCAACCGCATTATGGAAGACGGCAAGAAGAACCTTGCCAGCCGTATTTTTTACGGAGCCATGAAAGTCGTCCAGGAGCGTACCGGCCAGGAGTCCCTCAAGATTTTCAAGCAGGCCATGGACAACATCAGGCCGCGCGTGGAAGTCCGCAGCCGCCGCGTCGGGGGCAGCACCTATCAGGTCCCCGTCGAAGTCAGCGTGCGCCGTCAGCAGAGCCTGACCCTGCGCTGGATGATGTCTGCCGTGGACAGCCGTCCCGAGCGCACCGCCATCGAGCGTCTGGCCGGCGAGATCATGGACGCCGCACAGGGCCGTGGTGGCTCGATCAAGAAGAAAGACGACATTGAGCGTATGGCGGAAGCCAACCGCGCCTACGCGCACTACCGCTGGTAAGCACTTTTTCCGCCCAGAAGCATTGAACTGGACGGTGGGTTTTCCTGCCGTCCAGTTGAGGTGAAAGGCGCAGAATACCGGGCGCGTTTCAAACAATAATCCGGGGGGCGAGACACGCTTCCCCTCTCTATCAGGGAGTCTAGATGACCACCAAAGCCAGCAATTACCTGACCAATTTCCGCAACATCGGTATTGCCGCTCACATTGACGCGGGCAAGACCACCACCACCGAGCGCATCCTGTTCTTCACCGGACGCAACCGCAACATCGGCGAAGTGCATGACGGCGCGGCCACCATGGACTGGATGGAGCAGGAGCGCGAGCGCGGCATCACCATTACCGCCGCCGCCACCACCGCCAAGTGGACCCGTTCCGGCACCGACCAGGAATACGTCGTCAACATCATCGATACCCCCGGTCACGTGGACTTCACGATTGAAGTCGAGCGTTCCATGCGCGTGCTGGACGGCGCGGTGGCCGTGTTCGACTCCAGCCAGGGCGTCGAGCCGCAGAGTGAGACCGTGTGGCGTCAGGCGGACCGTTACGGCGTGCCGCGTATCGCGTTCTCCAACAAGATGGACAAGACCGGCGCGAGCTTCGAGCTGGTGCTGAACGACATCCGTGAGCGTCTCGGTGCGATTCCTGCGCCCATCCAGTACCCGATGGGCGAGGAAGCCGACTTCAAGGGCATCATCGACATCGTGCGGATGCAGACCCACACCTTTTCCAACGATCTGGGCACCGACATTATTCCGGGGGAGATCGGCGATATTCCCGAGAAGTTCGTGGCCAAGGTTGCGGAAATGCGCGCCATGCTCATTGAGGCTGCTGCCGAAGTCGACGAAGACGTGATGATGAAGTTCTTGGAGGGCGAGGACCCCACCGTGGAAGAGCTGATCAGCGCGCTGCGCAAGGGCACCATCGCGCAGAAGATCTTCCCGGTGCTGTGCGGCAGTGCCTTGAAGAACAAGGGCGTTCAGCTTCTCCTCGACGCCGTGATCGACTACCTGCCCAACCCTCTGGAAGTTCCGGCTATCGTCGGTAAGGTGGAAGACAGCGAGGAAACCGTCACCTTCCCCCCGGATCCCGAGGGCAAGCTGGCCGCGCTGGCGTTCAAGATCATGGCCGATCCCTACGTGGGCCGCCTGACCTTCGTGCGCATCTACTCGGGCACCATGCAGTCCGGCAGCTACATCATGAACGCCTCAAAGGACAAGCGCGAGCGCGTGGGCCGTCTGCTCAAGATGCACGCCAACAGCCGTGAAGAAGTTACCGAATTGAAGGCCGGGGAATTGGGCGCGGTGATCGGTCTGCGCGATTCCGGTACGGGCAACACCCTGATCGGGGACGGCGACGACGCCGTGCTGCTGGAAAGCATCGACATCCCGGAGCCCGTGATCAAGCTGGCCATCGAACCCAAGACCAAGGCTGATCAGGAAAAGATGGGCGTCGGTCTCCAGAAGCTGGCCGAAGAAGATCCCACCTTCCGTGTGGAATCCGATCAGGAAAGCGGTCAGACCACCATCGCGGGCATGGGCGAGTTGCACCTGGAAATCCTGGTGGACCGTCTGAAGCGCGAGTACAAGGTGGAAGCCAACGTGGGCGCGCCACAGGTGGCTTACCGCGAGACCATCACCAGGGCCACCGACGTGGAAGGCAAGTTCGTTCGTCAGTCCGGTGGACGCGGGCAGTTCGGGCACGTCAAGATCCGCGCCGAGCCTCTGGAACCCGGCTCCGGCTTCGTGTTCGAGAACGCCGTCGTGGGCGGGACCATTCCCCGCGAGTACATCAACCCGGCCCAGAAGGGCATCGAGGAAGCCATGCAGAGCGGCCCCATGCTCGGCTTCCCGGTGGTGGACATGAAGGTCACCATTTACGACGGGTCCTACCACGACGTGGATTCCTCGGAAATGGCCTTTAAGATCGCAGGCAGCATGGCCCTCAAGGAAGCCGTCCAGAAGGGCGCTCCCGCCATCCTGGAACCCGTGATGCGCGTGGAAGTCACCGTGCCGGACGACTTCATGGGCGACATCATCGGTGACCTGAACAGCCGCCGTGGCCAGATTCAGGGCATGGAAGCGCGCGGCAACGCCCAGCTCGTCAAGGCTTTCGTGCCGCTGAGCGAGATGTTCGGCTACGCCACCGAAATGCGCTCGATGACCCAGGGCCGTGCCAGCTACAGCATGTTCTTCGATCACTACACCCAGGTGCCGGCCAACATCGCCCAGGGGCTGATGAAGAAGTAAACCAGACTTGAGAGGGAAAGGCCCGCCGTGATTGGCGGGCTTTTTCTTTTGCCCCTATTGGCGATGTGGGCCTGGGGACGCGGGCACGGTACTCTGGGAAGTGATGACTGCCCCCACCTCTCCCGAACAAAAACAACTCGGCCCGCGTCCTCAGCGCCTGCTGTTCCTGACGCTGCCTCTGCTGATCGGCGTCTTTTACAACGCCATCTCACTGCTGACCCTGCCCTTTTCCGGCCCGACGCTGACCGACATGCTGGCTCGCCTCAATCAGCAATCTTCCGCTTCAGGACTGCCGCCCATACAGCTTGCGCCCGATCAGCTCCAGTGGGTGTTGTGGCTGTCCTTTGCCATCACGGCGATTCTGATCCTGTGGCTATATTTCACGCGCCGCGCCCTGCTGGAAGGCCGGAGCTGGGGCCGCGTTTCGGCCATCGTGATCGGTGTGTTCACGCTGCTGATCTTTCCCATTAGCACCGTATTGGGCATCTTTATGCTGATCGGTGCGTTCGATAAAAACGTTGTGGCTTACGCTCGACACTGATCTGGGGTCCGGCTGAATAGAAACAGCCGAACTAGCCTCAGCTTCTCGCCTTGCAGGAATACTTTTCTGCAGACATCTCCCAGCAGGGCCTGAAGTGGCCGTCAGGTGAGATTTCTAGTCTTTCATCAGACTTGCCATGATCACCAGTTTCCTGTATCCTTCTTCTTCGGTGCGTCTGGATTCCAGCGCAACGTGCCAGCACGGCGGGACACTGCCCTGGCGAGAATCAACCCAATGTGGGTCACACCATCAGAACCCTGCGGTATGCGCGGGGGACGCCCGATCAAAGGGGCGGTTTTGCGTGTAAATCCACCACTTGGAGGGAGCAGAGAACATGGCAAAAGGAACTTTTTCGCGCAACAAGCCGCACGTGAACATCGGCACCATCGGTCACGTCGATCACGGCAAGACCACCCTGACCGCCGCCATCACCTTCACGGCTGCCGCCATGGACCCCACCATCGAAACGATGGACTACAGCCAGATCGACAAGGCCCCCGAAGAAAAGGCCCGTGGCATCACCATCAACACCTCCCACGTCGAGTACCAGACCGCCACCCGCCACTACAGCCACGTCGACTGCCCCGGTCACGCCGACTACATCAAGAACATGATCACCGGCGCGGCCCAGATGGACGGCGCCATCCTGGTCGTCAGCTCCGCTGACGGCCCCATGCCCCAGACCCGCGAACACATCCTGCTGGGCCGCCAGGTCGGCATCCCCTACATGGTTGTCTTCATGAACAAGGTCGACATGGTCGACGACGAAGAGCTGTTGGAACTCGTGGAAATGGAAGTCCGTGAACTCCTGAGCAAGTACGAGTTCCCTGGCGATGATCTGCCCGTGGTCAAGGGCAGCGCCCTCCAGGCTCTGGAAGTTCTCCAGAAGAACCCCAAGACCCCCCGTGGTGAGGACAAGTGGGTCGACAACATCTGGGAACTCCTGGACGCCGTCGATTCCTACATCCCCACCCCCGAGCGTGACACCGACAAGGCGTTCCTGATGCCGGTCGAAGACGTCTTCACCATCACCGGACGCGGCACCGTCGCCACCGGACGCATCGAGCGCGGCATCGTCAAGATCCAGGACGAAGTCGAGATCGTCGGCCTGCGCGACACCAAGAAGACCACCGTGACCGGCGTGGAAATGCACCGCAAGCTGCTGGATTCCGGTATGGCCGGCGACAACGTCGGCGTGTTGCTGCGCGGCGTCGCTCGCGACGACGTGGAGCGCGGTCAGGTGCTGAGCAAGCCCGGCAGCATCAAGCCCCACACCAAGTTTGAAGCCAGCACCTACGTGCTGTCCAAGGACGAGGGTGGACGCCACAGCGCGTTCTTCGGCGGCTACCGCCCCCAGTTCTACTTCCGCACGACGGACGTGACCGGTGTGGTGGAACTGCCCGA
>NZ_JNIV01000014.1 GCF_000701405.1 Deinococcus marmoris DSM 12784
CTGTACGGCAGCGCCAAACGGCCTTCTGCTTCTGGACGAAGTGGCTTACGGAACCACGGGCATACTTCATGTTGACAGCGGCGGATTTTGAGGACATACCTCACCTGTTCCTGCATCCCGATGAGCGAACGGCTGTTCTGGTAGTCAAGTGGGGCAAACTCGCCACAGATCGGGCAGACCGGAGCCAATCGGTGCAGCGCTTCTTCTCGGTCTGGTGCGTGACGGCGATATTGACGGGCCATAATGATCAGATTCTAGCAAGCTGATTTTGCCACCGTAGTTTTTTTTGACCCTTTCCACCGTCATGAATCTGTGAGATGGCGTGAACTAACTTGCCTTTAAGAACTGATTTCCGCTTCAAGATATTGTGATCATTTTGAAGATGTAACCCGTGCCTCTCCATATCAGTAGCTGCATTCTCAAAGGAGTTTCGTCATGTCGTATGTTCCCCGTCTGACCCTGATCGCCACTGCCGCCCTGCTGTTCGCTGCCTCCGCGCAGGCACAGTCCGAACTCAAGATTCTGGCCCCAGCCTCGGTGGGCGGCGGCTGGGACGGCACCGCGCAGGCGATTGCCGAGACGCTGCGGACCGAGAAGCTGGTCCCCAGCGTCAGCGTGTACAACATTCCCGGCAAGGCCGGGACGCTGGGACTGGCCGAATTCGTCAAGCTGAAGGGTCAGCCGAACAATCTGATGGTCACGGGTTTTGTCATGGTGGCGGGGATTCCCATCAACAAGAGTCCCTTCGACCTGAACTCGGACGTGACTCCGATTGCCCGGCTGACCACCTCCTACGAGGTGCTGCTCGTGTCGACCAAGTCGCCCTACAAGACCGTCGAGGACCTGATCGGCGCGTTCAAGAGCAACCCTTCGGCCATCCGTTTCGGGGGCAGCAGCGAGGGCGGCAGCGGGCACGTTGCCGTGGGCAAGCTGGCCAAGGAACTCAAGATCCCCATGAGCCAGGTCAAGTTCATTCCCTCGGCAGGCGGCGCACAGGCGGCCAAGGCCATGATGGGCGGCGAGCTGGACGTGGTCAGCGCCGGATACAGCGAGATCGAAGACCTGATCAGGAGCGGACAGGTGCGCGGCCTCGCCATCCTGGCCCCCGAAGCGGTGGCGGGCGTCAACCTGCCCACGCTGATCGCCAGGGGCTACAACGTGGACGTGTCCAACTGGCGCGGTGTGGTGGCGACCGGCAGGATCAGCGCCGCCCAGCGCTCGGAACTCACGGTCATGATGACCCGCATGGTCCGCACGGACACCTGGAAAAAGAAACTGGCCGAGAACAAGTGGGACGCCTACTTCGCCTCCGGCACGACGTTTGACCGTTTCGTGAGGGTGCAGAAGACCGATGTGGCGCAGTTGTTGCAGGATCTGAATATCCTGAAGTGAAGACCCCTCACCCCCAACCCCTCTCCCCTGCGGAGAGGGGAGTTTTATTTCTAGGCTGGTGGGGCGGGAACGCTGAATCTGTCGTCTTCTGACCCTCTCCGCAGGGGAGAGGGTGCCCCGAAGGGGCGGGTGAGGGGTCTCCTACGCCGGGTGCAGGCCCGCGAACTCCAGCCCCGTCGTTTCTTCCCAGCCCTGCGCGATATTCAGCGACTGGACAGCGTGCCCCGCCGTGCCCTTGACCAGATTGTCGATGGCGCTCATCAGGACCACGCGCCCGGTGTCCTGATCCATCTCGAAGCCGATGTCGCAGTAGTTGGTGCCGTCCAGCAGCATCGGATCGGGGTAGCGGTGAATGCCCTTGGCGACCTTGACGATGCGGATGAACGGCTCGGCGGCGTAGACCTCGCGGTAGGCGCTCCAGACGTCGCGGTCACTGTAGCCGTCGGGAATCCACGCCTGCGCGGTGGTCAGGATGCCCCGCACGCGCGGCGTGCTGATGGCGGTCAGGTGCAGCGGGAAGTGGCCGGGCAATTCCTGCTGCGCCTCGGCGGTGTGGCGGTGGCCGACGGGCTTGTAGACCCGCAAACTGCCTGCCCGCTCCGGGTGGTGCGAGGATTCCGAGGCGCTGGCCCCCGCCGCGCTGCTGCCCACAAGCCCGGTGGCGATGATGTCCTTGGGCAGCAGCACCCCCAGCTTCAGCAGCGGGTACAGCGCCAGAATCACCGACGTGGCAAAGCAGCCCGCGCAGGCGATCCGCGTCGCGCCGATCAGTTCCTCGCGGTGAATCTCGGGATTGCCGTAGACCCATTCCCCCAGCTTTTCGGGCGCGGGGTGCGGTTCGCCGTAGACCTTCTCGTACACTGCCGGGTCTTTCAGGCGGAAGTCGGCGGACAGGTCGATCAGAATGCGCCCCTTGCCCTCGAATTCGGCCAGCCGTTTGGCCGCCGAGTTGTGCGGCAGGGCCAGCACGATCACGTCGGCTTCCTCCAACTCGGCCAGCTTGCGGAATTTCAGGGTGGTGCGCCCGCGCAGGTTGGGATGCACCATGCTCACCGGGGTTCCGGCGCTGCGTTCACTGGTCACCTGCGTGACGTTCAGGTTGGGGTGCCCCAGCGCCAGCCGCAGGAATTCCCCGCCCGCGTACCCGCTGCCCCCCACGATGGCGACTGTCAATTGTTCCGAAGATGGACGGCTCATACGTGCCCCACTCTGCCGGAAAACGCGCGGGATGGGGCGGAAGTGGCTAGGGGAGAGGCGACCCTGTCCCGCGCTCAGGCCAGCGCCAGCAGCCACCCACCCACCAGAACGCCGCGCAGCAGCCACAACGCGGTTCGCAGCCAGTTGGTCGTGACCAGGCGCGTATGCAGCGCCGCGTCAAATCCAGTGGCCAGGCGGCCATGCACGGGCGACTGGATCAGGGCGGTGGACACCCAGATCAGGACGATCAGCGCCAGCCCCAGCCAGGCAGACACCGGGGAGAGGAAGGGTGGCGGGCGCAGTGCCAGGGCGGCCCCCGTCGCCAGCTCGGCCAGCATCAGGGGCGCGACGAGCCGGGTGATGCGCGTGACATGTGCCTGCTGGTATGCCGCGTACCCGTCCGTGCCCACGCGGGAGAACAGGGGATAGTGAACGAGCTGGATGGTCAGAATCAGGCCCACCAGAACCCAGGTCAGCGCGGCGTGAATGACAAGGAGCATGGGCCGAGTGTGACACTGGACTGACGGTCAAGGTGCCAGATCAAATCCAGTGCCAGATCAAGTCCAGTGCCTGAACAAGCCGAGTCTCCGAATCCTCTGCACGGAAGAAACCGGTCCTGATCCTATGATCCGCACTGAAAAGGCCCCACCTCCTCCACGCTGGAAGAGACGGGGCCGACAGCAGGAAGGCTCAGGCTTTGGCGGGTTTTGCTCCGCTCTGGCGCTTTTTACTCCATTCCTCGACGTACACGACCAGCGGCGCGACGATAAACATGCTGCTGTAGGTGCCGATAACGATCCCCACCAGCAGCGCCAGACTGAAATCACGCAGCACCGGGCCGCCGAAGATCAGCAGGCTCAGCAGCGGCAGCATGGTACTCACAGAGGTCATGATGGTGCGCGACAGCGTCTGGTTGATGCTGACATTGACGATCTCGCGGAAGCTCTGACCACGCATCTCGCGGATGTTCTCGCGGATGCGGTCAGATACGATGATCGAGTCGTTCAGTGAGTACCCGATCAAGGTCAGCAGCGCCGCCACGCTGGCGATGCCGAACTCCAGCCCCAGCAGCGAGTACAGGCCCATCACGATAGCCACGTCGTGCAGCACGGCGATGATGCTGCCCAGACCCATCACGAAGTCGAAGCGGAAGCCCACGTACACCAGGATCAATCCCAGGCCCAGCAGCACGGCGTAGATGGTCTTCTGGGTCAGTTCCTTGCCGACGGTGGGGCCGACGGTTTCGGTGGCCTGGACCTCGCCGCCGGGCAGTTTGCTCAGGGCTGCGCCCAGGGTCTGGGCCTCGGCAGACGTCAGTTCCGGCACCTTGACGTTGTACTGCACGCCGTTCTGGGTGGGATTGACGTCGCGCTGGATGGCCGCGCTCTGCTCATTGACCTTCTCGATACCCGCGCCCGAGGCTGCCGCCCGCACCTGCTCGGTGTTGGTGGTGGGATCGGTCCGCAGCGTCAGCGTGGTGCCGGAGGTGAAGTCCACGCCGTAATTCAGGCCCTTGGTGGCCAGCACGCCGCCGCCGATCACGGCCAGCAGCAGGCTGGCACTCGTGACGATGGGCGCGGCCCCAATAAAGTTGATGCGGGTGTTCTTGATCCACTGCCGGGCGCTCATGTTGGGATGACGACGGGCAATCCACTCGATGAACCAGCGGGCGAAGACCAGATTGGAAAAGGTGGCCGCGATCACGCCGATCATCAGCGTGACGGCAAAGCCCTTGACCGGTCCGGTGGAGTAGTTGTACAGCGCGGCGGCGGCCAGCAGATGCGAGGCGTTCACGTCCAGAATCGCGGCGGTGGAGTGCCTGTACCCGGCCTCGATGGAATTCCTGATCCCCTTGCCCCGGTACAGCTCTTCCTTGATGCGCTCGAACGAGATCACGTTGCCGTCCACGGCGGCCCCGATGGTCAGCACCAGACCCGCGATCCCCGGCAGCGTCAGCGTGGCCCCGAAGCCTGCCAGCATCCCGAGAATCAAGATGCTGGAGAACAGCAGGCCCAGCGCGCCCACCAGCCCGAACCACAGGCCGTAGTACGCGAACAGCATGACAAACACCAGTCCGATCCCCACCAGAGCGGCAATCGCGCCGCTGCGGATGGCGTCTGCGCCCAGGGTCGGCCCGATGGCACGTTCGGCTTCCGTCTTGATCTTGATCGGCAGCGCGCCGGACTTCAGCACGAGGGCGAGTTGATTGGCCTCTTCCGGCGTAAAAGTTCCGCTGATCTGGATGTCACGGAACAGGCGCTGGTTGATGGTGGCGACACTCTGGATCTGATCGTCCAGGACCACGGCCATCAGCTTGTTCACGTTCTTGCCGGTGAAGTCGCCGAAAGTCTGCGCGCCCGCGTCGGTAGTCTGGAAGTTGACCACCCACTGCCCGGTCTGCGGGTTGGTGCCGCTGGTGGCACTCTCCACCACTTCCCCGGTGGCCTCGATCGGCCCGAGCTGCGCCAGCGTGTAACCGCCTGAGCCGGGCTTTTCCGTGTTGAGTGTGGGGTCAGGCTGCGCGCCGTCCTGCACGATGCGGAATTCCAGCTTGGCGGTCTGCTGGATGATCTCGCGGGCGCGCTGCTGAATGGCGGGTGTGGCCCCTGGAATCTCGACCACCACGCGCTTGCCCCCGGCCACGGTGACAGTGGGTTCGGCCACGCCCAGGGCATTGACGCGGTTCTCGATCACGGTTTTCACGCGGTCCAGCTCGTCCTTGGTGGCGACGCCGGATTCGGGGGCCAGCTCGATCCGCAGGCCGCCCTTGAGGTCCAGCCCCAGCGTGATGAACTGGAATTTGTCGTTCCAGATGCTGCCCAAATTGTTGGGGTGTTCCCAGGGCCGCCAGATATAGGCCAGGCTGCCCAGCAGGGTGATCAGCAGCAGCAGGGGAATCCAGGGACTGGGTTTGCTGGAACTGGGCGCGCCATTACGCCGGGGGGGTGGCGGACGGCGGTCATTGCCGCCCTTGTTCTTGTTGTTGCGGTTGTTGCCGTAGGTCACGGTGGAACTCCTGGGTCAGATGAGGAAAGGCAGGTGGGAATCTCAGACCTTCCTGTCCCTCAGCCGCCGTCGGTTTGCCGCCGTCCCAGCACGTTCAGGTCGCTCAGCGGCGCGGGCTGCTGCCAGCTCCAGCGCGTGGTCTGGCTGCCTAGCTGCTCCCGCACCAGCCGGAAGGACTCGGCGGGAGGCGGCGGCGTCAGCACCGGCACCCCCGGCCCCGGCTGCGGCATGGCGCGCACCTCGGGCAGGGCGGGGGCCACGTTGCTGGCGCTGAGACGTTGGCCCACTTCTGGCGGACGCACAGGGGTTCCCAGCACCACCGCCAGCACCGACAGCAAGGTCAGCACCCCCGGCCACGCACTCAGACGTGAAACCCAGGCAGGGAGGGGGGTGGGGGAGGGACGCAAAGCGCCGCAGCATACCAAGCGTGGACTGACCGGGAGATGACGGTCAGCACCTTCCGTGCCGCCTTCGCCGTTTCTTCGCGGTCCGTGGGCTGTTTGTTGATGCCCCAATGAGAGGCTTGAGTCAGGGTCAGGAGCCGTTTCTGGCCCGCGACATTCAAGGAGGACTCCACATGAGTCGGTTCAAGACCACCAGCATCAACACCCGCATTAAGATGATTTTTCGCAAGACGCCCCTGATCGTTCTGGCTGCCCTGCCCCTGACCGTGGGCGCAGTGCTGGCCCAGCAGTCCGCCCCGGTGACCGCTGCTGCCGACGCCACTGCCCAGGCCCAGCAGCCCCGGACCCAGCGCGTTCAGCCCGCACAGCCGGGTCAGCGCGGCGCGGCAGGCACCCAGACGCCTGCACAGCCACGCGCCCAGAGCGGCACCAATGACGGTGACGTGTACCTTCAGAAGCTGGCCGCCGGGCTGGGCATCAGCCTGGATACGCTGAAAGCCGCCGCGCTGGCTGCTGGAAACGCCACCATCGATCAGGGCGTGAAAAACGGCGATATCGCCAGCAACCGCGCCGCAGATATGAAAACCCGCCTGAAGGACAATCCCTTCGGCCTGTTGCGCAGCGGAGGCCGGGGTGGACCGGACGGCGGCCCTGGCGGACGTGGGATGCACGGCCCTGGTGGGCGGGGCGGGGGTCCGCGCGGCGATCTGAATACCCCGGATAGCACGCAGGGACAGACCGACAGCGGCACCGTGGACCCGAACGCGGCGGAGGGCGGAAGCTGACGCCGATAGCTCATTAAACAGGGCCACCTCCAGTGATTGGAGGTGGCCCTGTTGAGGTTGAGACTTGTGGTCATGCTCAGGCTTACGCCTGTTCGACTTCCACCATTTCACTGGCCTCGATGATGTCGCCGATTTCTGCGCCTTCCCAGTCCAGGTTGATCCCGCACTCGTAGCCGGTCTGCACCTCGCGCACATCGTCCTTGAGGCGCTTGAGGCCCACCAGCGTGCCCTCGTAGACGGTTTCCTTGCCGCGCGTGACCTTGGCCCTGGCGTTGCGCTTCAGGCTGCCGTCGGTGACATACGACCCGGCGATGTTGCCGAAACGTGGGTGCTTGATGACCATGCGGACCTCGGCGCGGCCCAGGTATTTCTCCTCGAACACGGGTTCCACGTTGCCTTTCATCAGGCGGTCCACTTCATCGATCAGTTCGTAGATGATGCGGAAGGACTTGATATCCACGCCCTTGGTGTCGGCGATCTTGGTGACGCTGCCGGGGGCGGTGACGCTGAAGCACAGGATGGTGGCCTCGGCGGTGCCCGCCAGCAGCACGTCGCCCTCGGTGGGCGCGCCGATGCCTGCAAGCAGTACGTTGATCTTGACGTCCTCGGATTCCTTGCGGGCCAGGATGCCCTGAATGGCTTCCACACTGCCCTGGGTGTCGGCGCGCAGAATCAGGTTGACGGTGCGGACGGTACTCAGCGGCCCCATCATGTCTTCCAGGGTCAGTTTGCGCAGTACCTGGGCACCCTCGGCGTCGCGGCGGTCACTGGCGCGCGAGGAGATCAGGTCACGGGCGGCGTGTTCGTTCTTGGCGCTGCTGACCTTTTCACCGCTGGTGGGCACTTCACTGAAGCCCAGAATCTGCACCGGGGTGCTGGGTCCGGCTGCCTTGATGCGTGCGCCCGCACTGTCCATCATGGCCTTGATCTTGCCGTAGTTCTCGCCCACCACCAGGAAGTCGCCGACGTGCAGCGTGCCTTCCTGAACCATCACGGTGGCCAGCACGCCGGACTGCTTGTCCACCTTGCCCTCGATGACCACGCCCCCGAACACCCCGTTGGGATCGGCGCGCAGGTCTTCGAGTTCAGCGTTCAGGCTGATGTATTCCAGCAGGTCTTCCACGCCCTCGCCCGTCCTGGCGCTGACCGGCACCACGATCAGGTCACCGCCGTACTCTTCGGGCACGAGGTTGAGCTGCGTCAGATCGGTCTTGACCTTGTCGGCGTTGGCCTGCGGCAGGTCCATCTTGTTGATGGCGATGATCATCGGGACCTTGGCGGCCTGCGCGTGCGCGATGGCCTCGCGGGTCTGCGGCATCAGGCTGTCGTCGGCGGCAATCACGATGATCGCGATATCAGCGACGTTGGCCCCACGCGCCCGGATGGTGGTGAACGCCTCATGGCCGGGGGTGTCGATAAACACGATCCTGCCCTTGGAAGTCTGTGCCTCGAAAGCCCCGACGTGCTGCGTGATGCCCCCGGCTTCCTTGGCCGCCACCTTGGTCTTGCGGATGTAATCCAGCAAGGAGGTCTTGCCGTGATCGACGTGGCCCATGATGGTCACGACGGGGGCGCGGTGGGGAATTTCCGTTTTGGGAGCGTCGGAGGAGACATCATCACGCGTCGTGGTGGCTGAAGCCTGGGCAGCGGGTGCGCTGGCTGCGGGCTGAGCGGCCTGTGGGGTTGCCTCCTGCTGCGGCGCTTCCTGGGACTGTGCGGGCTGGGCCTGAGCTGCCTGGGCCTCGGCGGGCGCGGCAGCCTGGGATTCCCCGTCTGCGCTTCCCGTGCCCTCCTCGGCCACGATCTGCTTGATCAGTTCAACCGTGTCTTCCTCGATGGTGCTGCTGACGCTCTTGTACGAGACGCCCAGCCCGTCGAGGATTTCCAGCATTCGGGCGTTTTCCAGATTCAGCTCTTTGGCCAGCGTGTAGATTCGAACTTTAGACATGACTCACCTCCGGTGAGACCCGCGCGTCTGGCGCGGAATGGTTCTGATTTGGGACTTTTTGATGGTTTTGAAGTTGCTCCGCGATCTCGGCGGCCTGGGCGCGAAAGGCCCGCCGCAGCCGCTTTTCCTGCCAGCAGTCGGGGGTGTCCGCGCAGACATACGCGCCCCGCCCGACGCGGTTTCCGGCCCGCATGTCCCACTTGCCGCCCACCCGCGTCACCCTTAAAAACTCGCTTTGAGGGCGCTTGCGGCGGCAGGCTGCACAGGTGCGCTCCGGCACATGCTTGCTGGAAGGTGGCAGGGCGGCAGTCAAGGCTTACTGCTCCCCGATGTCCTCGGGCGTGGCGACGGCCACCGACTTGCTGTCCTTGAACAGCGCGTCGAAGGCGGACTGCGCCACGTCGCCGTCGCGGCCTTCCTGCTCGTCCTGAAGCGCCTGCTGCATGGCGGCGTCCAGATCGCTGATGGCGGCGGTTTCGCGCAGGTCGATCTTGAAGCCGGTCAACTTGGCCGCCAGCCGCACGTTCTGCCCGCCCTTGCCGATGGCCAGGGACAGTTGATCGGGCGTGACCGTCACGGTGGCTTCCTGACGGTCTGGCAGGACTTCAATCAGGCCCACCTTGGCCGGAGACAGCGCGTTGCGGATGAAGTCGCGCAGGTTGGCGTCCCACAGGATCACATCCACGCGCTCGCGGCCCAGTTCGCCGGTCACGGCCTGGATGCGGTTGCCCCGGTGCCCGATGCACGCGCCGATGGGATCGACGTTGGAGTTATGGCTGAACACGGCCACCTTGCTGCGCTGTCCGGCCTCGCGCGAGATCGCCTTGATTTCCACGATGCCGTTGGCGACTTCGGGGATTTCCTGGCGCAGCAGGTAGTCCAGCAGGCGTTCGTCGGCGCGGCTGGCCAGGATCGTCGGCCCCTTGGGGGTCTTGCGGACTTCCTTGAGGTAGATCTTGACGCGGTTGCCTGGGGTCAGCTTCTCGCCGGGAATCTGCTCGCGGGGGGGCAGGATCGCCTCGCCCGCGCCCAGTTCCACGAACCAGTTGCCCTTGTTGTCGCTGCGGACCACCTGCGCGGTCAGCACCTGGCCCTCGCGGTCCTTGTACTCGTTGAAGACCACGTTGCGCTCGGTCTCGCGCATCTTCTGCGTCAGCGTCTGCTTGGCGGCCTGGAGGGCAATGCGCGAGAACTTCTCGCGGTCCACCGGGAACTCCATCTCCATGCCCAGTTCCACGCCGGAATCCAGCTCCAGCGCGTCGGCCAGCGAGATCTGGAGGTGTTCGTCCTCGATGACTTCCACCACTTCACGCACCACCAGCACCTCCAGCTCGCCGCTGGCGGGGTCCAGATGGACCTCAATGCGCTTGTCGGGTTCCACGTTGCGGGTGTACGCCTGCGCCAGCGATTCCTCGAAAGCCTGGATCAGTGCCAGTTCGTTGATGTTGCGGGCCTGCGCCACTTCACGCAGCGCGTCGGCAAAATTGAATTCGGGTTCGCTCATCTCACTCTTCCTTTTTCGGTTGTCTGTGTTGTCTGTTCTTTGAATTTAGAGGCGGTCAGACTTCAGCGGTGGCGGTCCGGGAACTCGGCCAGATTGGCGGTGAACGTTCCAGCTTTCAGCGTCACGTCGTCGCCGTTCACGTCGAAGGTCACGTCCTTGCCGTCCACCGCCTTGATCGGGGCGGTAAACGCCTGCCCATCGCCGCGCACCCGCGCTTTGAGGCCCACCATGCGCTCGAAATGCCGGGCCGTCAGTAGCGGACGCTTGGCCCCAGGCGACTCGAATTCCAGGCGGTACTCGCCCGTGACCGGGTCCACGCGGTCAAACTCCGCCTCGGCGGCGCGGCTGGCCCCGGTGATGTCGGCCATCGTGACGGGCTGCTCGTCCAGGCGGTCAATCCGCACCAGCACGATCAGTTCCCCGCCCGCATTCTGAAGCTGCACTTCCAGCACCTCGAAGCCCAGCGGCCCCACCCCTGCCTGCGCGATGGCCTGAAGCCGGGCGATCTGCCCGTCTGTCTGCCCACTTGAATTGTTGGCCGTCTGGCCGTCTGAGTTGTCGTTTGCGTTGTTATTCATATTGTCGGGGCCTCCCATGCGGGCTGCCCACCTGACCACCCCCTCCACGAAAAAAGGTGGGCTTGCCGCACCCACCCCTCTATTTCGAGGAATTTCAAGACCCAGTATAGCCGATGGGCCGATTTAGGCGGCGAAGGGGGTCACAAAGTCGAGGGTGGATGCCGTTGGTTAGCGGTGTACTGGCCTTGCTGCCAGGGTTTAACCCCTCTGCTCCGCAGCTCTGCGAGTCCGCCCCTTCGGGGCACCTCCCCTCAAGGGGAGGCAAGGTGTTTTCCGTGTGGCACGATCAATTGCACCTCCTGGCTCCCCTTGAGGGGAGCTGGCAGCGAAGCTGACTGAGGGGTTAAACCGTGGTAGCCGCCTTCAAACATCCGCCCAACACCCTCTCTTACTTCTGCACGTCAATCGCAATCACGCCATTTTGCAACCGCGCCAACTCCGCCACGGGCTGGCCGTCCCGCTGGCGCATGTTGCTCAGGCTGCTGCCTTCGGGCGCGCGGGCCACGGCGTCGCCGATGCGGATCTGGGGGCTGGCAATGGGACGCGCCCATACGATGGCGTCGCTGTAGCCGCCCTGCCCGGCGTGGGCCAGACCGCGCAATGCGCCGATTACGATCACGTCGCCGCCCGCGATCACCTCGGCGCTGGGGTTCACGTCGCCCAGCACGATCACGCTGCCCCGGTACTCGTTGCGCGATCCGGCCCGGATGGTGTGCGGCACGATGACCGTGCGGGCGCTGTCAATCGGGTGGGCTTCGGGCGCGGCCTGGGCCGGGGCAGCCACCGTCACGCGCGGCGCGCGAATACGGCCCGGTTTGCCCCCGGCCTCGCGGATGGCCGTCAATGCCTGCTCGATTGCGCCTGGATCGGCGTCGCCGTTGATCTCGATGGTCACGCTGCTGCCGGAGAGGTTGGGCATGGTCAGCCCGCGTGACACGCTCTCGGCGGTGTCGCCCGGTTCCAGCAGCAGATTCAGACCGCCCAGTGTGCCGCGTAACTTCATGGCCCTTAATCTAGCGTTACATTTCGCCGCCGGGTCAGCACGGGGATCAGCGCAGGAGCAACGCAGCGTCCGGGGCAACCTCTCACCCGCCTTCCCCGTATAAGGGGGCATGTCCGCGCCCACGCCCACCACATCCGAGATCGCCGCGCTGGAACTGCGTGGACTTCACAAGTCGTTCGCGGGCCGGGCGGCGGTCTCCGGCCTGAGCCTGAGCGTGCGGCCCGGCGAGTTGTACGCCCTGCTGGGTCCGAACGGCGCGGGCAAAACCACCACCATCCGCATGATCGCGGGCCTGACGAAGCCTGACAGCGGCGAGGCGTTCATCTACGGCCACAGCGTCCAGCATGATGCCCAGGCAGCCAAACAGGTGCTGGCGTATCTGCCCGACGATCCGCTGCTGTATGGCAAATTGAGCGCGCCCGAATACCTTGAATTTGTGGCCGGGCTGTGGGGCATGGACGCCGCGCAGGCCGCCCCGGAGGCCGAACGCCTGCTGAAGTGGCTGAACCTGTGGGATCACCGCACCGAACGGGTGGAGGGCTTTTCGCGCGGCATGAAGCAGAAGCTGGCGATGGCCGGGGCGCTGATCCACCGCCCGCGCCTGTTGCTGCTGGATGAGCCGCTGACCGGACTGGACGCGGCGGCCTCGCGGCAGGTCAAAGATGCGTTGCGCCAGTACGTGGATGACGGCGGGGCAGTGGTCCTGACCACCCACATCCTGGAGGTGGCCGAGCGCATGGCCGAACGAATTGGCATCATCGGCGGCGGCCAACTGATCGCGGAGGGAACGCCGGAGGAGTTGCTGGAGCGTACTGAAACGCACACGCTGGAAGACGCTTTCCTGTCGCTGACGGGATTGGACGTGCCACACACTGAGGTTGAAGTGCTGTGATACGGATTCCGCCTAATTCCTTACCCCATTCGGAAAGCGCCGCTGGGTTAATCCATACGCGGAATCCGTATTCTTTCCTACCCGCGTCCGCTCGGATTTCATCGTTTTTGCCAACGATTCAATTGGAATTCGTATGAGAACCGAGGCTGTCAAATCGTCTGCATCCCGTGTCAGAGGCCCGAAACCCGGCAGCCTGCCCTGGCTGCTGAAAAAGCAACTGCTGTGGCAGTGGCAGGCGCTGACGGGCGGCCAGCGCAAGGGGGTGTACATCGCGCTGGCGGTGCTGATTCTGGCCGTGCTGGGAGGTTATTTCGCCTTGCGCTCCCTGCTGGCGGACTTGCCCCTGAACGCCCCGCTGCCCGATCTGGCGCTGGGTCCGGTGTTGCTGGCGCAGGCGTTTTTGCTGACGCTGATGCTTTCTGCGGCGGTGCGGGCGTCTCTGGTCACGCTGTTCACGCGCGGCGATCTGGACCTGCTGCTGCAATCGCCCATCCCGCCGCGTGTGGTGCTGGCGTCACGGGCGCTGGGGGTGGCACTCTCGGCGGCGTTGCCCGCTGGCCTGCTGGTGGTGCCGCTGACCCTGGCCCTGCTGGTGCTGGGCGTGTGGCGCGGTGGAGTGGGATTGCCGCTGTGGTGGCTGTCTGCATCACTGCTGGCGTCCAGCGCGGGGCTGTGGCTGACACTTGGACTGGTGCGCGTGTTGGGCGTGCGCCGCACCCGCACGGTGTCGGCGGTGCTGGGGGCGCTGTTCGGCGCGGGTATTTTTCTGGGAACGCAGTGGGCCAATTTCAGTGGGGGGCGGGGCCGGGGGCAGCAGCCCAGTGCTGTTTTTGAGGCGCTGTCCTCCTTCGCGCCGGGCCGGGGCAACTGGCCGGACCGGGAGGCGTGGCTGTGGCTCCCGGCCCGCGCCGCGTGGCTGGAGCCTTTGCCCGCGTTGCTGCTGGTCCTGCTGTCCGTGTCCGTGTTCGCCGTCTCGGTGCTGGCCCTGACCCGGCAGTTCGTGAACGGCGCGCAGGAAGTCGCCGCGCCAGAAGGCCGCGTCCGGCATTCGCGCACCCCACCGGGTAAATTGCGTTTTGCCTCCGGTTCCCGCGCCACGCTGCTTAAGGAGTGGCGGCTGATCGGGCGTGACCCGGAACTGCTGTCGCGCACGTTGCTGCAACTGGTGTATCTGCTGCCGCTGCTGTTCTCGGTCACACGGGGCGGCGGGGGGCTGCGGGCGGCGGGCGGCACCGGGGTCATTCTGCTGACCGCCAGCCTGACGGCAGCCCTGGCCCACCTGACCCTGAACGCCGAGGACGCCCCGGACCTGCTGATCAGCGCCCCGCGCAGCCCGGCGGCCCTGCGGCGCGACAAGTGGCTGGCCGCCGTGATTCCCACCGTGCTGCTCGGGTTGGTAGCGCTGACCGTGCTGGCCCTGCGTGGGGCGCTGGGAACCTCCCACACGTTTTTTCTGTTGCCGCTATTGCTGCTGGGAACGGGTGGCACGGCTTTAATGGTGCTGTGGCAACCCCTCCCGGTGCGCCGCGCCGACGCCTTCAAGCGCAGCCAGCGCGCCCCACTGATCAATACGGTTCTGACACTGCTGTTTCAGGGTGGACTGTCTGCAACTGCTTTCGCGGCCAGCAGCGGCGCGGTTTGGGGACTGGCGACGCTGGGGCTGGCCGTCCTGGCGCTGGCCGTGGCCTATGCTCTGCGGCGCAGCGACGTGCGGTGAGGCGGTATTTGCACACGCCCCCGCATCCCCGACAGCTATCCTGATCCCATGCCCCACCACTTTTCCGCCCGCACAGGACAGTCCTGATGCCCGCGCCCACCCTGCGCCCCCGTTCCATGCTGTTCGCTCCTGGCAACCGCGCGGACCTGATCGCCAAGCTGCCGCGCACCTCGCCCGATGCGGTGGTCATTGATCTGGAGGACGCCATCCCCGGCAACGCCGAGGCCAAAGCTGCCGCCCGCCCCATCGCCCGCGACGCCGCCCGTGACCTGATCGCCGCCGCGCCGCATCTGGCCGTCTTCCTGCGCGTCAACGCCCCGCACTCGCCGTATTTTGAGGGCGATCTGGCCGTCCTGACCCCCGAACTGGCGGGCGTAGTGATTCCTAAACTGGAATCTGCGGCAGATGTTCGGCTCGTCGCTGAGGCGCTGAAGTCGCGCGGCCTCACCCTTCCACTTCTGGCCGGGTTGGAAACCGGGGCGGGCGTCTGGAATGCGCTGGAAATTTTGAAGGAAGAGGCCGTCACGCTGGCTTACTTCGGCGCGGAGGATTACACCACCGATCTGGGCGGACGGCGCACGGCGGGCAATCTGGAAGTGCTGTACGCCCGTTCAAAGGTGGCGCTGGCTGCGCGGCTGGCCGGGGTTCCGGCGCTGGATATCGTGGTCACGGCGCTGAACGATGAGGCCGCCTTTCGCGCCGATTCCGAGCAGGGCCGCGCTCTGGGCTACGCGGGCAAACTATGCATCCACCCCGCTCAGGTGGCGCTGGCCCATGACATTTTCGGGACCACCCCTGCCGAGGCCGCCCGCGCCCGCGCCCTGCTGGACGCTGCCCACGCGGCAGCCGAACGGGGTCACGGGGCCTTCAGCTTTGAGGGCCAGATGGTGGACGAACCCATGCTGACCGCCGCCCGCGCCATGCTTGCTCAACTTCAGGAGAAGACAGATGAATGAAGACCTGAACCGCCCGCAGGGCCGCTACTTTGAGGAACTCACCCCTGGCACCGTCATCCGTCACCGCGTCACCCGCACGCTGACCGAGGCCGACAACGTGCTGTTCACCACGCTGACCATGAACCCGCAGCCGCTGCATCTGGACCACGAGTACGCCGCGCAGACCGAGTTCGGGCAGCCGCTGGTCAACAGCCTTTTAACCTTGAGCCTGCTGGTGGGCCTGAGTGTGCATGAGCTGACGCTGGGCACCCTGGTGGCAAATCTGGGCATGACCGATGTGGTGTTCCCCAAGCCCGTTTTTCACGGCGACACCATCCACGCCGAGTCCGAGGTGCTGGAGGCGCGTGACAGTAAATCCCGCCCGAATCAGGGTTTAGTTACCGTGGAACACCGCGCCATCAATCAGCGCGGTGAGGTGGTGGCGCAGTGCAAACGCACGATGCTGATGCAGAAGCGGGAGTATAACAATTGAAATGGATTTTCCCACAACCGTTTGCCGTCGCTTCACCCTTGACCATTGAGGAGGGCCAGAGGCGACTTGCCGCTGCGATCACCACAGACCGGGGCGTGCTGGCGACGGCCTCAAGTTCAAGATTTCTGGGCGAGGTGTTTGCGCAAACCCTTCGGATACGGAGAAATCCTGGCCTGCTTGGGGCGCGTCAGGTTCTTTTTGAGTACACGGGACATATAGAAAGCGCTTCGTCAAGGCACCAAAGCGGGTTGATGATGATCGGGGAATTTCAAATAGACCGAAATTCTAGACGGGCTTTTGTCGTATATACAGCGCTTTCTCTTGTCATTCTGATCATCGGCCTGCTTGGACCGTGGTGGGCAGACTCCTCAGATTTCGCATTATCGTTGGTCATTTTCGCCATCGGGTTATGGGTCTTCCTGATTTTTAGCTTCTGGCTAATGCTTTTGACCAGCAGGCCACATCTCTCTGAAATCAGGGTTTTCCTGTTGGAAACGCTGGAAGGCACTGAATTGACGCGAACGACCTGAAATTTATTCTTCCGCCGCGTTGTACCAGTTCCTGTCCCAGCGGTGGGCGTACAGGCGGGCCACGTCATCGGCGGGCAGGCCCTGACCATCGGCAATCGCCACGTTGCGCTCCACGTTCCGCACGCTCCGCATCCCCACGATCACGGTGCTGACGGCGCGGTGGCTGAGGACATAGCGCAGCGAGGTCTCGGCCAGTTGCGAGCTGTTGATGCCCAGATCACTCTCAATGGCCCTCAGACGCGGTTGCAGCTCGGCCTTGCGGTTGCCGCCGAAGTAGCGGTTGCGCCAGTCGCCTTCCGGGAATTCGGTCCCGGCGGTGATGTTGCCGGTCAGGCTGCCCTCGTCCAGCGCCACGCGCACGATCACGCCCACGCCGTTAGCCAGGCAGGCATCCAGCAGGCGGTCCTGCGGCGACTGGTCAAAGACGTTGTAGATCACCTGCACGGTTTCCACCACGCCTGCCTCCACCGCTTTCACGGCGTTGTCGGGCTGATGGTCATTGATGCTGATGCCGAAGTGTCCGATCTTGCCGTCTTTCTTGAGTTGAGTCACCGCGTCCTGCCAGTCGCCCTGTCCCAGCCACGAATCGTTCCAGACGTGGAATTGCTGTACGTCGATCCTGTCCAGGCCCAGCCGTTCCAGACTGGCCTCGGTCATGGCGATGACGTGTTCGGCGGGAAACGCCTCTTGCGCTGGCACGCCGGGCTGCGCGGGCCACTGCCCATTCTTCGGGCTGATCTTGGTGGCGACGATGGTGCCGGGATAATCGCGGGCAGCCTGTCCTACCAGCCGCTCGCTGTGGCCGTCGCCATAGCCCATCGCCGTATCAATAAAGTTGCCACCCAGGGCCAGATAACGGCGCAGCGCCTCCAGGCTTTCGTCGTCCTGCGCGCCCTTCCACATGTCCGCGCCGATGCCCCAGGCCCCGTAGCCGATCTCGCTGACGCCCAGGCCAGTGGCCCCCAGATTTTGCACGTGGATGGTGGGTTGTGGTGTGGTCATGTTCCCCAGGGTAGACCCGCAACTCTGGAGATGAGGCTTGCATTGGGCATCTGACAAGATGGGGTGCTGGCCGTTCTGCCCACCGCCCACCCTCTTTCCGGTGACGTGAGAGTAGCCTGACCCGCGTGCCGGATCTAAAAAGTACAGCGCCCATTACGCCTGCTGCCGCCGCTTCGCCCAACCAGGCCGCGCTGGATCAGGCCCGCAAGCTGGCCACCGTGGGGCTGATCCTGGGCGTGTTCCTGAATGCACTGGAATCCAGCGTGGTGGCCAGCGCCATGCCCAGCGTGATTCAGGACCTGAACGGACAGGCATTCTACGCGCTGCCCTTTGCCGCCTATCTGCTCACCAGCACGGTCTCCAGCCCGCTGTGGGGCCGGGGTTCGGACATCGTGGGCCGCAAGAAGCTGTACCTGATGGGCATGGCCCTGTTCCTGCTGGGCAGCGTGCTGTGCGGCGCGGCGCAGAACATGGGCTGGCTGATCGGCGCGCGTGCCTTGCAGGGGTTGGGTGCGGGTGCGCTGCTGTCCATTGCCCTGACCATCATTGGCGAGCTGTACACCCTGGAGCAGCGCGGGCGGGTGCAGGCGCTGTTCAGCGGCGTGTGGGGCATCAGCGGTCTGGTGGGGCCGCTGCTGGGCGGCTGGCTCACCGAAACGTGGTCCTGGCGCTGGACCTTTTTCGTGTCGCTGCCCTTCGGCGTGGGGGCCTTTTTGATGGTATCCCGTTACCTCAAGCAGTCGGGCAAACGCAGCGAGGCCAGTCTGGACTGGGGCGGCGCGGCGCTGTTCACGGCGGGCAGCGGCCTGCTGATCTGGGGGCTGGAGCTGAAGCAGTGGTGGGTGGCGGCAGCAGGTGCGGCAATTCTGGCCGGGGCGCTGCTGCTGGAAAGCCGCCATCCCTCGCCGCTGCTCCCCATGTCGGCCCTGCGTGACCGTGTTCCGCGCGTGGCCTTCGCCGGGAACCTGCTGGCCGGGGCAGCGTACTTTGGCGTGATCGCCTACCTGCCGCTGTATGCCCAGGGGGTGACGGGCCGGGGCGCGACGGCGGCAGGGGCGATCCTGACCCCGGCGCTGGTGGGCTGGACCCTGGCCAGCATCCTGGCCGCGCAACTGATGAAGCGCATTCCGCTGGCCCGCATCTCGCAACTGGGCTTCGCGGTGCTGGTGCTGGTGTTCGCCGCGCTGACCTTCACCGTTCACGCGCCGCTGTGGGTCACGTCTGCCCTGGGCTTTGTGGTGGGCAGCGGCATGGGTTTTTCCATGCTCACGCTGCTGCTCTCGGCGCAGGGTGCGGCAGCAGATGGAGAACTGGGCGCGGTCACCAGCGGCGTGCTGTTCGCCCGGCAGATGGGCGGCGCGCTGGGCGTGACCGTCATGGCCCTGCTGATTGGCGAGGCGGCCATTGCGGGCGGCGGCGCGGCACTGGCCGAGGGGCTGCGCTCCGCCTACTTCCTGGCGCTGGGACTGGTGGCGGCGGCTTTCGTGTTCACGCTGACGCTGAAGGTAAGTCCTGTGGTGGCGCAGGAAGAGACGCGCACGGCTGCTCCGTGAGGCTCATGGTTCAGGCCGCCAGAGAAAGAAAAACCCCCACCGCCGCGTATGGGGGTGAGGGTTACTGGTCTCGCTGCTCTCAGAAGGCGTCTTCCAGGAAAGCTGCCAGATCCAGCCTTGTGCCCAGCTTGGATTGGAGGGCGTAGGAATTCACGCCATCGATATCCTTGCCGTCCGCATACAGCAGGGTGGTGAGCATGGTCGTCTTGCCCTCGCCCAGCGCCAGCGCCAGCGCACCCGTCACCATCGGTGCGGCAAAGGAGGTGCCGCTCCAGTACCCCGCGCCGTTGTCGGGCATGGCGGTGTAGATGCGTTCGCCGGGAGCCGTCAGGTTCAGAGAGTAGCCGTAAGTAGAGAAGCTGGATTTCACGTCTCTGGCGTTCACGCTGCCCACGCTGACCAGATAATCGCTGGGGACAAAAATGCCCGCGTTGCCCGCCGGATAGGTGATCTTCTCGTTGCCGCTGTTGCCGCTGGAGGCCACCACCACGATCTGCCGCGAGGCCGCCAGGGCCAGCATGTCGTTCAGCGCCGGGGAGGGCGTGTCTGAGCCTAGCGACAGGTTGATGACCCGCGCACCCTTCTTCATGGCCCAGTCCATCGCCTGCACCACGGTAGACACGTCGCCCGAACCGTCGGGCCTCAGCACCCGGATGGGCAGCACCGTGGCTTTCGGGGCAATCTGCAAAATCACGCCTGCCACGCCGGTGCCGTGTCCATAAGCCGTCCCCTTGATTTCCTGCGGGGTGCTGTCACCGTCCACAAAATCCTTCCATTCGGAAGCCGGGGCCAGATTGCCCAGGAAGGCCGGGTGTTTCAGGTCTATCCCGGTGTCGATCACGGCCACCTTGATCCCCTCCCCCAGCTTGCGTGCGTGAGACCACGCGCCTGCCAGATCGATCTGCTTCCAACTGACCTGGTTTTCAGACGCGGCCTTCAGGTTTCCGGTCAGCTTCTGCCAGCTTGCAGAACCGTTGCCGCCGGACCAAGCCGTGCGCCCGCCCGCCCAGACGCTGCTGCCCTGCACCTCTGGTGGGGCAAAACGGTTGGCGTTGGCCTCGCCCTTCGGCCCGCCCTGGGCGCTCAGGCCGGAAGACTGTGGCCGGACGACCAGCGCAAAACCTTCCTCCGGGTGCCAGGCCAGGATCTGGGTGCCGGGAGTTGCCACCTGATCCTGCGTGGCGTCGGCAGCGAGCGCGATCCGCACGACTTCGGTGTTCCCGGCGGAAGTGGGAGTAGATGCGTCGGTGGTGGGCGGCAGGGATGTGGAGCAGCCTGCCAGCAGCAGGGTGAGTGCCGCGAGCGCGGTCCAGCGAAGGGGGGAACGGGTCATGAATGGTGCCTCCGGGAGATCGGGGATGAGTATCCGCCCTTACAACTCTGGAAGGGCACAGGCTTCAGGGGCCTGTGTGAAATTTGATTCACTGCCCCAGGGTCACATGAATAATCTTACAAAGCTCTGACGGATCGGATCTTCAACGTTGACTCTAGGTGTGTGCCGTGGCCTGTGTTATGGCCGGAGGACCACCTGGTTGCGGCCATTGGCCTTGGCTTCATACAGGGCGTGATCGGCAGCCTGAAGAACGGCGGTCAGGTCCTCGCCGTTGCGGCTGACTGCCGCCCCCAGGCTGATGGTCACGCGCAGGCCGGGACGAACGGCCCCCCAGTTGTGGCGCTCGGTGGCCAGCCGCAGGCGTTCGCAGATGCGCTGCGTGGTCACGGCGTCGGTGCCGACCATCAGGATCACGAATTCCTCGCCGCCAAAACGGGCCAGCAGATCGCCCTGCCGCAGGCGCACCCCGGCCCCCAGCACGCCGGCGATCTGACGCAGCACCTCGTCGCCGATCAGGTGCGAGTACTGATCGTTGACCTGCTTGAAATGATCGATGTCGCCGATCACCACCGTCATCTGGACGCCGGGTTGCAGGCGCTCCACAGCGCTGTCGAAGGCCCGCCGATTGGCCAGACCGGTCAGGGCGTCCTGATTGGCCTGTTGCTCGACCTGTTCCAGCAGCGCCGAGGTCCGGGCATGGGCGACGGTCAGTTCCTGATGTGTGCGTTCCAGTTCGCTGTTCAGTTGTTGAAGTTCGGCGCTCAACTGCTCGGCGGCGGCGCGTTGCTGCTCGGCGCGTTCCAGTTCAAACTGAATCTGCAAGCTCTGGACCCGCTGATCGGAGGCCGCGTTGAACAGCTCTTCTTTAAGCAGCAGATGCTGTTCCAGATGCAGGAATCCCTCGCGGAACTGCCCGGCCTGACGATAGGCGTCGGCCAGGGATAGATCGGCGGCGCAGCGCTCGGTCTGGGCCTGACTGTGTTCAGCGGTGGCACGCGCCGCATGAATGGTGTCCAGCGCTTCCTGCGTCTGGCCCAGCAGCAACTGAAGACCGCCCAGATGGAGCAGGCTCTCGGCCTGACCATGCAGATCGCCGATCTGCTGGCGCATCTGAAGGCCAAGACGGAAGAAGCGCTCGGCTTCCCTGAATCCACGTTGATGCTGGGAGAGCCGTCCCAGTTCGTCGTGAACTTCTGCTACAGCCGCCTGATCCTCCAGAGCCTCAAAGATCGTCAGCGCCTGCTGATTCAAATCCAGAGCGCGGTCCAGGTGACTGAGTTTGAAGCACGCACGGGCGGCGTTGTGGAGGGCGAGCGCAGAGGTATGCAGGTGGGCCGCGTCATTGTCGAGAGATTTTGCCGAGATATTCAGGCTGGCCTGGGCCGCTTCCAGTGCATCCCCATAGCGCGTAAGTTCGTAATACTCCACGCTCAGGTTGTTGAGAATCTCGCCCTCCACGTCTCGCATTTCATGCTGCTGCGCCAGACGGAGGGACCGGAGATAAGATTCCAGCGCCCCCGGATGGTTGCCCATTGAAACGTACACGCTACCGACATTATTCAATGCCTCGATTTCACCCTGAATCAATCCAAGCGCCACGCTCAGTTGCCGCACCTGCAAGAAGGTCTGCAAGGCGGCCACCGGCTGGCCCAGCTCACACTGCACCATCCCCAGAATGTTGGAAGTCGTGCGTTTCTGGAGCAGGTTGCCTGCCTCATTGAACATATTGAGGGCCTGAGTCAGCTCGGTCTGGGCGTCGGCAAATTCTCCCAGACGCAGCAGGCCGTAGCCCAGACAGACCCGCGCCCTGGATTCCTCTGGGGTGGGCAGGTTATGGGTCAGTGCCAGCCGCGCCAGCCGCACAGTTTCACGCGGCTCGCTGCGGCGGATTTCCCATGCCTGATCCAGCATCTGGGTCACGGACACAGACGCTGATTCGGGGACGGGGTGGGGGGTGGGTTCGGTCATGGGTGGTGGGGTGGGACCGTCAGTCCGCGCAGCAGCGCCTCTCTCTGGAAGGTCAACCTGCCTCCAGACTAGAAGTATGGGGCTTACCCCGAGCTTACAGCCAGTCACTTATAGGCCACGCCTTCCATCAGATTGCCGTTTACCTGATCGCCGTGCGCGCCTGCCCGGCATCTGTGATGCCACTTCCCCTGCGTCCAAATTGCCATCAGGGAGATTGATGGCTGGCGGCAACACTCCACTGGGGGTACGGAGCCAAATTTCACGTTTTCGTAACGCCTGTCCCCTCAGATTGGATTCAAGCATGACAAACGGGGCACTGACGCGTCTGGGCAGACCAGAACAAGCCTGCGTAACGGAAACCTTGTTGGGTACGTGAGTCGTTGTAGAACGCGTGCCTTCGTACCTCTCGATATCGTGCCGTCGCCGTTGGAACCACCCCTATGTCAGGTGGATTTATGTCGTGTAGATGCGAACGGATTCTCTTTGCAGAGCGGGTTGAGCTTGATGTAGGCGAGGTTAATCTCAACCGGTATCCGGTAAAAAAGTGCATGATACGATACTGAGCGCAATCCCAGGCCCTTCGTCCTCTCGAGACTCTTTTTAAAGGTAAGGTACTTCATGTCAACATTTTCCATGTTCCGCCGCCCCGCGACCATCGCCCTGTCACTGACCGCTTCCATTGCCATCGTGGCCTGTAACCCCACGCCCACGCCCACGGCCACCGTAACCAACGTTGCGGTCACCGCCCCAATCGGAGCCGCTGCCACCCTGAACATTGGTGCCACCGCCCAGGCAGCAGCAAAGGTTACCGGCACCAACAACCCGGCTGGGACTGTCACCTGGACCAGCAGTGTCCCTGATGTCGCCACGGTCGGTAATACCACGGGTCTGATCACGGCAGTTAAGGAAGGCACCACGGTTGTGACAGCCACGTCCACCGCCGACAAGACCAAGTCCGGCTCCGTGACCATCACCGTTAAGGCGGCTACCACCCCCACGCCTACTGTTACTGCTGTCGCTGTGACCCTGAACCCGGCCAGCGCGACTGTGGGCGGCACGTCTCAGGCCACGGCCAGCGTGACCGGCACCAACTCGCCTGCCCAGACAGTTACCTGGACCAGCAGCAATAATGCGGTTGCCACGGTAAGTACTACGGGTCTGGTCACCGCCGTGACCCCCGGTACTGCTGACATTATCGCCACCTCAACGGTGGACAACACCAAGAAGGGGCAGGCGACGTTCACAGTGACGGCAGTGGGTACGCGTCCCACGGTCAAGATCAACTTCGCACCTGCCACCTCCCCGGTGGTTGGTTACGAGACCAACTCTGGCGCTGCTTACACCGCAGCCAGCATGACCGGCTGGATCACGGAGGCCAGCGCCGGTACGGCAGCCCCTGTGCCCCTGAACATGACAGCCAACGTCCGCCCCAATGGCGCGCCCATCGTGCTGGCCGGAGCGGAGCCTGCTCAGTTGACCCAGATTAACATGCAGTGTGGTTCGGCCACGAACGGCAATAACTGCGCCAGTGGCACCCTGACGTCAGGAGCCTTCGAGTACAAGATGGCCGACGGCGTGTACAACGTGACCGTGAGCGTGGGCGATTCCAGCGCCAGCACCACCCCCAACAACCTCAACAGCTCGCACACCATCAACGTTGAAGGTACGAACATTATCAACAACTTTGTCCCTACCTCTGCCAAGATTTTTGAGAAGCTCACCAAGCAGGTCACCGTTTCCGGCGGCGTGATGACCATCGACGCCAAGGGCGGCAAGAACACCAAGATCAACTACATCGAACTGGTTCCCGTCAACTAAACTTTAGTTTGGCCCCGACTAGAAGTTGACGAAGAAACGCCCCCGTCATGGGGGGCGTTTTCTTTTGTCTGCTCTAGACTTGACTTCACCCTTCTTTCTCCTCCACCTCCGCGCCCTTCTCACCCCACTCTTCCAGCTTGCGTTCCAGAGCCAGCTCCAGATCGTGGGCAGCCTGACCCAGTGCGGTGAAATCGGCGTCGGGCGGGGCGCTGTTCAGGGCCGCCTGGGCGGTTCCCAGTTGCGCTTCCAGCCGGGCAATGTCCGCCTCAATGGTCTCCACTTCCCGCTTGAGATGCCACAGGCCCTTGCCCCTGGGCGTGGCAGCTTTCGGTGCGGCCTTCGCCTCGGCCAGCGCCGCCTCCCGCTCTTCCTCGGCCTCCCGTTCGGCCAGACTGCGGTGCTTGGCACGGTAGTCCTCCCAGCCGGGGTATTCGTAGAAATGGCCGTCCTCGATCAGCCAGATGCGGTCCGCCAGACCCTCGATAAAGGCGCGGTCATGGCTGACCATCAGCAGCGTGCCGCCAAAGTCCTCCAGGGCAAGTTCCAGGGCCTCCACCATTTCCATATCCAGGTGGTTGGTCGGCTCGTCCATCACCAGCAGGTTGCGGTCCTCCTGCGCCAGCTTGAGCAGGGCCAGCCGCGCCCGCTCGCCGCCGGACAGGATGCGGGCGGGCTTGTCGTGCTGGTCATAGGGAAACATGAAGGTGCCCAGCAGATCGTGGGCCTGCGGGTCTTTCTGCACGTACTCGCGGGCCACGTCGTACAGGGTCTGATCAGGGGAAACGCCGCGCAGGGCCTGATCGTAATAGCCCACGCCCACCCGCGCGCCGGTCAGCACCTTGCCGCGTGGATCGTCGCTTTTTTCCAGACCCAGCAGCATTCGCAGCAGCGTGGTCTTGCCGGCCCCGTTACGCCCGACGATGGCCACGCGCTCGCCCCGGCGCACCTGCACGTTGATGTCCTCAAACAGCGTGCGGGTCTGGGTCCCCTCGGCGGGAATGCGCCGCGTCAGGTGGCGGGCGTCCAGCACAATGTCGCCGCTGCCGGGGGCGTGGAAGGTGATGCGGGCGCTGCGTTCCTCCGCGGGTGGGGCCGCCGTGGCGCGGGCCTGCATCCGGTCCACGCGTTTTTGCATGGCCGCCGCGCGCCGGGCCAGCTTGCTCATGCCCAGGCCCCAGATCTTCATGCGGTCCGCGCTGCTCTGGAGATTGGAGATCTGGCGGGCGTCCTGCACGGCGCGGGCGGCCTGCAACTCAGCTTCGGCATCCAGCGCGGCGCGGAAGGTGCTGTAATTGCCCGGATAGGTCCGCAGAGTTCCGGCGCGCAGGTGGGCCGTTTCGTTGGTCACGCGGTCCAGAAAGGTGCGGTCATGGCTGATCACCAGCACCGCGCCGGGATAACGGCCCAGAAAGTTTTCCAGCCACTCCACCATCACGATGTCCAGGTGGTTGGTCGGCTCGTCCAGTAGCAGCACGTCGGGGTTTTCCACCAGCAGCGCGGCCAGACCCAGGCGGGTGCGCTCGCCGCCGCTGAGGCTCTCGGCTGCCGTGTCCTCGCGGCCCCGGAAACCGAAGGCCAGCGTCACGGCGTCCTTGCGACTGCGGCGCTCGAAGCCGCCGCGCCGCACGTAATGTTCCAGAATCTCCTCGTGGCGCAGCACGCTCTCGGGCGTTCCGGCGCTCATGGCCTGTGCGGCGGCGTCCAGCTCGGCCTCTAGGGCGTCCAGATCATGGAAGGCGGCGTCCAGTACGCTGTCCACTGTCGTCCCGGCTTCAAACACCGGGTCCTGCTGCAAGGCGCGGACGCGCACGCCCGGCGCGCGGCGCACGGTGCCCCCATCCGGGGGAAGTTGCCCGGTCAGCAGCCGCAACAGGGTGGTTTTCCCCGCCCCGTTGCGGCCCACCAGACCGATGCGGTCGCCGCTCCTGACGGCAAAAGTGACCTCAGATAACACGGTGGCGGGACCGTAATCTTTGATGGCGTCCTGCACAGCAACAAGCACGCCCTTAAGTATACCTTGGGTCGCCCAAATGTCAGGTTTTTCTCGTAAACTGGTGGATAAGATGTCTAAGGCCCTCCCCTCTCCCTCGCCTGCCCGTGAACTTTTGCTGCGGGTGGTGGCACTGTCTGGCTGTCTGGGCGCGGGTGAACAGGCCGTGGCACAGACCTCGCCCCTGTCTCCTGCGCCTGCCAAGGCTGCCCCCGGTCAGGCCGTTTCCGCCTTGCCGCCCGCCTTGCAGTCCGCGCAGGGGCGCGTGGAGATTCAGGGACCGGACGGCACCTGGCGTGCCCAGACCGTGCCCACCGAGGTCACCACCCGCCTGCGCGTCGAGACGGGACGGGCCATGCTTCAGGCGGGGCGGCTGGGTCAGGTGGTCGCAGGCAGCGCTTCCGAGTTGCGGCGTTATCTGGGCGAGGCCGATCTGCTGTCCGGGCGGTTTTTCCTGCGGGGACCGGTGGCCGTGCATGTGGCGGGCCACCATGTGGTGATGGACGGCGCGGGGCAACTGCGCGTCGATCTGAGCGCCAACGAAAAGCGGGTGGCGGTGATCGCCGGGCGGCTGCGGATCGCGCTGAAGGGACGCAGCATCGAGCTGCGCGCGGGCCAGCAGATCGCGCTGGACAGTGGCAGGGTCAGCGCCTTCCGGGAGGCCGATCCGTGGTACGACGCGCAGTTCAGCGGGCTGGGCGTGGCAGCCGTGGAGGCCACGCGCGGCGCGGTCACGTTGCTGGCACGCGGCACGTCACGGGTGGCGCTGATCGGGGATGACCTGCAACCCGGCGCGGCGCTGAACACTGGGCCTGCCGCCTGGGCCGAAATCGGTTTCACGGGCGGCGGCTACCTGCGCCTGAACGAGCAGAGTGCCCTGAGTGTCATCAGCATCGAGCGCACCAGTGCGGGCCGCGAGGTGTTGCTGAAACTGGAGAAGGGCACCGCCTGGAACGTGGTGGAAAAGGGCCAGGGCGGCTACCGCATCGATACGCCGGTGGTCAGCACGGCGGTGCGCGGGACCGTGTTTCGGGTGGATGCGGGCGGGCTGGTCAAGGTCTTCGATGGTCAGGTGGCGCTGCCTGGGCAGCCGGACGCGGCAGTCTCGCCGGGCCAGCAGCGCAGTCCCGGCGGCCCGCTCGTTCCGCTGCAACTCGACGCCGTGGACCGCTTCAACATCGCGCAGGACGCGGCGCGGGCGCAGGCGCTGACGCTCAGCCTGGACCTGCCGGGCCGCAGTTTGCAGGAGCTGGCCCTCTCGGCCCGCAGCCTGCCCGACGCGCGGGTCACGCTGACGGTGGCCGGACAGACTGTTCCCCTGAACGGCGAGAACGGACTGTTCCGGCTGGAGCGCCTCAAAGACTCGCTGCCGGAAGGCCAGTACAGCGTGAGGGTGCGCGCCCAGCGCTATGGCCAGACCCTGACGCGCACGCAGACCATCACGGTGGACCGCACGCCGCCGCGCCTGAGCGAACTGTCTGTGGAGCGCGTGGGCCGTGTCCTGACCCTGGGCGGTGTGGTCAGTGACGCCGGAGATTCCCGCATAGACCTGAGCGTCACGGTGGGCGGCCAGACCTACACCCGAACGGTGGAGACCCAGGGCGGCGGGTCTTTCGTGTGGTCTTTACCGCTGCCCTCGCCCGATGCACCCGTCTCGCTGACCCTGCGGGACGGGGCAGGAAACCAGAGCTATGCTCGGCTTCCCTGATTCCCTGGCGTTACGGCCCGGCGCGGCACGTCCGGTCCGGCGGCTGACCCTGCCGCTGGCCGCGCTGCTGGCGGCGGCGCTGGCCTGGTCGATGCCCGAGAACAGCCTGCTGTGGGACGCCCTGAACCGCGCCCTGCCCAGTCCTCCCGATGGGCGCGTGCTGGTGGTAGGCATCGACGACGCCACGCTGCGGGATTACGGGCGCATCGGAAGCTGGCCACGCGAACTGTACGCTCAGGCCCTGAATACGCTGGATCAGGCGGGAGTCGCGGCCATCGGCGTGGACGTGCTGCTGGCCGATCCGGCGCGCAACGACGCCGCGCTGGCCGCCGTGTTCAGCCGTCCCAACGTGGTACTGGCCACTGCCCCCGGCGAACCCACCGCGCTGCGCCCCGACTGGCGCTCGCCCACCGGCATCAGCGCCCTGAACCTGAGTGAGGACGGTATCGTGCGCTCCTTTCAGGCGGCCTACCCGGACGCTGGTTCAGCTCTGGCCCCCAGCTTCGCGCGCCAACTGGCGGTGGCGGCGGGGCGCACTGTGCCGCTGGATGCACAGCCGCGCATTTTGCGCTACAGCGCCCCTGACCCACAGCGCCTGCCCGTGATTCCCTTCCGCGACGTGGTGAACGGTTCCATTCGTTACGGCGATTTTCAGAACCGGGTGGTGCTGGTGGGTCTGACCGCCAGCGGCGTGGGTGCCCCGGCAGTGCGGGACGTGAGCGGTCAGGTCGTTGCCGGTGTGGAATTGCAGGCGCGGGCGGTCTCCAGCCTGCTCAGCGCGCCGTTTGCGTCTCTGCCGCTGTGGACGGTCATGCTGGCCGGTGTCTTGGCCGCCGTCGCTGCCGTGCTGGCGGGCGGTCTGTGGGGCTTTGCCATTGCTCTACTGGCACTGGCGCTGTCCGTGCCGTACTGGCTGCTCAATTCGCTGCTGCCGGGGGTCACGCTGTCGCTGTGCGCGGTGCTGGGCACTGGACTGGTCATGCTGGAACGCTGGTGGACCCTGCGCCATTCCGGCGTGCGCGATCCCCTGACCGGTTTCGGCAACCGCCTAGCCTTTACCCGCGCGGTGGAAAGCCGCTGGCAGGGCCGCCAGAGCCGCCCGCTGGGCCTGCTGCTGGTGGACCTCAGCGGCTTTCGCAAGGTCAACTCGGTGTACGGCTACGCTGCCGGGGATGAACTGCTGCGCGAACTGGCGGGCCGCATCATGCAGCACAAGCGCCGGGGCGACCTGATCTTCCGCTGGGGACCCGACGAGTTCGCCGTCCTGCTGGACAACACCCCCGCCGCCGAACTGGCCGACCTGACCCGCCGGGTGCAACTGTCGCTGGACAACGTGGCTTACCGTGATCTGTCCCTTCAGGCCAGCGTCGGTGGGGCCAGCACCGGCCCGGACATCCGTACCCCCAGCGATCTGATCGAGGCCGCCAGCCGCAGCCGCTACCGCATCAAGTACCAGCGCGAGCAGTGGCGGGTCTAGACGCAATCACGCCCCTACCTCCCGCCTGAGCGTCACCCGCGCACCTTCCCGCACGAACCCCAGTCGCTCGTTCACTGCAAGCATGGGTGTATTGATGCTGTGGTTGCCCGTGCGCGCGTGCGTAAATCCCCGTGCCAGCGCGGCGCGGGCGGCGGCCAGTTTGAGGGCCAGCGCGACGCCGTGACCGCGCCACCCCGGCAGAACTCCGGTCAGGCCGTTGTGCAGCGTGCCAGGGCGCGTGGCGATGGGCAGGTAGAGTTCGCTCAGGCCCACCCATTCGCCGTTCTGGGCCAGCGCGATAAACATGCCCTCTGGCAGCATCCTCGCACCCGCGCGGCGCTGCCAGACCTCAAAGGGCCACACGCTGACCGGGGTGGTACTGGGGACATCACGCAGCAGGGCGGCCACCAGCGCATAAAAACATCGCTGCTGCACTTCATCAAATTCTCCCAGCTCCGAGAGAGGCTGGATAGTTACGCCCGCCGCCGCCACCCGCGCCTGAGTCCCGGCAAAGCGAGTGAAGTCCAGCGCCTGCAAATTCAGGGTGCTGTTCCACATGCGGTCATGCTCCGCGTAACCGCGCGCAAGCAGAAAGTCGTGTTCCCACCAGTTCTCTTGGACCTGAGAAATCAAGGTCAGCGCGCCCAGTTCGGCGGCGCTGTTCTCAGCCAGTGTCAACAATTCTTCCGCCAGTTTGCCACCCGCCTCATCCTGCCCGGTGCGAATCCTGACTTCCAGCCAGCCGGGATGCCCGTCCATACGTGGCACGCCCATTTCGACCAGCCCCACGATTTCCCCGCCGCGCAGCGCTAGAAGCTGACGGTGGGTTTCGCCCGGCATCCGCCCCGCCACCAGCCGCTCCAGATCCTCTGCCGAGGTGGGTGCATCTGGGTGGGCAGCGCTCAGAAACGCGGCCAGACGGGGAAAGTCAGCGGCGCTGCACTCAAGAAGCTGGAGGTCTGGGAAACCGGGCAGTGGGGGAGGGGCGGTGGGTTCCATGCGTGAATAGAACACAGGCGGGCGGCGTGTGCATCGGCCAAGTGGCGGAGTGGAGAGCAAAAAAAGCCCCCTCCGTGGTGGAGAGGGTCAGGTAAGAACTACTTTAGACCGCCAGCCCATCCGCGTGGGCATTGACTCCTCGTGGCACGTACTGGCCCGGCGGCAGCGAGATGGACGAGGCGTCGTTGTCGCCGTACTCGTCCACCCAGCCGATCTCGTCCAGCGCCTTCTTCCATGCGCCGATGCTCTCGTTGCGGTAAAGGGTGTAGGCGGCCATGCCGATTTCCGGGCCACCCCGCGCAATCACGCTTTCCACCCAGGCCCACTTGGCGGACACGTTGCGAAGCTCGGCGGTGCGGCGCAGTTCCTTCTGGATACGCTTGAGCCGCGCCTCAATGATCTGCACGCCCCCGAAGGGATCGGCAAAGTGCGGCGTGTGGCGCTTGGGCACAAACGGCGAGATGCCCAGTGCGATCCGGTTGATGCCCGCCAGTTCCTTGGTGAACGAGATCAATTCGGTGATGTCGTCGTCGTTCTCCGGCCCCAGGCCGATCATCATGTAGACCTTGAGGCCGGAAAAGCCCAGGTCACGGCTGATCTGCGCGGTCTTCAGTAAATCCTCGGTGGTAATGCCCTTCTTGAGCCAGCGGCGCAGGCGTTCGCTGGGTGCATCACTTGCCACCGTGAACGTCCGCAGGCCGCCCGCCTTCAGAATCTCGGCGAGCTCAGTGTCCACCGTGTCGGCGCGGATGGAGGACACGCCCAGCTTCACGCCGCGCTCGGTGAGGGTGCGGCCCACGAACTTGGTGTGCGGAAAGTCGGACAGCGCCGCGCCCACCAGCCCCACCTTCTGCGCCCAGTCGGGAATCACGTCCAGCAGTTCCTGGCCGCCGTTGTTGCGATTGGGGCCGTACATGGTCCGCGCCAGACAGAAGGTGCAGGGACGGGGGCAGCCGCGCTGGGCCTCCACCAGAAACATGTTGCTCAGTTCGCTGTGCGGCGTCACGATCTGGCTGTAAGCGGGCAACAGTTCCTTGGGCGCGGTGGCCCAGGTGGGTTCATGCGTGTGACGCGCCGGAAGGAAGATCCCCGGCATTCCGTCAATCAAGTCGTAGAAATCCTCGCGTGACGTGGATTCGCGCAACGCATCCGACACCACGGGAATGATCTGCTCGCCGTCACCGATCACGATCACGTCGGCAAAGGGAACCAGCGGGTACGGGTTGGAGGAAGTCAGCGGCCCGCCGATCATCACGATGGCGTCGCTGTCGTCGCGCCGTTCGCGCAATGGGTGCAGCCCCACCACGTCCAGCATGCGGATGATGTTGGTCAGGTCCAGCTCAAAGGACACGCTCATGGCGAACAGTTCGCAGTCCCCGGCCTCGCGCCCGGTTTCTACCGTGGGCAGCGGCTGGCCCAGCTTTTCAAAGGCGTCCACATCGTCGGGCAGGAAGGCCCGTTCGCAGGCGACGCCTTCCTCGTTGTTGAACATGCGGTAGATGACCTGAAAGCCCAGGGAGGCCATGCCCACGCTGTAGCGGTTGGGAAAGGCCAGCGTCACGCGCACCGGGGCGTGCTTGAACATCGTGCCTGTTTCGTCGTCCAGCAAAGGTTTCATGGTATTGCGCCAGTAACTCAAAAGTCCTCCGGGGTGTGCGCGCGGCGGCCCCGGAAATTGCTTGAGGTTAGCAGGGAGGCGGGCGCGTCACAGCCGCACAGTGTATCGCGTCTGCTGGCGGGAAATGGGTGATGGGATGTCAATGGAACGCCGCCAACGCCCCTTGACCGCTCACGTCCGATTCTTCGTCGCCGTTCCCTTTCCACTCGCCTTCGTCTCGGTGAAACTCGGCACCCTGTCACCGAAAACCGCGAAGGCGTCGCATCTTTCGCGCAGGATGCACACGCCGCATTTTGGGCGGCTCCAGTGGCAGACCTGCTGGCCGTGCTTGAGCAGGTTCAGATGCAGTTCGTACAGGAACTGCGGATCTTCGGGCAACACCTTGAGCAACGCCCGGTGCGCCGCCTGTTCGCCCATCAGCGCGATTGCGCCGACGCGGGTGGTGATGCGGTGAACGTGGGTATCCACGGGGAAAACGGGGTGGGCGTAGTTGAACAGCAGAACGAGACTGGCCGTTTTTACGCCTACTCCGGGCAAGTCCGTCAACCACTTCAGCGCGTCCTTGCTGGACATGTCGCGCAGGAATTCCAGATTGTAGCCACCCGGCGAATCCCTGATCTGGCGCAGCGTTTCCTGAATGCGCGGGGCCTTGGCCTCCGGGTAATTGCTGCGGCGGATGGCGTGGGCCACGGCCTCGGTGGGCGCGGCGATAATCGCGTCCCAGTCACCAATCTCGCACAACTCGTCGTATGCGGCAGCCTCGTCCTGCCAGGTGGTGCGCTGCGACAGGATGGTGCTGATCAGCTCGTGCATCGGCTCGCGGCGGGGGTCTAGATGGCGGTCCCCGTACTCGGCGTGCAACACGTCCTTGATCCACACCAGCAAGTCAGCCCGTTCCTTTTCAGGCCGGGCTGCGTTCAGGACAGGTTCAGCGGTCATCGCGCGTTAGCTGCTGGGCGTGCTGTCGTCTTCCACGGCGTCCCGGCCACCCTCAGCGGGGCCGTCCTTATCGGCGGGATCAAAGTTGGGAGCCTTGCCCCGGTCCGCTTCGGGAATCGGGTGGCTCTGGCCCTCTGCGGGAGACTGGTTGGCGGGATCATAGCTGGGCTTGGTGTCATCGCTCATGCGCTTTAGCGTGCGCGTCCGCCTCAGTCCCTGAGCGCGAAAGGATTAAAGAGGACTTTAGGCAGATGCTGTGGTGACGCAACGAAAAAACCGGACCTCTCAATCAAGAGAAGTCCAGCTTTCTGCGTTGTCAACTCAGAGATTCAGGCGACTTGCTTTTTCTTGCCCGTCGCGGCGGGGGCGGCCTGCTCGGTGCCCAGCGCCTGCACTTCCTTCATGCGGAAGATGACCAGACTGCCCACGAAGGTGCAGGTGACCATGCCGTGCGCGTTCAGCAGGCTCAGGGCGGTCATGACGTCTTCGCGGGTCATGCGGAGCTGCTCGCTCATGTACAGGGCGCTATCGGCGCGGCCTTCCAGGTAATCGCGGACTTTCTTGGCGTCCACCGTCAGCGGGGTGGCGGGAACGTCGGCCAGACCGGGATCGGCCAGACCGTACACCGCGCGGGTGCCGGTGCCGGGCAGACGGCGCACGCGGCCCTGATCCAGCAGGCTGGCGAGGGCGGCTCGCAGGTGCGACAGCGCCAGACCAGTGGTCTTGGCCAGTTCGGTTTCAACCCATTCAGGCTTGCTGTCCAGGGCACTCAGGACAAGCTTTTCGTTGGCGCGGCGGGTTTCTTGCAGGTCTTCCAGGGTGGGGGGATTAAACATTCAGTGTCCTCCGAACGAGAATTTCGGGCGGCGCAGCCATGCATACCTTGAAGCACCGTCGCAAATTCTAAAGAAGCGATTTAACATGTTGATCGCCTTAAACGTGAGAAATCAGAAGCAAGTGCGCTTGTGGGCGCAACTTTCCTATTGTCACATATTTTCTCTCATTTTTGATGAGGGTACAGAAAGTCGGTCTTGAGGAACTGGCCCAAGAGGTCATGCACCAGGTCAACTTAGCTTGACATCAGAGTCAAGGAAGCCGTACCCTTAAGTCAAGGAGGTTTGACATGACCAGCACTCTCTCTCAGCCCTCGTCTTTAATAACACGTCATTCCCGCTCAGCATTCCTCGTAATCGGTGGACCTGGGCAGAACGCACCAGCCCCGCGTCGGGGAGACTCCATATGACGCCCACTTCAGGCCGCACCGCCCCCGCCGGGGGCAGCCGCACCCAGAAGGTGCAGCGTGTCGCGGGCATCATGGGCCTGACCGGGGGCCTGCTGGCCGCGCTGGCCGCCGTGCTGGTTGCGGTGGGTGAGAGCGGAGACAGCACACTGTTCAGTCTCGTCAAAGGCATGGGCTACGGCATTCTCTCGGTGCTGCCGCTGTTCTTCGCCGTGCTGACCCTGCGCGGCGTGATGCTGATGGACGAGTACATGCGCGCCTTGCAGATGCAGGCCACCAGCATCGCCTTCATGGTGACGATGGTGGTGGCCGGGGCGCTGATTGCTCTGGAATCCGCCTTCGACTTTCAGACGCCCACCTTCCTCTTTTACGTCGTGGGCATGTTGAGCTGGGTGGGTGCGGCGGCCACGCTGAGCCTGCGAAACCGGCAGGTGTAGCGGCGGTGGACAACCACATTCGCCGTCTGCGTGCCGCACGGCAATGGACCCAGGCCGATCTGGCCGCCGAGCTGGACGTCAGCCGCCAGACCGTCAACGCGCTGGAAACCGGCAAGTACGATCCCAGCCTGCCGCTGGCCTTCCGCATCGCGCGGCTGTTCGGGGGGTCCATTGAGGACATTTTTACTGACCCGGATCGGCCCGGCCCCCCGCTGTCTGCCGCGCTGGTGGCGGAACCCGGCTTTGATTACCAGACCCGCTTTGCCACCGCCCTGAACGAACTGGCCATCCTGCGCGAGATGGGCGAACACGGCTGGGAGCTGACCGGGGTGGGGCTGGGCACGCTGTCGTTTCGCCGCGCCGCCGGAGAGCAGGAGTCCCGTTCCCGCTGGCTGTACCAGCGCCTGGGCGGCCTGCTGAGCGGCGAGCAGCGTGACGAGCTGGCCCAGCAGGGCTGGACGCTGGTGGACACCTGGCTGGGCGGCGTCTTCCATTATTTCAAGCGCCCCCTGTCCTGAACCCTGCCCCGATTCCCGAATGTCGCCGCAACTCCATTGACACTGCGCCCGTATTTCTTCCCAGGAGAACCATGACCCAATCCCAAACTCAGACCCAATCCCATCCCCCTTCCACCCGGACCATGCTTGACATTCAGAACGTCACCAAGACCTACGGCAAGTTCACCGCCCTGAAAGGGATATCCCTCAGCGCCCCGGAAGGCGAGGTTTTCGGGCTGCTCGGCCCCAACGGCGCGGGCAAGACCACGCTGCTGCGGATTTTGGCCACATTGCTTCGGCCCACCTCGGGCACGGCGTCGGTGGACGGCCACGACGTGCTGCGCCAGCCCGAGGAGGTGCGCCGCCGCGTGGGCGTGGTCAACGGCGGCATGGGCCTGCCCGCCCGCCTGACGGGGCGCGAGGTGCTGCGCTCGTTTGCGGGGCTGTACGGCATGACCCGCGCCCAGACCGAGGCCCGCATTGCCGAACTGGACGCCGGGCTGGAACTGGGCCGCACCCTGGACGTGCGCGCCGGGGACTACAGCACCGGCATGAAGCAGAAGGTGGTGATCGCCCGCGCCGTGATTCAGGACCCGCCCGTGCTGATTCTGGACGAGGCGGCCAGCGGTCTGGATATCTTCGCCCGCCGCACGCTGCTGGACTTTGTTCTCGCCACCCGCGCACCCGGACGCCTGACGCTGTACTCCACCCACGTCATGTCCGAGGCCGAGGAGGTCTGTGACCGCGTGGCGATTCTGCATGAGGGCGGGTTATTGACCGTGGGCCGCATCCCCGACATCCTGGCCCAGACCGGTGAGGCCAATCTAGAACGCGCCTTCTTTTCGCTGGTTCGGGGAGGTGGGCAGCGTGCGGTCTAACTCCATTCGCCCCAACATGGTCTGGCGCATTGCCGTCCGCGATCTGCTGTCCACCCTGCGGGACCGCCGCACCCTGGCCGCCACCATCCTGATGCCGCTGATCCTGATTCCGGCGCTGTCGCTGGGGCTGCCCCTGCTGCTGGGCAGTTTTATTGGCGGGCAGCAGCAGGAACGGCAGACGGTGGGCGTGGTGGGAACCCTGCCCCCGGCATTACGCACGGCACTGGAACAGGACGAGCAGGTGGGCGGCAAGACGGTGCGGGCGGGTGTGGACCTCGTGTCGGTGGAAGATCCGCAGAAGGCCGTGCAATCCGGTGACGTGGACGCGGCCATTCAGGCTCCTGCTGCCCTGCCCACCCGCGCCGGAGAGGGCAGCGCCGCGCTGGAGGTCTACGCCAAGCTGAGCAGCCTGAGCGCACGCGCCGGGGCTTACGGCAAGGTGCAGGACGTGGTGGACAGCTACAACCGTACCCTCACGCTGGAACGCCTGGAGGGCCTGGGGCTGGGCGCGGATACCCTGACGCCCGTGACCATCAAACCCATCGACGCCAGCCCCCCGCAGGAGCAGCGCAGCGGGCAACTGGCCTTCCTGATTCCCTTCCTGATGCTGCAATTCATCCTGTCGGGCGGCATGGCCACCGCCATCGACGCCACCGCCGGGGAAAAGGAACGCGGCACGCTGGAAAGCCTGCTGGTGTCCCCAGTGCGCCGCGCCGAGGTGGTGACCGGCAAGCTGCTGGCCACCACCATCACGGCCCTGCTCAGCGCGTGCTTCAGCGTGCTGGGCTTTGTTGTCAGTGGACTGGTGGCGGCGCTGTTCCTGGCCAATAGAAGCGGACTGGGCGCGGACATCACCGCGTCGATGGGCGGGCAACTGAGTCTGACCTTCGGCGGCACGCTGGGGATGCTGGGACTGGCCGCCAGTGCCGCTTTAATCATCAGCGCCGTGCTGATCGCCATCGGCATCTACGCCCGCAGCTTCAAGGAAGCGCAGACGTATATCGCGCCGCTGACGCTGATCATCGTGCTGCCCGCCGTGATGCTGCAATTCGCGGACTTCCTGACCCTGAGTACCGCCGTATACGCCGTGCCGCTATTCGGCTCCATGATCTCGATCCTGAACATCGTCAAGGGTGCGGCACAGCTTGATCAGATCCTGCTCGCCATCCTCGCCAATGTGATCGGGGCGGCGTTGCTGTCGCTGCTGGCATTGCATTCCTTCGGGCGTGAGGAAGTGATTTTCAGGAATTGAGCCTGTCCTGACCGGGCCACCACCTGGCCCTTTGCTCAAGAAACTGGCCCCCTCTCCCCGTTAGCGTGGGAGAGGGGGCCAGCGTTTCAATGCCCCGGCATTACTTCTGCGCGGCCCAGAATGTGTCCAGCGCCGCCTTAACTTCGGGCATCTTCTCGAACTGGGGCAGGCCATCGGTATCTTGGATTCGCACGGCTTTCACGCCTTCCTGCTGGGTGAACTGTTGCAGGCGCTCGAAGCTCACGAAGCCGTCCTGGTCATAGAGGACGATGACGGGAATGGTCAGCTTGCTGTACAACTCCCCGTAAGCGTCATCCGTGAACAGTTGCCCGCTGATGAAGTACACCGGAGCGTATTTCGCCCCTGGCTGACGGCTGGTGTCCATTCCGTAATCCACCAGCCCGCTGTCCACCGGCCCCCGGAACGAGCGACTCAGGAAGTATTCGATGCTGGGTTTGATTCGCAGGGCGGCGTACAGCGGCGTGCTGACCGAGTTCAGGCGGTCATACAGCTTCTTGCCGCCGTCCTCCGCATTGGCTTCCTGCGTGCCGCCACGCGGTTTGCCCAGACCGCTGGGGCTGATCAGCGCCAGACTGCGAATGCGCGGCTCGCTCAGGGCGGCGCGGGCGTCGAATTCCCCCCCCAGGCTGAGGCCCACCACGTCCACATCCGTACCGATCAGTTCTACCAGCGCATTCAGCGAGCGGGTCATCAGCTCTTTGGTGTACTGGGTGTCCGGGCGGGCGCTGCTGCCGAAGCCGGGCCACTCCAGCGCGTAGACCGGGCGGGTTCCCACGTAGGCGTCCCACACAGGTTTCATCTCATAGGCACTGGCGGCGGCGTTGACGCTGGGCGTCAGGACCAGAGGACGGCCTTCCCCACGCGTATCCACGTAGTAGGCCACCTGCCCGAAGCCGGGAAGGTCCAGGTATTTCCGCTCCCCACTCAGGGCCGGACGCAATCCGGTGGTGGCCTTCGCGTCTGGCACGGGCACAGTGGTGGCGGTGGGGGCACAGGCGGCCAGCCCCACGGCCAATGCTCCTGCCAGCAGAACGAGAGCCACAGCTTTTCGGGTGATCTTCATAATGTAATCTTGCTCGCTAAATACTCCGGTTGTCTGTTTGTCGCGATACGGTTCTCTTCATGGTCCGGGCCGTTAGACTTGCGCTCAATGCGTCCTGATCTGCTGTCCCGCGTTCTTTCTCTGCTGCCCGAACACGGCACGCGCCCCGAATACCAAGCCTATTACGACATGCTGCGCGACTATCCCAAACGCGGCGGCAAGGGCATTCGTAGCGAGTTGCTCCTCGCCAGCGCCCGCGCACATGGTGTGGTCAAGAACACCCCACAGTGGGAGGCCGCCCTGTGGCTGGCCGCCGCGCTGGAACTGTTCCAGAACTGGGTGTTGATCCACGACGACATCGAGGACGACTCGGAAGAACGCCGGGGCCAGCCCGCCCTGCACCGCCTGCACGGCATTCCGCTGGCGATCAACGCCGGGGACGCCCTGCACGCGTACATGTGGGCCGCCGTCCATAAGGCCAACGTGCTGGGCGGTATGGACGAGTTCCTGAGCATGATTCACCACACTGCCAAGGGTCAGCATCTGGACCTGTGCTGGGTGGAGGGCCGCCGCTGGGACCTCGTGGAAGAGGACTATCTGGAAATGGTGCGCCAGAAAACGGCCTATTACACGGTGGTCATCCCCCTGCGGCTGGGGGCGCTGGCGGCAGGCGTCGCGCCTTCCGAGCAGTTCACTCCGGCAGGGCTGGCCCTCGGCGCGGCCTTTCAAATCCGGGATGATGTGCTGAATCTGGAAGGGGACGCGGCTAAATACGGCAAGGAAATCGGCGGCGATCTGCTGGAAGGCAAGCGCACCATGATCGTGCTGCACTGGCTGCGAACCGCGCCGGGTGCCCAGCGTCAGGCGTTCCTGAAGCAGATGGGGCTGAACCGCCCCGACAAGGACTTGCAGACCATCGCCGACATTCACCGCTGGCTGCTGGAAAGCGGCAGCGTGGCCTATGCCCAGGATTACGCCCACGCCCAGGCCGAGGAAGGGCTGACACTGCTGTCTCAGACCTTTGAAAACGCTCCAGACCAACAGGCGGCGGGCGAATTGCTTTCGGCTATGCGGGAGTTGGCAACCCGCGAGGCTTGAACATAAAGACGGGGTGTATCAGCGTTCTCAGAGGCTAAGGCTGAATTTTACGTCTCACACGTGGTTTCCAGAGCTTTAATGGTGGCAGTTGAAGAACGCTTTGCGTCCAGCATTCATAGACCTCACCCCCAACCTAACGCTCGTTAGGTAGAATAGGGATATCTCAGGAGGAACTTCCTATGACCCAGCCCAACAGCCACATTGCCCCCGACGAAACAGCCGAGCAGCACGCCGCTTTTGAGGCCCGCATTGAGCGCGGCGAGAAGATTGAGGCTGGCGACTGGATGCCCGCCGAGTACCGCCGCCAACTGATCCGCATGATCTCGCAGCACGCGCATAGCGAAGTGGTGGGCATGCTCCCCGAAGGCGAGTGGATTGCCAGCGCGCCGACGCTGAAGCGCAAGACCATCCTGATGGCGAAGGTGCAGGACGAGGCCGGGCATGGGCAGTACCTCTACCACGCTGCCGAAACCCTGGGCGCAACCCGCGAGGGCATGATTGACGCCCTGCTGACGCGCCGCGCCAAGTACAGCTCCATCTTCAATTACCCCACCACGAGTTGGGCCGACGTGGGCATGATCGGCTGGCTGGTGGACGGCGCAGCGATTAAAAACCAGACCATGCTGGCGGGCGCAAGCTACGGCCCCTACAGCCGCGCGATGGTCCGCATTTGCAGCGAGGAGACCTTCCACCACAAGCAGGGCAAGGAAATGATCGTGGCCTACGCCGTGGGCACCCCCGCCCAGCGCGAGATGGCTCAGGACGCCCTGAACCGCTGGTGGTGGCCCGCCCTGATGATGCTGGGGCCGCACGACGCTGACAGCCCCAACACCGGAATCATGAGCAAGTGGGGCGTGAAGCTCAAGACCAACGACGAGGTGAGGCAGGAGTTCATCAACGAACACGCCCCCGAACTGCTGGAAGCTGGGCTGACCATCCCTGACCCCGATCTGCATCAGGACGAGCAGGGCAACTGGAAGCACGGCCCGATTGACTGGACCGAGTTCTGGGCCGTGATCAAGGGCGAACGTGGTCTGGGCGCGGAACGCCTCGCCACCCGTCAGGCCGCCCACGACGACGGCGCATGGGTGCGCGAAGCCTTGCAGGCGTATACGGATCGTCAGCGGGCCGTGGCTGCGGACTGAAAGCCAACCCCTCAGTCAGCTTCGCTGCCAGCTCCCCTTAAAAGGGAGACAAGGAGCGCGGCTGGCCGGGCAATTCCGCGACTCTTGCCTCCCTTCTAAGGGGAGGTGCCCCGCAGGGGCGGACTGGCACAGCTCAGCAGGAGAGGGGTTAAACCGCCAGCTCCCCCCTTGTTCCTCCAAAGGAAATTCATGACCCAGCCTCAACCCGATACCCAGTGGCCCCGCTGGGAAATCTTCAAGCAGGACAACGAGAAGCGCCCCTATCAGGCGGTGGGCAGTGTCCATGCGGGCGATCCCGATCACGCCCTGCTGACCGCCCGCAACGTGTTCGTGCGCCGCCCCGCTGCCGTCAGCTTGTGGGCCGTGCGCGAAGACGACATCCTGAACGCCACGCCGGAAGAAGTCGGCACGCACCCGGAAGTGCTGGACACCCCTGGCGAGGCCGACACCTACCATGTGGGGATCAAAAAGACCCACAAGCGCAGCATGACGTTTGTGGATCTGGTGGAGCCTGTTGAGGCCACTGGCCCCGGCGACGCCCTCCGGCAGGCACGGGAACAGCACGCGGAGGCGCTGGCGTGGCTGGTTTTCCCTGATTCGTCCATTGCCCGCACCGACGACGATCCCGGTACGGTGGAAAGCTGGTTTGCCCCGGCCAAGGACAAGACCTACAAGCAGCAGCAGTATTACGGTGTGATCGGCAAGCACGTCGGAGAGCTGAAGCGCGAGGGCCGTATGCCCCGCCGCGCCACCGAGGAGCCGCACGCGGGGGACCACAAGGTTTATAACCACCCACACGACGCCACACCCGAAGAATTAAAAACACACGAGGTCCAGAAATCCGAGGTACAGAAATGACCGCGTCCGCCACAATCCTTTCCGCTGTCCAGCAGGCCGCCCTGATCCGCAAACTGACCGCGCTGGCCGACGACGAGATTATCCTGGCCCAGCGCGGCGGCGAGTGGACTGGACACGCTCCCATTCTGGAAGAGGACATCGCTCTGGCAAATATCGCGCAGGACGAGCTGGGCCACGCTGGGCTGTATCTGGAGCTGCGCCGCGCGCTGGACGGCAGCGACGCCGACGCCCTGGCCTTCACCCGCAGCGCAGATGAATTCACCTCTGCCCGTTTCGTGGAACTGCCTAAAGGCGACTGGGCGTTTACCATGCTGCGCCAGTACCTCTACGACGCCTATGAGGCGCTGTGGCTGGACGCGGCCCGCAAAAGCACTTACGAACCGCTGTCCGAGGTGGCGAACAAGGCTTTCCGTGAGGAGCGCTTCCATCTTCAGCACACGGCCCTCTGGGTGGAGCGGCTGGCCCTGGGAACACCCGAAAGCATGAAGCGCACGCAGGACGCATTAAATGCCCTGTGGCCTTATGTCGGCCAGTTGTGGCAGCCAGTTGAGGGTGAAGACGGGTTGATAGAAGCTGGACTGCTGCCTTATCTGAACGCCGTTAAGACCCGCTGGGAAGGCTTGATCGTTCCGCATCTGACCGTCCAGTGCGGCCTGATTCTTCCTCCCGGTGGAGCCGGGCAACCCGGACGCGACATGCACACCGAATACCTTGCGCCGCTGCTGGACGAGATGCAGCGCGTGTACCGCGCCCACCCCGATACCCCGTACTGGTAAGCGCCCAATCCTGAAGGAGCCGACATGACCGCAATTCAACCCCAACTGACCCCGCAAGCCATCTGGGCCGTGCTGGATACCGTGCCAGACCCCGAAATCCCAGTGGTGTCCGTGACCGACATGGGCATGGTGCGCGATGTGCAGATCGGTGAGGATGGCGCGGTCACGGTCACCTTCACGCCTACGTTCAGCGGCTGCCCGGCCCTGCACGTCATCCGCGACAGCATCGGGCAGGCGGTGCGCGATCTGGGAGCCTCGGCGGTGGAGGTCAAAAGTACCCTGACGCCCCCCTGGACCACCGACTGGATCAAGGAAGACGCCCGCGAACGCCTGCGCCAGTACGGCATTGCCCCGCCCGCCCCCGCCGAGGACGGCCTGATTCAGTTGCAGGCCGACGCTACCCGTTGCCCCCGTTGCGCCAGCTTTGACGTGCGGATGACGGGCAGCTTTGGCCCCACGCTGTGCAAGCGTCTGTACGTGTGCGATTCGTGTAAGGAACCGTTTGAGGGTTTCAAGAGCGTCTGAACCTTCTGGGAACGCGAATGCCCCCTCCGTTTGTGTGTGGAGGGGGCATTCGCTATCTCAACGATTCGCTTCAGGCCACGCCCCTCAAAGCCCCGTCCATTAATGTCTCCAGCCGTTCCTGGGTGAAGGGCCGTTTTCCTTCCAACAAACCACTTTGCCCGGCGTGCAGGTGCCAGTGCTTGCTGCCGCCCATCAGGCGCAGGCTGACGCCTTTCAGGTCAACATGGCGCGGGCTGACTGCCGCCACGATCAGCGGTTGCCCGGCCACACCCACACTGGCGCTCATGACCGTGGTGGGCAGTTCATACGGGCGTTCCATGCGGTAGATGTAATCGGGGAAGTCGGCCACCTTCTCAAAGGTCAAGCCGCGCGCCGCCGCTCCGGCTTCCAGCCAGCCGAGCAACTCTATCCACTGCGTATACAGCGCCGAATCTGGTGCGTGTGACATGTTGGGGCAGCATAGCGCAGAGGCTAGGCAATTCGGCAGATGTGAATGGGACAGTACTCTGGGCGAAATAGGAAACCATGCAGCGAATCATCGTCATCGGCACCACGGGCAGCGGCAAGACCACCCTGGCGCGGGCCATTGCCACGCGGCTGGGACTGCCACACGGGGAGCAGGATGCCTGGAACCACCTCGCGGACTGGCAGCAAGCGCCGCTTGAGCAGTTCCGCGCGGCAGTAGACGCCTTCACCGCGCAGCCCGGCTGGGTGATGGACGGCAATTACGGCAAGGCGCGGGACATCGGCTGGGCGCGGGCCGACACGTTGATCTGGCTGGATTACCCCGGCCAGTTGGTGTTCTGGAGGGTGCTGACGCGCACTGTAAAGCGCGTGGCGGGCAAACAGGAGTTGTGGAACGGCAACCGCGAAACATGGCGGGGAGTTTTGGAACCTGACGCCCCTCTGCGCTGGATTTTCAAGACGCACTGGCGACGGCGGCAGGAAACGCCTGTGCTGGCCGCCGAATATCCGAACCTTACTGTGATCCGTCTGCGCTCCCCGCGTGAGGCGCAGCGGTGGCTCCAGAATCTCAGCCCTGAAGCAGAATCCGCCCGCCCGCCGCGTTCAGGGTAGCTTCGCCGCCCGCCAACACCTCGCCGTTCACCGCGTCCCGCCACTCACCCGCAGGCAGAGTCAGGCTGACGGCGTGCGTTTCCCCCAGGCGACTGGCAATCACCACAGCCCGCTCAACACGCCCGTCCCCATGCGTGTATTCGCGCAGAAAGGCGATGGCGTCGGCCTCGGCGTGAAGGAAAGTCAGCGATCCTTCCTGCAAAACACGGGTCTGGCGGCGCAGATGGATCAGCGCCCGCACCCTGCCGCGCAGTTCCATGTCCCATTTTTCCTCGTCCCAGGGCATCGGCTCACGGCACCACGGCATGTTTCCGGGGCGGCTCTGGGTTACGCCCACCTCTGAGCCGTAGTAGGTACACGGCACGCCCGCATACCCCATCAGCAGCGTGTAGGCGGCCAGAAACTTGGTGCGGTCATTGCCCACCCGGTACATGACTCGCCCGATGTCGTGGGATTCCAGCAGATTGAACATGCTCAGGGCCACCTGCGGCGGCAGCGCGTGGTAGGCGTCCCAGAGGATGTCCACCAGTTCGGTGCCGTCCAGGCGGCTGGGTTCGCCGAAGTATGTCGCGCCCGCGATCCACTGCGCCACGGGTAGGCCAAAGCCGTGGTAATTCATGCTGGCGTCCTCGCCCGTGCCGTCCAGCGCGTGTTCGGGATCGTAGAAGCGTTCGCCGAACACGTAGGCGTCGCCCCGTTCCTCGCGGGCCGCCCGCTTGAGGGCGCGGTGCAGGGGCAGGTTGTCTTCATCGGTGCCGCCCGCGCCGATCATGTGGGCCACGTCCAGCCGCCAGCCGGAAGCGCCGCGTCGCAGCCAGTGGCGCACCACACTGCTCTCGCCGTCCAGAAATTCCTGGGCGGCGTACTCGTTGCGGTAGTCGATCTTGGGCAGCGTCGGCACGTCCATGAACGCGTGATATGGCGTCTTGCCCGCCTCGTCGCGCCAGGTGAACAGCGAACGTTGCGGCGCGGCCTCATTCTCCAGAGCCGCCTGAAACAACGCGTTCTCATTTCCCACATGGTTAAAGACGCCGTCCAGTACGATGCGGACGCCCGCTCCATCTGTCGCTGCCACCAGTTCATCCCAGGCCGCGTCTCCTCCCAGGTGAGGGTCAACCCGGCGGTAATCGGTGATGTCGTAACGGTGGTTGCTGGGCGAGACAAAAATGGGGGTCAGCCACAGCGCGTTGATGCCCAGATCGCTCAGATAGGGCAGCGCCTGCGTGACGCCGTTCAGGTCACCGCCGTAATGGCCGTGAATGTCGCCCCAGGCGTCTACCGGATGGTCCCACGGCACATGCTCCACCTCGCGCCCGGCGTAAAGATATTCTCCCGTCTGCACGTCGTTCCCCGGATCGCCGTTGCGGAAGCGGTCCGGGAAGATCTGGTAGAAGACGCATTTCCAGGCCCATTCGGGGGCCACGTACCCGGCCAGATACTGAAACCAGTTGCGAAAACCCCGGCGGGTGTGGTGCAGGCCCAGCGCGGTCAGGTTCAGGTGGTCATCGGGCAGGTTCAGTTGCCAGGCGTAGCGCATCCGGGCGTCGTGAATGGGCAACTCGGCCTCAAACCAGCGGCCCTCTGCCTGGCAGCTCTGCGAGTCGCCCGTCATGCCCGCGATCTCGTGGGCGTCGGTCATCTCAATCTCGCCCACCTGCACGTAGCGCAGTTTCACGGATTCCACGGGCAGGGTGGTCCGCATTCGCACGCGCACGGTTTCGCCCCTGGCTGCGCCCAGACGTTCGGTGTAGGCGGGGGTGTGGTCATGTTGGGCATCCTGGGTCATCTGTTCTCCAAAAAATCGCGCGGCACGGCCTCTCCCGGAATTGTTCTGGGAAAGGTCGTGCCGCGTCTGGGCAAGCGTTGCCTGTGGGCTGTCAATCGTCTTTCAGACAGTCTGAATGGGCCTGCGCCGCAGGTCAAGTCCTGGATTCGCTTGCATTTCAGATTTCTACATGTAACACTCTCCATGTTCAAAAACTATTCATTTACCAGCCAGATTCAGGCCAGACCTGACGGCTGAAAGGAGGTCTGTTCCTCTGTTGCAACCGGTTGCCAGCGCCCGTGTCGTGGACGTGGTGCGCGATCAGCTTCGTTCCGCCATTCTGGCCGGAGACCTTGCCCCCGGCTCGCGCCTGAGCGTGCCGGAGCTGGCCCGCCAACTGGGCGTCAGCCGCTCGCCGGTGCGCGAGGCCGTTCTGCTGCTGGTGGGCGAGGGTCTGGCCGTGGAGCAGTCGCGCCGGGGCGTGGAAGTCGCGCGGCTGGAGCTGGCCGATGTGCTGGAGCTGTACGAACTGCGGATCAGCCTGGAAGGTCTGGCCGCCCGCCACGCCGCCGAACGCATGACCAATACCGATCTGGTGGCCCTGCGTGGCGTGCTGGACGCTCAGGGTGCGGCGGCAGTGGGTGACGCCCGCAGCTTCCGCGAACTCGATCACCGCTTTCACGAGATCGTCTCGCAGACCTGCGGCAATACCCGGCTGGCCCGCCACGCCGCGCTGCTGGCCCGCGAGATGCGGCTGGCCGGGCCGCTGATGGTCAACGGGCCGTGGCACCTGCGCCAGAGTCACGAGGAACACCGCACCATCGAACGTGCCCTGCGCCAGCGCGACGGCCCCGCCGCCGAGAACGCCATGCGCGATCACCTGACCCGCGTGTGCCAGAGCGTCCGCCACCACCACAGCCCCAATCACCACAGCTCTGCCCCCTGACCACAACTGCCGACACCGTCTCGGCTTCACAAGGAGATTCACATGCGTAAAATCACGACACAGACCGTTCTCGCCACCCTCGCCCTCACCCTGGCGAGCGCCGCCAGCGCACAGGACACCATCAAGGTGGGCGCGATCACCTCGGTCACCGGGCGTTTCGCCGAGTTCGGCAAGATGCAACTGGCCGGGTTCAAGGTGGGCGTGGCAGAGGTCAACAAGAAGGGCGGCGTGCTGGGCAAGAAACTGGAACTGATCATCGAGGACAATGCCAGCGACGTGAACAAGGGCCTGTCCGCCGCCGAGCGCCTGGTCAATGCAGGGGTGCCGCTCGTTCTCAACGAGTATTCCTCCAGTCTGGTCAAGGCGCAGGCGCAGTACCTGGCCCGCCAGAAGGTGCCTAATCTGGTCATCACGTCCAGCGGCGACGACATCACCAAGCCCGGCAGCGACTACATCTTCCGCCTCAACCAGCCCGCCAGCGCCTATGCCCGCGTGATTCTGGACCTGTTCAAGGCCAACAAGTTCAAGAGCATGGCGATCATCGCCGGGACGGGCGCGTTTGAGAAGAGCGTGGCCGACGCCGCCAACAGCATCGCCAAGGAATACGGCATCACGGTGATGGAAGACCAGCGCTACGACAAGGGCCTGACCGACTTCCGGCCCGTGCTGAACCGCATCAAGGCCAAGAACCCGGACGGCATTCTGATGGTCAGCTACGCCGAGGACAGCGTGGCCCTGATGCGTCAGGCGCGCGAGGTGGGCGTCAAGCCGCGCCTGTTTGCCGGGGGCGCAGCCGGATTCGCGCTGCCCAGCTTCGTGAAGGACAGCGGGGCCGCCGCCGAGAACGTCGTGACCGCCACCGCCTGGATTCCGCAATTGCGCTACGCCGGGACCCAGAAACTGAACGTGGATCTCAAGAAGGCGCTGGGCGGGGAAGATCCCAGCTACCACGCGGCGCAGGCTTACGCGGGCGTGCTGACCGCCGCCGCCGCCATCAACAAGGCGGGCAGCGTGGACCGCGAGAAGGTCAAGGCCGCGCTGGGCACGATCAGCATCCAGACCGCCTTTGGCCCCATCCAGTTCAAGGATTACGACGGCTTCAAGAACCAGAACCCGCTGGAAATGGTGGCGCAGCAGGTGCAGAAGGGTGCCTTCGTGGCGGTGTATCCCAAGTCGGTGATCCCGCGCCCGCTGACCTTTGAGCGCAAGTAGGGAGAGGGATCGCCGGATGGACTTGAGGGGTTGCCGCTTGCGGTCTAACCCCTCTGCTTCGCAGCTCTGCGAGTCGGCCCCCTCGGGGCAACTCTCCTTAGAAGGGAGGCAAGGGTTGTGGAATTGCCTGACCCGCCGCGTTTCCAGGCTCCCTTTAAGGGGAGCTGGGGGCGAAGCAGACTGAGGGGTTAAACCGCAATGAGCGACGCTCTGAACCTCGGAAATCGACTGTTTTCGCCTGCCATCTTCCACGCTCAAACCGAGGTCACCTTTATGCGTTCAGCCCACACCCTTGCCATCCTGACCGCGCTTTCCCTGTCTGTCGCCTCTGCACAAAGCACCATCAAGATCGGGGCCGTCACCAGCCTGTCAGGGCGCTTCGCCACCTTCGGGGCCATGCAGCAGGCGGGCTTTAAAGTCGCCATTGACGAGCTGAATGCCAAAGGCGGCGTGAACGGGCAGAAGCTGGAATTGCTGCTGGAAGACGACGCCAGCGACACCAACAAGGCGCTGAATGCCGCCGAGAAACTGGTCAATGCGAAGGTGCCGGTGGTGATTGGCGCGTACAGCAGCGGAATTACCAAGCCGCTGTCGCAGTATCTGGCGCGGGTCAAGGTGCCGCTGCTCGTTGCCACGGCCATTGACGAGACCATCACCAAGCCGGGCAACGCCTACACCTTCCGCGTCAACAACCAGAGCAGTGTTTACACCCGCAGCCTGATCGCCGAGCTGAAAAGGATCGGCGGCATGAAGACGGCAGTGGTGCTGACCAGCAACGACGCCTTCGGCAAGAGCGTGCTGACCGACGCCACAAAACTGCTGCCCGCCGCCGGATTCACGGTGCTGAGCAAGGACACCTACGACAAGGGCCTGACCGATTTTCGCCCGCTGCTGAACCGCTACAAGGGCCAGAACCCCGACGTGGTGATCTTCGCCAGCTACGAGGAGGATGCCGTGGCCCTGGCCAAGCAGGTCAGGGAGACCGGGCTGTCTCCCAGAATCATCGCCGGAATCGCCACCGGGTTTGCCCTGCCCGACTTCCTGAAGGGCGCGGGCAATACCGCCGAGAACTTCCTGATCACGATGGTCTGGAACGCCGACGTGAAATACCCCGGCGCGGCCAGCCTGAACACCCGCCTGAAAGCCGCGCTAGGCGGCGAAGAACCGTCCCAGCACGCTGCCCAGAGTTACGCGGCGGTGCTGGCCGCCGCCGACGCCATCAAACGCGGCGGCATGGACCCCGAAAAAGTCCGCACTGCCCTGGAAAGCACCAAGCTGAACACTGCATTCGGCCCGGTCACCTTCCGCGATTACGCCGGATACCAGAACCAGAACAGCGTCGTGGGCCTGATCACGCAGGTTCAAGGGGGCAAGTTCGTGACCATCGGCCCCGCCAGCGCGGCGACAGGCAAGATCGTCATTCCAAAGAAGTAAGCAGTTTTTTATCCCCTCTCCCCTTGTGGGAGAGGGCGGAGCCGCAACGCGGCGGGGGGTGAGGGGGCCACCGGGCCAACCTCAGCGCCCAACAAATTCCCCCGTCTGTTCCCACAGATCAAAAGGAGAACTACATGGATCAAGTCGCCGTCACGGCGTTTTTTCAAACCCTGGTTCAAGGGCTGTTGACCGGGGGCCTCTACGCCCTGATCGGCACCGGCCTGAGCCTGATCTTCGGGGTGATGCGCGTCATCAATTTCGCTCATGGGGACTTTCTCGCCATCGGCATGTTCATCACGCTGGCGCTGTTCAAGGCGTTCAATCTGGACCCCTACTTGAGCCTGCTGGTGGCCGCACCGCTGGGCTTTGGCCTGGGTTACTTCATCCAACGCGTGGTGCTTTCAAAGTTGGGTGACCGACTGGGCGAGGGCAGCATGCTCGCCACGCTGGGGCTGGGCCTGATCATCAGCAACACGCTGCTGCTGAGTTTCGGCGCGCAGCCGCAGAGCATCAACGTGCCCTACGCCATCAACACCCTGAAATTCGCGGGCGTGCAGGTCAGCGTCTCGCTGCTGATTGCCGGGCTGGGAACAGTAGTGGCCATCTCGGCGCTGAATCTGGTGCTGTACCGCACCGAACTGGGCCGCGCCATCCGGGCCACCGCGCAAAATCCGCTGGGCGCGGAGTTGCAGGGGGTCAAGACCTCCAATATCCAGGCCATCGTGTTCGGCGTGGGCGTGTCCTTCGCCGCCATCGCGGGCGTGCTGCTGATGCCGCTGCTGTACACCTTTCCCACCGTAGGCGAGAACTACGTGACCAAGGCGTTCATCGTGACCGTGCTGGGCGGTCTGGGCAACCTGCCGGGAGCCATTGCGGGCGGGCTGGTGCTGGGCATCATCGAGTCTCTGGGAGCCTTCTATGTCAGCAACAATTACCGCGACGCCTACGGTCTTATCGCCTTCCTGCTGGTGCTGCTGCTGCGGCCCGAGGGCCTGTTCGGGAAGACGGTGAAACGGGTATGACTGCCGCCACCTCTGCTCCTGCCCGCCCCCGCGCCCTGACCTTCGGTAACGTGTGGCTCAGCGTCATTCTTGTCGCCATCATGTTCATCTATCCCTTCGTGTTCGGCAAGACCCTGAACTTCGGGATTTCCACGCTGCTGTTCGCCGGATTTGCCATGAGCTGGAACATTCTGGGCGGCTGGGCCGGGCAGACCAGCCTGGGCCACGCCGCGCTGCTGGGCATTGGGGCCTACACCATGACGCTGCTGGCCACCCCCGAACGCTTGCCCCCCTTCCTGGCGACGCCGCTGGCCCCGTGGTGGGGCGCGCTGGTGGGCATGGTCATCGCGGTGGCGGTGGCGGCGGTGTGGGGCGGGCTGACCTTCCGGCTTCAGGGTTCGTATTTCGCGCTGTCCAGTATCGCCGTGGCGCTGGTCATCCGTCTGGTGGCCATCAACGCCGAGTGGACCGGCGGCGCGGAGGGCCTGTTCATGCCCGAGTTGCCCACACTGTTCGGCTTTGACCTGTTTGACCGCAAGACCGAATACTGGCTGGCCTTCGGCTTCGTGGTGCTGACCCTGGTGATCACGCATCTGATCCGGCGCTCGCGCATGGGCTACGCGCTTCAGGCGGTGCGTGAGGACGAGGACGGCGCGCGGGCACTCGGCATTGATCCGGCCCGCATGAAGCTGCTGGCGTTCATGGTCAGCGCCGCGCTGATGGCCCTGGGCGGCAGCCTGTACGCCATCTATCTGCAAGCCTTTGAGCCACACACCATTCTGGAATTGCCCCTGAGCATTCAGATCGCGCTGCTGGCCATCATCGGCGGGCGCACCACCATCCAGGGACCGCTGATCGGGGCGCTGGTCCTGAGCATCTTTGGAGAGGTCTTCCGCAACGTGTTCAGCAGCGCCAACCTGCTGATCTACGGCGTACTGATCCTGCTGGTGACGCTGTTCGCGCCGCAGGGCATCATGGGCCTGTTCAACCGCGCCGGGCGCAAGCTGGGGACGGCGAGATGACGCTGCCCTCGCTGACGAAGCTTCCAGACCAGCCGGTTCATGCTCCCTCCGGCCCGCCGATTTTGCAGGCCGAGAACATCACTGTGCGCTTCGGCGGCGTGGTGGCGGTCAAGGACATTTCGCTGGCTGTGCGCCCCGGCGAGATTCTGGGGCTGATCGGGCCGAACGGGGCGGGGAAGACCACCCTGTTCAATGCGCTGACTGGATTTGTCAAACCCACCAGTGGCCGCGTGCTGTACAACGGGCGCGACATCACCAGTCTGCAACCGCAGGCCCGTGCCAAGATGGGGATGGCCCGCACCTTCCAGGTGGAGCGCCCCTTTGAAGACCTGAGCGTGTTGGAAAACGTGCTGGTGGCCGCCTTCCTGAAGTACCGGGGCAGCAAGGCCGAGGACCACGCCTACGCCGTGCTGGAGCGTGTGGGGCTGGCAGACCGCGCCACGCAGCCGGCCTCGCAGCTCAACCTGGCCCGCCGCCGCCGCCTGGAACTGGCGAAGGTGCTGGCGCTGGAGCCGAGGGTGCTGTTTTTAGATGAGAGCATCGCGGGCCTGAACCCGCCGGGCCAGCAGGAAATGGTGGCGCTGATCCGCACGCTGGCGCAGTCGGGACTTGCCATCGTGATGGTGGAACACATCATGCACGTGATCATGAGCCTGTCGGACCATGTGATCTGCATGGCCTTCGGCGAGCTGCTGGCCGAGGGCGATCCACACGCGGTGGCGGCCCACCCGGACGTGATCCGGGCGTATCTGGGAGACGACAATGATTAGAGATGTTGATGGACTGCGGTTGATGGTTGATGGAGGGAGAGCAGGCGAGAAGTGCTTTTCCATCAACTATCAACCATCGACCATCGACTCCCCAAAGGAGTTCGTATGACCATCATCCAACCCCAACCCGCCCGCATCGGCTACATTCCCGGCGAACGCGTGCTGGAGGCCGACAATCTGGAAGTCGCCTACGGGCAGGTGCAGGTGGTGTTCGGCGTGTCTCTACATGTAGACAAGGGCGAACTGGTGGGGCTGGTGGGCGGCAACGGCAGCGGCAAAAGCACCATTCTGCGCGTGCTGTCGGGGATGCTGAAGGCACGGGCGGGCACGGCCACCTACCGGGGCCAGAGCCTGAACGCCGTGCCGCCGCACCGCATCACCGACATGGGCGTGGCGCATGTGCCGATGGGCCGCCAGTTGTTCGGGCAGATGACCGTGGAGGAAAACCTGATCATGGGCGCGTACCTGCCGCGCACCAAGAAAAACCGCGCCGAAAATTTACAGAAGGTCTACGATTTCTTCCCGCGCCTGACCGAGAAACGCCGCTCGCCCGCCGCCGCGTTGTCCGGTGGGGAACAGCAGATGGTGGCGATTGGCCGCGCCCTGATGAGCGAACCCGAAGTGCTGTTGATGGACGAGCCGTCGCTGGGGCTGGCCCCGCTGGTGGTGTCCGAGGTCATGCGCGTGATCGGCAGCCTGCGCGAACTGGGATTGACTGTGCTGCTGGTAGAACAGAACGTGCGGCAGGTGCTGAAGGTGACAGACCGAACCTATGTGCTTGAACTGGGCAGTCTGGTGAAAGTAGGGCCGAGCAAGGAACTGATGGGAGACCCGGAGATCATCAAGGCATATCTGGGCGTCTGAGAAAGCTGGCCGGGGTGGAGGGGCGCGTTTGCCTCTCTGCCCTATTTTTTGGGCCAGCGCCCCACGTCAGCCAGTTCGGCGGGGATACCAGAGCGGCGGCTGATCGTGGCGGCCAGCCGAAGAAGCAGGGGATGGGGCGGGATGTTTTTCTCGGCCAGTTCCACGGCGCGGCGCATGGCGGGCAGGGGATCACGCAGCACTCGCCCATGCCCCAGCGCCAGAAAACGGGCGGGAACATCCAGCAGCAGGCGGGCGCTGTTGACCGTCCGTGCCAGATCTTCCGTGCCGATGGAGGGCAGCGGAAAAAGCGCGTTCACGACGCTGGCCACCCGCAGGCTCGGGATGTTGACGAAGGTATCGCCCGCATACAGCGTGACGTCGCGTTCGTCGAAGAAGGCCAGATGCCCTGGTGAATGTCCGGGCGTGTCCAGCACGCTTAAGCTGCCCACGCTGTCGCCGCCGCGCAGCAACCGCGCAGGCGTGGCGCGGACCCCGTTGCGGGCCAGCCCCTCCGCGTCGTTCTCGCCCACCAGAACTTCCAGATCAGGGAACGCCTGTTTCAGCGCGTCCACACTGCCGATGTGATCCGGGTGGATGTGGGTCAGGGCCACACGCCGCAGCGCCCTGCCTGTGCGCCTCACCACCGCCAGAACATGCCGCTCCAGGCCGGGAACTCCCGCGTCAATCAACGTGAATCCGTCTTCCTCCGGCACCAGATACGAATTGATCACTCCAAACTGGGCGTGGCGAAGGGGCTGATTCATGGGGTTCCTCCCTGAATGACGCTGAGAAGGGCGAGGCCAGGAAACGCGGCGGCGGGCAGCGGGCCACAAGTGCTGGGAGAAGCCGGGGTGACGGTCAGTTTTGACGGTGCCAGATCATGCTCAGCATAAGCTCTGGGGGCGTGGAGAGAAAAAATCACCTGCGAACACCGGGGCCAGCAGACTTGCAGGGCCATCCGTGGGACGAGCCTCGCGGTATTGCTCAGCGTGGTGGAAGCGGCGCACTCCACCCGTAACCCGCCTTCCTGAACCGCCCAGCCCCTCGCGCGTAAACTACGGGCATGAATCCCCGCCGCCAGACCGTCACCGCCAATGTGGGAGGCGTCCTGATCGGCAGCGCCCACCCGGTTGTCGTGCAGAGCATGACCAACACCGACACGGCCAACGCCGAGGCCACCGCCATTCAGGTGGCGCAACTGGCCCGCGCAGGCAGCGAACTGGTGCGCGTAACCGTCAACACCCGTGAGGCCGCCGCTGCCCTTCCCGAAGTCGTCGCCCGACTGGAGGAGGTGGGCCTGAGCGTCCCCATCGTCGGCGATTTTCATTACAACGGCCACATCCTGCTGCGCGAGTTTCCCGAAACCGCCCGCCTGCTTGCCAAGTACCGCATCAATCCGGGCAACGTCGGGGCCGGGCAGCACCACGACGCCAACTTCGCCACCATGATTGAGGTGGCGAAGGAATTTGATAAACCCGTCCGCATTGGCGTGAACTGGGGCAGCCTGGATCAGCAGGTGCTGGCGCGATTGATGGACCAGAACGCCGCGAAGGGCAGCCCCAAAACGGGGACCGACGTGATGATTGACGCGATGGTGGTGTCCGCGCTGGAAAGTGCCACCTACGCCGAGAAGCTGGGGCTGGCCCACGACAAGATTCTGATCTCGGTCAAGGTGTCCAGCGCGCCCGAGCTGTGGCAGGTCTACCGCCAACTGGCCGCCGAATGCGATTATCCCCTGCACCTGGGCCTCACCGAGGCGGGCATGGGCATGAAGGGCATCGTGTCCTCGTCGGTGGCCCTCGCGCCGCTGCTGAATGAAGGGATTGGCGACACCATCCGCGTGTCTCTGACCCCCGAACCCGGTGCCTCGCGCAAGCTGGAGGTGGAGGTGGCCCAGCAGATCTTGCAAAGCCTGGGCATCCGCCAGTTCTCGCCGCAGGTGACCAGTTGCCCCGGCTGCGGGCGCACCACGTCCATCTTCTTTCAGGAGCTGGCGCAGAAGATTCAGGATTACATCCGTGACACCATGCCCGACTGGAAGGTCAAATATCCGGGGGTGGAGGAGATGCAGGTGGCCGTGATGGGCTGCATCGTCAACGGCCCCGGCGAGAGCAAGCACGCCAATATCGGCATCAGCCTGCCCGGCACCGGGGAAGACCCGCGCGCCCCGGTGTATCAGGACGGTAAGTTGCTGACCACGCTGAAAGGCCCCCGCATTGCCGAGGAATTTCAGGAGTTGCTGGAGGCGTATGTGGCGAACAATTACGGACGTGAGAAAGTCGGTGCGTAGATTTGCGCTGCTGGGCCTCGCCCCGCTGTTGCTTGTGGGCTGCGTTGTATTTCCGAAGCGCACGCCAGACCTCTTTCTGATTCCGCAGGGGTACAGCGGCTGGGTGCTGGTGGAATACGAGGTCAAGGGTGCGCCCTCGCTGAAGCTGCTGGACGGTTACCGGGTTTTTCCGGTGTCCAGCAACGGTCTTTTTAAGACCTCCTCCGGTCAACCGCAGGGCTGGGCACAAGACGTCTATAAATTCGTGGACGCCAGGGGTAAATTCACGGACTTGCCGCAGACCGGCTGGGGCAAGGGCGGTCTGGTTTGGGGCGGGTCCGTGAGCGGCGGCGAGGTGGGCGTGTCGTTTGCGCGAGAAGGGAAGGAGGCCATCACCTGCGAGATTCAAACTTCGCCCAGTCTGAAGTTCTTTGTGGGAACTGAGGCGCAATATCGCCGGGCGGTAGAGGTGGGTGGAAGTCCGCCTACACCGGATGAGCGGCTGACGCGAGACAATTTGCGTTGTCCCTGAGCGGTCCTGTGCCGGAGTGGACCAGCTTTCCTGTCCCCCTGGGTAAATCGGTCTGGCCATCTGTCGTTGCGGCAATCGCCACCACATTGAAGTCACATGGCGTTGAACGGCTGGAAGTCATGCACGGCTGGACCCAATCGGCACTGGAAGACCATCCTGATTTCCCAGCGCTGCAATGGCAGTCCGAGGACGTGGTGACCTCCAGTGTGCTGGGCCTCGTGCAAGAGCGGCAAGAAATGGGGATGAGGCTGGGCGAGGATGATCTTTTTCTGGAGGATGAAGCCCCGGTGCCATGTCAAATCTTGCTCTGTCATGAGGGCGATCTCCATCTCAAAACCCGCGACAGTGGTCTGGTGGCCGCCCTGCAAGCCGCCCTGTTCCCGCTTGGCGTTTCCCTCATTCGCCGTTCTGAGTCGGTTGCTTGAGTTCTGGGACGGCTAAACTTTGCTTATGGACATCTGGGGAACTGGCCCAATGGAAAACGAGGCGGGGGCGGCCTTCGCCGATGAAGTGGTGCAGGACGGCGCGTTCGCCCTGGCCGAAGCCTTTGACGTGGCGCTGGACCCCGACACCGCTTTTCTGGCAGCGGAGGAAGGCCACCGCACCCTCGCCGCCGCTGAAATCCTGGCCGCTGTGTTGGACAGCGAAACGCAGAACATCGTCAGCGCCCGCCTGAGAAGCTGGGTGCAGGAGGCAGATGCGCTGGACCTCGCCCCCCTGCGCGACGTGGCCCGCGACGCCGTGGAGCGCGTTCTCGGCCCCGATAGCGAACTGCCGGACCTGTGGGCCGACAGTGCCGAATCGGACGAATGGTTAAACGGCGTTCAAACCCTGCGGGCACGGTTGGAATGACCTGAAAAATGGACCGCAGGGTTTCCCCGACGGTCCATCTCTGCGCCAGCCGTCAGACCACTGCGGGTTCCACGTATTCGCCGTAAACGGTCTTCAGCACGTCCATCTGCTCGCCCAGTGTGACGTAGGCGTGGGCGCATTCCAGGAAGGCGGGCATGGAGTTGGCCCCAGTCACGGCACTCTGGCGCAGGTCCTCAATGGCCGCGTCCACCCGTACCGGATCGCGTTCGCGCCGCACCCGCGCCAGCCGCGCTTCCTGCACGCGCTCCACCTCGGGGTCGATCAGTTGGATCGGCACCTGCACGGCGTCCTGCACGAAGTCGTTGACGCCCACGATGATGCGGCTCTTCGTCTCCACCTCACGCTGGTAGCGGTAGGCGGCCTCGGCCATTTCAAGCTGGAAGAAGCCGTTGTCGATGCCCTCTTCCACACCGCCCATCATGCGAATCTGCTCGATGTAACCCATCGCCGCACTCTCTATGTCGTCGGTCAGTTTTTCCACGTAGTAGCTGCCTGCCAGCGGGTCCACCACGCCTGCCACGCCCGTTTCGTAGGCAATGATCTGCTGGGTTCGCAGGGCAATGGTGGCCGCTTCCTCGGTGGGCAGGGCCAGCGCCTCATCGAAAGCGTCGGTGTGCAGGCTCTGCGTGCCGCCCAGCACGGCGGCCAGCGCCTGAATCGCCACACGCGCGATGTTGTTCAGCGGCTGCTGCGCGGGCAGGGACACCCCAGCGGTCTGTGAGTGCGTCCGCAGCATCCACGATTTGGGATTCTTAGCGCCGTAACGGTCCCGCATCTGCCGCGCCCAGATTCGGCGGGCGGCGCGGAGCTTGGCAATCTCTTCAAAAAAGTCGTTGTGAATGTCCCAGAAAAAGCTGATGCGCGGCGCGAATTCGTCAATGTCCAGCCCGCGCTCCAACGCCTTTTCTACATAATGGAAGCCGTCGGCCAGCGTGAAGGCCAGCTCCTGCACCCCCGTCGCCCCGGCCTCGCGGATGTGGTAGCCGCTGACAGAAATAAAGTTCCATTTCGGGACCACTTTCGGCCCCCATTCAAAGGTGTCAATTACCAGTTTGACGCTGGGTGCGGGCGGATAGATAAATTCCTTCTGGGCAATGAATTCCTTGAGAATGTCGTTCTGAATGGTGCCGCCGATCTTGTTCAGGTCCTTGCCCTGCTTCTGGGCATTGGCGATGTACATGGCCCAGATGGCGTTGGCCGGGCTATTGATGGTCATGGACGTGGTGACGGTTTCCGGGTCGATGCCCTGAAACAGAATCTCCATGTCGGCCAGTGAACTCACGGCCACCCCGCACTTGCCCACCTCGCCGCGTGAGAAGTGGTGGTCCGAGTCGTAGCCCATCAGCGTGGGCAGGTCAAAGGCGGTGGACAGGCCGGTCTGGCCCGCCTTCAGCAGCGCGTGAAAACGCTCGTTGGTCTGCTCGGCGCTGCCGAAGCCCGCGAACATCCGCATGGTCCACAGCTTGCCCCGGTACACGCTGGGCTGCACGCCGCGCGTGTAAGGGAACTCGCCGGGGTAGCCCAGATCGCGCTCGGCGTCCCAGTCCTTCTGGTCATCTGCCGTATAGATCGGCTCGGGGTCCATGTCGGACAGGTTGGTGAAGTTGTATTTGCGTTCGGGGAATTTCTGCGTGGCGGGGCCATAAACGCTGCTCATCCATTCGTTCTTGGTCTTCATATCGTCCTCCGGCAGTTGGTGCAACTGGGGAAACTAACGCTCGTTAGGTTGGCCTTCAGGGTAGCAGAAGCGCGTGTAAGCCATGCGACCCATGCCTCCACGGTTGCTTGTGATTTACGCTGGAGTCAGTGATTTCCGAAAACCTGCCGACTGCCGCCGAACTGGCCCGCTTCTCCCTGGCGGCCCAGCACCCGCTGACGCTGAACTGGTGTCCTGAATCGGAGCAGCTGGCGAATCTGGCTGGGGAACACGCCTTTGACCTCCAACTCGTCACCGATCTGGAACTGGCGGGGAAGCGGGCCGAATATATCAACGTCGGCCCGCCCGCAGAGGCGTATCTGAACCGCTGGGTCACGGTTTCGCCCGGTCTGAATGCCATGCTCAGCATCCGGTTTAAGGGAATGGATGTGGGGAAGCCGTTCGTGGATGTCAGCGTGACCTCGCGCCCGGTAACGGTGGCTGATCTGCCTACTCTGATCGGGGCGGCGGGGCATGAATACGGCGACTTCCACCCGCCCCGCCTCCGCATCTGGAGCGCTGCTGGGACATTCCCCAATCTGCGTCCTGATCAGCGGGTGCTGGCCGCGCCGCTGGCCGAACTGGGTGGGGGAGAGGTGGCCCCTGGATTGAGCCTAAAGCCGACTGCCGATCTCTCCAACTACGCCGATGCTCAGGCCGCCTACGCCGCTGTGGACGCTGCCCATCCGAAGCATCCCGGTCAGGCTGGCCTGCTTTCCGAACAAGAGTTTCCAGTCAAAGCCTGAGTGCCGTCGGCAACGCAGAACGCAGCGACAGAACTTGAAAAAGTACGGTCACTGCGCTCTTTTGGCGAGATGTCTACGTTTCGTCCGTCTAGCATAGCCTTTGCCTTCATCACGGGTCTGTTGAGCCGCACAGGTGCGGCTCAGGAAGTCGCTGCCCTGACGCCGCTCTGTCCCAGTCAGGTGAGTGCCACACTCAGGCAACGCACCTTCTGGAGTGACACCGATCTGGCCGAATGGGCGAAATCGGCACCAGAAGGTGCGTATCTGGCCTTTGACTTCACTGTCGTCGCACATCACGGTACAGAAATGCAAGGTCTAGACATTCAATATCGTG
>NZ_JNIV01000015.1 GCF_000701405.1 Deinococcus marmoris DSM 12784
TTCCAGTTGGAGTTCGTGTTCCGCGATGCAAAACAGTTTGCAGGGCTGACCACCTGCCAGCTTCGTCAGACGCAGGCTCTGGAGAACCATTGGAATACTGCGTTCTTCGCGCTCAGTCTGGGACGGGCAGAAGTGCTGCTGGAGGCCGCTGGCCTCCAGGGTCGCCCGGCCACTTCACTGGTGTTTTCCTACGAAGACATCAAGCGGCGGGCCTTCAACCGGCTCTTTGCGTGGCGAATACTGAGCAATCTAGGTCTCCAGGCACGATTTGCCGAATTAGGAAAACATCCGTCCAGGCCGCTGGATTTGGGGGTCAAAGCGGCTTGAGGGTGGTCAAAACTGTCCGAACCATTGGAACAGGCGAATTCAAGACTTCCCTCCCATCTCCAGACGCGCTATACTCCTCGGTTGGGTGCCCCCGTGACCCGCCGTGCGCGCTCAAGCGTCGCGCATCGGCCTGGCCCACAGCGTTCACGACAAACAGAGCGAGAACAGACGCTGGGCTGGCACGAAACTGGCAAACTCTTCCCACTCAACGCTTACGGAGCCACATGTCCTACATCAGCATGAAGCAACTGCTGGAAGCCGGAGTTCACTTCGGTCACGAAACCAAGCGCTGGAACCCCAAGTTCAAGCGGTTCATCTTCGCCGAACGCAACGGTATTTTCATCATCGACCTGCAAAAGACCCTCAAGCAGGTGGACCGCAGCTTCGATTTCATCAAGGAACTCGCGGAGCGCGGTGGCGTCATCCTGTTCGTCGGCACCAAGAAGCAGGCGCAGGAGATCGTGGAGCTGGAAGCGCGCCGCACCGGGATGCCGTTTGTGACCAGCCGCTGGCTGGGCGGAATGCTCACCAACTTCAAGACCATGCGCACCCGCATTGACCGTCTGAACGAACTGGACGATCTGTTCGAGTCCGAGCGCATCAATGACCGTGGTAAGGCCGAGCGCATTGCGCTGTCCACCGAGCGCGAGCGTCTGCTGCGCTTCGTGGGCGGCATCCGCAAGATGAACCGCCTGCCCGACGCGATCTTCGTGGTGGACCCCACCAAGGAAGTCATCGCCGTCAAGGAAGCCAACAAGCTGGGCATTCCCGTGATCGCGCTGGCCGACACCGACAGCGATCCCGACGTGATCGACTACATCGTGCCCGGCAACGACGACGCCATCCGCAGCATCCAGCTCATCACGCACCGCATCGGTGACCTGCTGGTCGAGGCGCGTGGCGGCGGTGAGGACGTGTCCGGCGAGCGCGTGGAAGGCGAAAACGCCGACATGAAGAACGCTGAGCAGGGTACCGAGGGCGACACTGCCCAGGTCACCAGCACCCAGGGCCGCAGCTAAACCCGCTCATTGGTGGGGGGCGTCGCTGCGCGGTGAGCGGGCCGCGCCCCCTATTTTTGCTCTCAATACCCTGCTCTAAACACTTTTCAGGAGGAATCACTATGCTGCAATCAATCAAGAAACTGCGCGAAATGACGGGCGCGGGCATGATGGACGTCAAGAAGGCCCTGGCCGACGCGGGCAACGACGAGGACAAGGCAGTGGCCCTGCTGCGCGAACGCGGCATCGTCAAGGCTGCCAAGAAGTCGGACCGTGAAGCCCGCGAGGGTCTGGTGCGCTTTGTGGTGGACGGCAAGACCGCCGCGATGGTGGAAATCAACAGCGAGACCGACTTCGTGGCCCGCAACGCCGACTTCCAGAAGCTCGTGGAAAGACTGGCCGCAGCCGCACTCCAGGCCAAAACCAGCGACGTCGAGGAGTTCAAGAACTTCAAGATGGACGACGGCGAAATGGTGGGCACCGTGCTGGCCGCCGCCGCTGGCCGCATCGGCGAGAATCTGGTGCTGAACCGGGTGACCTATATGGAAGGCCAGCAGATCGCCGGCTATGTTCACAGCAACGGCAAGATCGGCGTGCTGGTGGATCTGGACGGCGGCGACGCGGCCCAGGCCAAGGACGTGGCCCTGCACGTGGCCGCCGAGAACCCGCAGTACCTGAAGCGCGAGCAGGTCAACAGCGACGACATCGAGAAGGAGCGCGAGATCCTGACCAATAAAGCGCTCAACGAGGGCAAGCCCCAGCAGATCGTCGAGAAGATCGTGAGCGGTCAGATCGGCAAGTTCTACGAGGAAAAAGTGCTGCCCGAGCAGAAGTTCGTCAAGGACAACTCCATGACGGTGGGCAAGTACCTGGGTGACGCCACGGTCAGCAACTTCGTCCGCTTCGAGATCGGTTCGTAATTTAAAAGAGGGGCGGCAGAAATGACCGTCCCTTTTTTCGGGCCTTTCGTTCCCCGGTGGCCCCAGCGGCTGCCGGGCTTTTCTCTGACACTTTTTCCTGTCTGCGAGGTGGTATCCCATGCCCATGTTCAAGCGCGTTCTGCTCAAACTCTCCGGTGAATTCCTGGCCGGAGAGGAGGGCTTCGGCATCAGTCCCGACACCACCGCCCGCCTCGCCCGGCTGATCTCCACTTCACTGGAGGGCAGCGATGTGGAACTGGCCATCGTGATCGGCGGCGGCAACTTCTGGCGCGGGGCGCGCAACGGCGTGGGCATGGACCCGGCCACCGCCGACTACATCGGGATGCTGGGCACCGTAATGAACGCGATGGCCCTGCAAGACGCGATGGAAACCGCCGGACGCCCCACCCGCGTCATGAGCGCCATTCCGATGGCGGCGGTGGCCGAGCCGTACATCCGCCGCCGGGCCATGCGTCACCTGGAAAAGGGCCGCGTGGTCATCTTCGGCGGGGGCAACGGCGCACCGTTCTTCACCACCGACACCACCAGCACCCTGCGCGCCCTGGAAATAGGCGCGGAAGTGGTGCTGATGGCCAAGAACAAGGTGGACGGCGTGTACGACAGCGATCCGCAGAAAAATCCAGGGGCGGTCAAATACGACACCCTGACCCACCATGAGGTCGTGGAGCGTCGTCTGGCCGTCATGGACGCCACCGCCATCACCCTGTGCATGGACAAGGGCCTGCCCATCGTGGTCTTCGATCTGTTCGAGCCGGGCAATCTGGAACGGCTGTTCCGGGGCGAACGGGTCGGCACGCTGATCCAGAGCTAGGCGTGTGGACCACTTGGGACAGGCGAAGATGAAGAACCGCGCCTCGTCCCCGCCGCTTCTACACGCTAAACTCTGGCCCATCACACATTCGCCTCCAATCATTCAAAGGAGTGTTTCCCCATGTCCGACATGAAAACCATCCAGGCCGAGACCCGCGAGAAGATGGGCAAGGCCATCGAGTCGCTGGAAAACAGCCTGAGCGTCCTGCGCACGGGCCGAGCCAATCCCGGCATCCTCAAGCGCATCGTGGTGGACTACTACGGCCAGTCCATGCCCATCGATCAGGTCGCCAGCGTCAGCACCCCCGACGCGCGCACGCTGGTCATCACGCCCTGGGACCGGGGCGCACTGGCCCCCATCGAGAAGGCCATCCGCGACAGCGATCTGGGGCTGAATCCCAACAACAAGGGCGACACCATCTTCCTAAGCATGCCCGTGCTGACCGAGGAACGCCGCAAGGATCTGGTCAAGAACGCCCGGACCTACGCCGAGGACGCCCGCATCGCCGTGCGCAACCTGCGCAAGCACTCGCTGGACGACGTCAAGAAGCTCGAAGGCATCGGCGACGACGACATCAAGCGCGGCGAGGCCGACGTGCAGAAGATCACCGACGAATTCATCGCACGCGTGGACAGCACCTTCCAGAAGAAGGAGCAGGAAATCCTCGGGTGAAAGCTGCGCCCGGACGTGGCCTGTGGAGCGTGGACCGTGAAAGGTCACCACGCTCCACGTTTTCCATTGCGCCCCGCCGTCAGAAGACGCGCCGTCAGGAAGGGTCATGGAAACGCTGAGTACCCGCGTCCTGACCTCTGTGGTGGGCTTCGCCATCGTGAGCGGCATCGTGTGGATCGGCTGGTGGGCCATGCTTCCGGCGCTGGTGTTCGTCTCGGTGATGAGCCTGTACGAGTACATCCGCATGCTGGACCGCAACGACATCGACGTACGGCGGGGCAGTCTGGGCGTGTTTGCCGCCGCCATCATCGTCGCCAGCCTACCGGTGTGGGCACAGACCCCACCCTGGCCCGGCGGTTCCTGGCGCGAGGTGGTTCTGACGGTGGCGGTGGCCTACCTGCTGGTCATGGAGGTGGTACGCCCCGGCGAACGCCCGCTGGAACGGGTGGTCTACAGCGTGTTCGGGCTGCTGTACATTCCGTGGCTGCTGGGCTACTTTCTACTGCTGCGCTACAGCCCGGACGCCACGGCGGGCCTGCTGTACTTCGCGCTGCCGCTGCTGGCGACGTTCGCCGCCGACATCGGGGGCTTTTTCGGCGGTTATTACTTCGGACGCCGCAAACTGGCCCCGGAGGTCAGCCCCGGTAAGACCGTGGAGGGGGCCATCGGCGGGCTGCTGGCGGGCTTTCTGATCGTGCTGGCGATTGCCAGCCTGACTGGCATCTGGTCCCCGCTGGAATCGCTGCTGTACTCCATTCTAGTGGCCAGCGCCAGCCAGCTCGGCGATCTGGCCGAGAGCCTGGTCAAACGCGCCCTGAAAACCAAGGACAGCGGCACCAGCCTGCCCGGCCACGGCGGTTTTCTGGACCGCATCGACAGCCTGCTGTTCGCCGTACCTGCCACTTACCTGTTCTTGCAGATCAGCGTATTCTCACGGTAGTCGGTACACAAATTAGGACGACAGAAAGAGGAGGCGGCAGTAATGCCCGTCTCCTCTTTCTCTTCTTGAGGCCACAACTGTCAGGGCGGCTCGGAACGCGAGACAGAATCCGCACCACCTGCGCCGAACATCTCCGGGACTTCGTGGAACAGAAAGTGTGCCAGATCTCTAATGCCGCAGATCAATTGCCCAGATCGATGGTCACGGGCTGCGTGCGTGGAACGACGACGGTCAGCGGCGCAGACTGGTAGCCCTCGGCGACCACGTTCAACTTATACGTTCCCTGAACTGGAAAGTTCACCTTCCCAGGCGCAAGACCCAGGGTCTGGTTCGACGCCAGTCTGGCGCTGGCCGGAGCTGAGACGACGTTTAACTGGGCTGTGACGCCCGCCGCACCGCGCAGGGTAAAGTCCACGTTGCAGCACGGTGCGCCCAGGGCAGTGCTGCCAGCGGTTGTAGAGGCCACGCCGGAGGGGCGTAGCGCCCACAGCAGGGCCGCGCCCAGCAACACGATGACCACCAGTACCAGCGGCACCCAGCGCAGCAGTGGCGAGGGCTGACTACTCTTGGGGGCGGTTCGGACCACCCGCCAGGAGTCGTCCTCATCCCAGCCGATACGGATCGGCGGAAGATCACGCCGCGCCGGAGTTCCGGCAATGCCGCCCACCTCTGGCAGCCGCTGCACCTTCCCCGCGCCGTCTACGGCTTCCCCGCCCGGACGCCGCAGAGAGGCGGGCAGGCGCTCGACCTGACGCGGTGGCACACCAGGGACAGCGCCACCTGCATCATCTGCGCTGTCAGCCGTGAAGCCCATCTGAAACGGCTCGGGCACCGGCACACCCAGCGCGGCCAATTCAGCGGCCTGTGCAATCTCACGCGTTTCCTGTTCGCTCTGTTCTCTCAGGTGCGCGGCCCGGCGCTCGGCGGCGGCCTGGCTGTCCAATGCGGCCTGCTCCTGACGCTCGTCGTTCTGGCGTCTGCGGCGCTCCTGCGGTGTTTCCGACTGCCCCGTCGGCGCGTTGGAAAAGGGAGAGACCACCGAAATCTGTCCCTGGTCAGACGCGGGCCTTGCAGTCTCGGTCTGGGCAGACCCAACGACACTCCCCTCAACGGCACTCCCCTCGCTGTCGATTCCCCGACCTCCGGTCCCAGACGGGCTGGAGGCCGCATCCTTTCCAGGAGGCACAGGGGAGGGCGGCGGATCAACAGGTTGGCCTTCCGACACCTCGGAGCCAGAAGCCCCGGACAGGATGGCTGCGGCCTTTTCTTCCGACGGCTGACCCAGCGCGGCGGGCTGATCCAGCGGCAACTCCACTGCGGCTTCATGCTGCCCCGCCGTTTTCCGCGCCTGCTCTGCCACATCACCGCCGAGCAGCGCCAGCGCTCCGTGCGCGCTCAGGGAACCGGGCTGCTCAAGCAGGGGCCGCAGGGCCTCCGGTAGCGCGCCCAGCGCCTGTAAGGTCAGGGCCAGATCGCTCAGGTCACCCTGCGGGGTGGCGTCCTCGCGCCAGGGCAGGCCCGCCCCGGCCAGGGCCACCCCACCATCATGGTTCCAGAGCTGTGCCCCGCTGACGCCGCCGTGTGCCATGCCGCTCCCGTGCAGCGCACCCAGGGCCGCCAGTGCGCCGCGCGCGGCCAGTTCCGGGTCCTGGGCGGGGTGGGCCTGAAGCGGCAGTTCGGTCACCAGATACGCCTGTTCGCCGTCCACACCGCTGTCTACCACCGGCAACAGATGGGGCGAGAACGGCACATCCGGCAGCCCCTGTGCATAGGGTAAGACGTGCAGCAGAACAGGGATTCCAGTCAGCCGGTCCGTGGCCCGAAAGGTCTGAATGGGGCTGTCAGCCGCCGCCACCCCATTCGCCGGGGGAGGCAGGGCCTGAACTGCCACGTAGGGGCCAATGGGCTTCACACGGCCCAGTATAGACGGCCCGATTCTGAATTGGCGGGCCAGGAAAGTGGGGCAGAGCGGAAGGGCGGCTTCAACCGTTCAGGCGCGGACCCGGCTCTCCAGGGCTTTGAAGAGCCGGGTGGTGGCCTCATACGGATTCCGTCTGTTTCGTGCAGAACCGTCCGCGCCACCACTCGCCCCGACTGACCGTTGGCCCACACCTGTTACGCTGGAGCATGAATCTCCTGAGCAGGGTGATGGCGGGCTTGGCCTCCTTGATGGTGATGGGAAGCGGAGCAGATGCCCAGGCAGGCTGGCGCGTGCTGTATAGCGCGGAGCGGACACTCACGCCGCCGCAGGCCACTCCCCAAGAACGCGCGCTGATCGGACGGGCCGCCGCTCTGCGCGGAGGGGAAGATTGCGCGCTGGGAGAACGTTTTGCCGCGCCGAAACTGATTGGGCGTGCGCCGGGACCGTTCCTGAAAGCGGGCGCGCAGGAAACGGCCCTGGTTTATCAGACTTGCCTGATCTACATGGGAGACACGGTGGGTCTGCTGATCACGCGCGCCGGAACACCCGTGCTGCACGTCGCCTTCGAGGCCAGCGCGATCAGCGAGGTCTACAGCGTGCTGGACATCAACCGCGACGGCCTGCGCGAACTGGCGATGCTGGAAAACTTTGGAGACGCGGGCGTGGGCCTGAAATGGCTGAACGTCTGGGATTTCAGGCGGGTGGCTGCCGGGGGCCTGCCCACCACGCCCCACCGCTTCACGGCGGCGACGCAGAGGTGCGAACCCGGTCAACCCGAGGGGGCGGGCCTGGCAAGCATCCGGCAGTACCAGTTGTGGGTCAAACCGGGCCAGACGCCCGCCTTCAGAGCGGACGAGCGGGGCACAGACCGCTGCTATTCCCCAACGCTCCGGCCCCTGAGACAGCAGATTTCTCCACTCAAGCCCGAATATGCGGCCCCCGTTCCCACGCGGCTGCCGCTGCCTTAGAGCAGTTGTTATAAAAAGACCATTTTGATGACCGAGCGAAGCGAGTGACTTTTACCGAGCAGGACGGACTTGCAAAGCTGAGGAGTGGCGTCCCCAGGGGCGACTGTTCACGACGAGTGCAAAGCAGAGAATGGAGTCACCGGAAGTCTTCTCTTCCGGTGGCGCAATTTGGAGAACTGCTCTAACTTCAGCCTTCCAGCGCGCTCTCGAAATCGCCCAGCAGGTCGCCGATGTCCTCGATGCCCACGCTGATCCGCAGCAGCCCCGGCGTGATGCCCAGGCGGCGGCGTTCGGCCTCGGGCAACGCACGGTGCGAGGTGCCCCACGGCCAAGACAGGGTGGTGATCACGTCGGCCAGACTGGGGGCCAGGGGAATGCGCCCAGCCAGCGCCTTGACAAACGCGGGGGCGTCCTCGATGTCGGCGGCCAGCATCCCGCCGAAGCCGTTGGGATACAGGTCCATCGCCAGATGAAACTGCGGGTGATCGGACAGGCCGGGGTGGTAGACCGCCCCCACGCGCGGGTGGTTGACCAGCACGTCGGCCACGGCCTGCGCGTTGCCGGAATGCGCCCGCATCCGCAGGCCCAGCGTCTTGAGGCCCTGCATGGTCATCCAGGCATCGAAGGCGGACATGGTGCCGCCCAGCCGCAGCAGCCGCGTGCGGGCCAGCGCCACCAGATCGGCGCGGGCACACAGCACGCCGCCGAACGCGGTGCTATGCCCACTGAGGTACTTGCTGACACTGTGGGTGATCAGGTCCGCGCCGTGCAGGGCCGGGCGGAAGACGGCGGGGCTGGCGAAGGTGTTGTCCACGCTCAGGAGCGCGTCACGCTCGTGCGCCAGCTTTGCCAGGGCGGGCACGTCCGGCACGGTCAGCAGCGGATTGGTCAGGCTCTCGACATGCACAAGTCTGGTGTTGGGACGGAAGGCCGCCTCCACCTCGTTCAGATCGCAGGCGTCCACGAAGGAAACCTCAATGCCCAGACGCGGGAATTCCTCGGCCAGCAGGGCATAGGTCACGCCGTACACGCGGGCGTCGGTGATGACGTGATCGCCTGTTTTCAGGACGCCCAGAAAGGCGGCGCTGATTGCGGCCATGCCGCTAGCGGCCACCAATGCGGCCTCAGTGCCTTCCAGTACGGCCAGGGCGCGTTCCAGACTCGCGCCGTTGGGGGTGCCGTTGCGGTAGTAAAAGGCGGCAGGTTCCGCGCCGCTCATGGCCCCGTCCAGCGCGTCCAGATCGGCAAAAGCGTAGACGGTGGACTGGTAGATCGGCTCGACGAGCGGCGCGGACGCGTTGGGTCGGGCCTCCTCGCCCGCGCGGGCAGCCAGGGTGGTCAGGTCATAGTTTGTAGGGTGGGCGGCGTGCTTGTCGGCGGGAGTCACGCGCACAGGCTAGCGCCTGGGCTGGGGAAAGAGCCGAGATACGCGTGGGGCCAGACCTCAGCCGATCTGCGTGACCAGCACCCCGACGCCCTCCACCTCCACCTCCACCGTGTCGCCCGACTTCAGGGGACCAACGCCCGAGGGTGTGCCGGTCAACACCACGTCACCCGGCTCCAGCGTCACGAAGCGGGTCACGTAGGCCAGGATCGCGGGCACGTCGAAGATCATCAGACTGGTGCGGCTGTCTTGCAGCGTGTCGCCGTTCACGCGGGTCTGCACGCGTAGGTCCGCCGGGTCCAGTTCGGTCTCCAGCCACGGCCCCAGCGGGCAGAAACGGTCCGCCGCCTTGGCCCGGAACCATTGCAGGTCCGTCTTCTGGCGGTCCCGCGCGGTCAGATCCAGCCCGCAGGTGTACCCGGCGACAGCGGCCAGCGCATTCTCCGGCGTCAGCCCCTGCGCCCGCGTGCCGATCACCAGCGCCAGCTCACCCTCGAAGTGAAAGTTGTCGCTCCAGTCTGGGGCGTTCACCGTGCCGCCCGGTTCAGCCAGGGTGTTGGGGCCTTTTAAAAAGATGCCGGGTTCGGTGGGCAGGTCGCCCGTGTCGTTGCCCAGTTCGCGGATGTGGTCCAGGTAATTGCGGCCCACGCAGACGATCTTGGACGGCTCGGCGGGGGCCAGCAGCGCCGCCGTGTCCAGCGGAGCGCTCTGGCCTGTGCGCGGCCCGCCCATACCGTCGGTGAACTGCACCGTTTCGCCCTCCACTTCTCCCCAGGAAGCCCCGCCGCCGTGCTGCATTCTGACCAGTCGCATACGGGCAGGATAGCGTCTGGCTGGCACAGGAAAAACGGGAAAGAGGCGGGGCGCTGGATGGCCCCGCCTCTCCCCAGCCCCAGTCGATCAGCCGACGGGCGTGCCCATCGCTTCCAGCACGGCGTTAGTGAAGGTTCTGGTATCCGCCTTGCCGCCCAGATCGCGGGTAGGTTCCTCGCGCAGGGCCAGGGCCACGGCGCGCTCGATCTGGTTGGCGGCGTCGCTGCGCCCCAGGCCGTGGCGCAGCAGCATGGCGGCGCTCATGATGGCGGCGGCGGGATTGGCGATCCCTTTCCCGGCGATGTCGGGGGCGCTGCCGTGAATCGGCTCGAACAGGCCCGCACCGTCGCCTAAGCTCGCGCTGGGCATCAGGCCCAGGCTGCCGGGGATCACGGCGGCCAGATCGCTCAGGATGTCGCCGAACAGGTTTTCCGTGACGATCACGTCGTAGCGGCTGGGATCGGAGACGATCAGCATGGCGACGCTGTCCACGTACTCGTGGTTCAGGTGGATGTTACGGTACTCGCGGTCACGCAGCGCCTGCACGTCGCGCCGCCACAACTCGCTGACTTCCAGCACGTTGGCCTTGTCCACGCTGGTCACGCGGCCCTTGCGCTGCTCGGCGGCCCAGAAGGCCATTCTCGCCACGCGCTCCACCTCGGGGGTGGTGTAGCGCATGGTGTTGTAGGCGGTGTCACCGTCGATCTTGCGGTCCTGATCGAAATACACGCCGCCCAGCAGCTCGCGCACGATCAGGATGTCCACGCCGCGCGCCAGTTCGGGCTTCAGGGGCGACAGGTGTTCCAGGCCCGGCTGCACGCGCACCGGACGCAGGTTGGCGTAGCAGCCCAGCGCCTTGCGGAGGGCCAGCAATCCGCTCTCGGGGCGCATTGGGCGCGGCAGGCTGTTCCAGGGGCTGTTCTGCGGGCCGCCCACGGTGCCCAGCAGTACGGCGTCGGCGTCGGCCAGCGCGTCGCGGGTAATCTGCGGAAAGGGATCGCCGTGCGCGTCATAGGCCATCCCGCCGATGGCGTGTTCCTCGAAGGTCAGGTCCGGGGCCACCTCGCGCAGCACTTCCACGGCGGCGGCGGTGACTTCAGGGCCGATTCCGTCGCCGGGCAACGTAACAATCTTAGGCATGGGTTTTCTCCTCTTCTGAACGCTCGCCGGGGTGGCCGTGGCCTGCCTCGGTACTCTTTGCCTTCAACGTCTCGCCCTCTAATTCAGCAGCCAGATCGGCGGCGTCGTGTTCTTTCATGTATTCCAGCCAGCCGCCCGCCTTCTGCACGTCCAGCGCAAACTGCGGCACCGGCACGAAGGTCAGGGCCTGCCCGGTGCGCGTGTTGGTCACCGTGCCCGCCTGCAAGTCCAGATCGGCATTGTCACCGTCCTGAAAGGCTTCCACGATGCCGTCACATTCCAGCGCCAGAAAACCGTTGTTGATGGAATTGCGGTAATAGATGCGCGCGAAGTTGGGGGCAATGACTGCGCTCACACCTGCACCGCGCAAGGCCCAGACGGCGTGTTCGCGGCTGCTGCCACAGCCGAAGTCCGCCCCAGCCACGATGAGATCGCCGGGCTGGACGCGCTTCACGAAGGTCTTGTCGTAATCCTCCATCGCAAATTTCGCCAGCTCGGCCTCCACATCGGTGGTCAGGTGGCGGGCGGGAATGATCTCGTCGGTGTTGATGTGATCGCGGGCAAAGACGTGAACGGTGGGCATGGAAACTCCTTGAGGAATGAGGCATGGGGCGAAAGCCGGTGCCAGATCACAGTATCAGCGCCGCCGTATCCGTACCACCGCGCGGGCGGCGGTTGTCGAGAGGAGTGGCACCGGCACGTCCCGCCAGGGCCTGTGCGCCGACTTTGAAAACCGTCTCTGGACATGATCTAGACCGTCTCATCTGACCGACCCTGGCCCCGCGCACACTCTGGACAGTTCCAGACCCCCTTTGCCCCCCTTCTCTGCTCCTCCCCCACTTCCGATGATCCACAGGTGAATTCATGGACCCCGTAACCCTGATTCTGATTCTCTTCGTGGCCGCGCTGGTGCTGTTTGCCACCGAATGGCTGCCGGTGGACGTCACCGCCCTGGGCCTGCTTTCGGCCCTGATGCTGACCGGGCTGGTCACGCCCAAACAGGCGTTCGCGGGCTTTGGCAGCGACACGGTACTGACTATCGCCTCACTGTTCATCCTGACGCGGGTGCTGCTGCGGGCGGGGGTGATCGAGTGGATCGGGGTGTCGCTGGCCCGACGCGCGCGCAACGCCCCGGCCATGCTGCGCGGGCTGCTGGGCACGGTGGCCGGGATCAGCGCCTTTACCAGCAACACCGCCACCACTGCCGTCTTTCTGCCGGTGGTGGCGGGGCTGGCCAGGCGCGCGGGCATGGGCGCGGGGCGGGCGCTGATGCCGCTGGCCTTTGCCAGCATCCTGGGCGGAACCATCACGATCATCGGCACCAGCACCAATCTGGTGGTCTCGGGGGCGCTGCCCACCACCGGGCAGCCGCCGCTGGGCTTTTTCGAGCTGGCCTGGGTGGGGCTGCCGGTGGCCGTGGTGGGGCTGCTGTACCTGTTCTTCGTGGCCCCCCGCCTGCTGCCGGACCGAGAGGCCGCGCTGGAAGACTCGCTGCGCGCCTATCTGGCGGACCTGACGGTGGCCCCCGGCAGTCCGCTGGCGGATCAGGCGCTGCGGGACAGCGGGCTGGGGCGCGATCACGGGCTGACGGTGGTGGCCGTGCGGCGGGACAACCAGACCTTTTATGCGCCGGGGCCGGATTTCATGGTCCAGTCCGGCGACACGCTGGCGGTAGAGGGCCAGACCGAACGCATCCTGGCCGGGAAAAGCACGCTGGGGGTGGTCAGCAAGTCCGAGCAGAAGCTGCGCGCCGAGCCAGGAGAGGCCGGGGACGTGAGACTGATCGAAGCTGTGGTGCTGCCCGGTTCACCGCTGCTGGGGCGCACGCTCAAGGAGGGCCGCTTCCGCGAACGCTACGGCGTCTCGGTGCTGGCCCTGCACCGCCGCGCGCAGCACTTCGAGCGGCTGGGAGGTGTGCGGCTGGCCGTGGGCGACCTGCTGCTGATCCAGGGGAATGCTGCACGCATCGACTCACTGGGCGATTATCTGGCCGTCATGGGTGACCTGACCGAGCGCGTGCGTGACCCGCGCCGCGCGCCGCTGGCGGTGGCCCTGTTCGCCGGCGCAATTGGTCTGGGCGCATTCGGCGTCGTGCCGCTGGCGGTGGCCGTGGTGGTGGCCGTCGCCCTGAGTCTGGCCTTCCGCCTGATCTCGCCGGAGGAAGCCTACGGCGCGGTGGAGTGGCCGATCATCGTGCTGATCGCCTCCATGCTGGCCTTCGGCGCGGCCTTTGAAGCCACCGGGGCGGCGAGCGTCCTGACCGGGGCGCTGTCGGGCGTGCTGGAGCCGCTGGGACCCTATGGCCTGCTGGCCGCGCTGTTCGTGGTCACGGTGGCGCTGACCCAGCCGATGAGCAATCAGGCGGCGGCGCTGGTGATGCTGCCGCTGGCGATCGGCACCGCCAAGACGCTGGGCTATGACCCGCGCCCCTTCATCATCGGGATCACGATTGCGGCCAGCAACTCGTTCATCACGCCGCTGGAGCCGTCGTGCATGCTGGTCTACGGCCCCGGACGCTACACCTTCATGGATTTCGTGCGCGTCGGCTCCGGCCTGACGCTGGTGACCTTCGCAGTGTCCCTGCTGATCATTCCGCGCGTCTGGCCGTTCTAGACGGCAGAGATGACAAACCCCTCTCCACTGGGAAGAGGGTTGCGTGGAACATCATGGCCACTCAGATGAACAGCGGCGCGTCGGGATCGTCGAGCAGGGGCCGGTCCTTGCGCGCCATCAGGGCGGCGGCGGTGCCGATGCCGATCACCGCGCCGATGCCGATCACGATCAGCGTCCAGGTGATCAGCACTTGCGAATGTTCGTGGGTGCGGTCTGAAACCATGTGTCAAGCATAACAGTCTGCGCGCGGGGCAGGATTTGAACCGGGTTGAGAAAGAGGGGGCAAGCTGGCGGCCCGGTCAGTCCGCTGCCACTTTCGGCTCTTCCAATTTGCGCGGCAGCCTGCGCCACAGCGCCAGCAGAGAGATCAGCCCCAGCGCGGCCAGCACGATCAGACCCCAGCGCGAGCCGAGCGGACCGTCCTTGTTGATCAGTGCGCTGGACAGCAGCGCGCCGGGCGGCCCCATCCCCACCAGCACGAAGGAATACAGGCTCATCACGCGCCCGCGCAGGTGATCGGGAATGGTCAGTTGCACGGTGCTGTTGGCGCTGACCAGCAACGTGAGCATCCCGAAACCGCAGGCGGCCAGCACGGGCGCGGCCAGCACCGAGCCAGGCGTCAGTGCCAGCGCGACGGTAGAGGCAATCAGAATCACCGCGCCGTAACGCAGGTTCCGCACCGGATTGGGCTTGCTGGCCTGCCACAGCGCGCCGCCCATCGCCCCCACCCCAAAAAAGGCCGACAGCAGGCCGAAGGCCGCCTCGCGCTCGCCGTAGACCACACGGGCAAAGTAGGGAATGATGATGTTGAAATTGATGACGGTCAGGCTCATCAGCCCTACCAGCAGCATCACGTTGCGGACCGGCGGCGTGGCGCGGACGTAGCGCAGACCCTCGCGGATGTCGTCGGACACCTTGCTGCGCTCCAGACCCGGACGGGCAGGGAACGGCAGGGTCGAGAGGACGTAGATCACCGCCCCGAACGACACCACGTTCAGGTAAAAAGGAAAGGCCAGCCGGGCGATGTTCGTGGCGTCCCCGCCCGCCAGCAGCCGAATCCCCAGCACCGCCACCACCCCGAACAGCGCCTGCCCCAGCGTGCGGCTGACGTTGAACGACAGGCTGTTCAGGGCCACCGCGTTGGTCACGGCCTCGCGCGGGACGAAGTCCACCACCATGCTCTGGCGGGCGGGCATGTCGAAGGCGTTAGCACAACCCGAGATGAAGGCCAGAACCATGACCAGCGGCAGCGACACGACGCCCAGATGGGTGGTGACTGCCAGGATCAGCCCAGTCACAAGCAAAACGATCTGGGTGGTCAGCAGCACCCGCCGCCGGGGAACGCGGTCCACGACCGCCCCGGCAAACAGCGACAGCAGCAGGCTGGGCATGAACTGCGCCACGGTCACGTAGCCCAGCGCCGCGCTGCTGCCTCCAGACAACTCCAGCACCAGATACTGCTGCGCGGTGGCCTGCATCCACGATCCCACCAGCGACAGCAACTGCGAGAACCAGTAGCGGCGGTAGTTGGGATGCTGGAGCGCCCTGAAGGTATTGATCCGCCACTCGCCGACACGCGCAAACACCCGCCCACCATACGCCCGCCGCCCGGAAGAATGTCAGCCTGGACAGCCGATTAAAGGGGCGATGAGGACTTCGGAATTCTTCACACACCGCATGATTGGCCACCTGTCAAACATCTTTTGGATGACGTTTCTCATCTCTCTCTCCTTTTTCAATCCTTCATGATGTGTTACGGTACGCACAATCTTATCTCCAACACATCCCCGTCAGTCCCTGTCATCGCCCCCTGCGAGCCTGAATCCGATGCGTCCAAAGTCCACCGTCCTGCCCCTTTCCGCCCTGATGCTCAGCGCCCTGCTGTCCCTGGGAGGGCTGGCCGGGGCACAGGCCAGCGGATTCCAGGGCGTGACCGTCACCATTCAGGCCAAAGACACCGCGTACGCCGTCGCAAAGCGCGCGGGCATCAGCGTGGAGGCCTTGCTGGCGCTGAACGGCCTGCGAAGCCCTGACCTGAAAATCGGCCAGATTCTACGGGTCTCCAGAACGGCGCGCCATATCGTCGCGGCCAAAGAAACGCTGTACGCCCTTTCCAGGCGCTATAGCGTCAGCGTGGACGCGATTCTGGCCGAGAACGCCCTGCCGGAAGGCGCGATTCTGGAGGTGGGTCAGGTGCTGCTGTTGCCCGCCAACGCCACGCTGCCCCCCACACAGTCCGCACCCGTCGCCCTGGCCCCCACGCCAGGGCCTCTTGCTTCAGGGCCACTGGTTATGGTGCCGGTCCTCTCGCTGTCCTCCACCCTGACTGCGCCGCCCGTTCTGAGCGCCGCCCAGCCACCCGCGCCACTGCCCAGCCAAACGCTGCCCAGTCAACCGCTGCCGAGCGAGCCACTCTCCGGCCAGCCCCTGCCCGCAGAAGAAGGGCCAGCCATTCCCAACCCAGCAGAACCGGACGTTCCCTCTGTCGCCACGCTGCCCGGCGACTGGCGGGGCATGGCGATGGCGCTGCTGGGCACGCCGTACCGCTACGGCGGCACCACCCGCAGCGGACTGGATTGCAGCGGCTTCGTGTTGCAGGTCTTCACGCCGCTGGGCGTGCGGCTGCCCCGCGTCAGCGCCGATCAGGCGCGGGTGGGTCAGCCGGTGGCGGCAGACCAACTGCAACCCGGCGATCTGGTGTTCTTCGATACGGCGGGCGGCGGACGCATTTCACACGTGGGCATCTACCTGGGGGCCGACACCTTCGTCAGCGCCAACAGCTACCAGGGCAAGGTCTCGCTGGACACCCTGATGGCGGACCGCTACTGGGCACCGCGCTACCGGGGAGCCAGGCGCGTGCTGAACAGTCCCTACGCGGTTCAGAAGCCCTGATATCAGCGTGGAGGCTGAAAATTCGCCTCACTCTGAGATTCTGGCCTGATCAGCGACAGAAAGATGGGGCCTCCTGAGCAAAAGCGCAGGAAAACCAAGCTGGCCTGTGGACTCCCCCATCCCACTCTGATCTGACCTCCCTTGCATGATCTCCATTGCAGGCCAGAAAGTTTGAGGGGCCTTCTCTCCAGATTCAGCCCCGCCGCGTCACCCCGTCCACGGTCAGCAGCGGACCGTACAGCTCCGGGCGTCGGTCCCGGAAAAAGCCCATGCCCGCGCGGAATTTACGGGCCTCGGCCAGATTCAGGGTATGGGTCAGCGCGCCCTCGTCGGTGTCGCCGAATTCGGCCATCAGTTCTCCGGTGTAGTCGCTGATGAACGAGTGCCCGTAGTACGTCTGACTCAGCCCGCCAACGACTTCGGTGCCGATGCGGTTGGCCGCAGCCACGTAGCTGGAATTACTGACCGCGTGGCCCACCATCGCGCGCTGCCACATGTGGTGGGTGTTTGGCGTGTCCACCTCGGCGGGTTCGCTGCCGATGGCGGTGGGGTACAGCAGAAAGTCCGCGCCCTGAAGCATCATCACGCGGGCGGTTTCGGGATACCACTGGTCCCAGCAGATACCCACGCCGACGCGCCCGAAGCGGGTGGGCCAGACCTTGAAGCCGGTGTCGCCGGGGTTGAAGTAATACTTTTCCTCGTAGCCGGGGCCGTCGGGAATGTGGGTCTTGCGGTAGTTGCCCAGCACGCTGCCGTCCGCATCGATGCAGACCAGACTGTTGTAATGCGCCTGCCCGGCCCGCTCGAAATAGCTCAGGGGCAGCACCACGCCCAATTCACGCGCCAGATTCTGGAAGCGCCCGATAAAGGGATGGGCCTCCTGCGGGTGGGCCAGGGCGAAGTAGTCCTCGCGCTCCACCTGACAGAAATACAGGTTCTCGAACAGTTCGGGCAGCAGGATCACCTGCGCGCCCTGAGCGGCAGCGTCGCGCACATGCGCCTGGGCGCGGGCCACGTTGTCGTCCAGCGTGTCAGTGACGTGCATCTGGATCACGGCCAGTTTCACGGTCTGGGCGGGAAGGTGGGAAGTCCGGGTCATGCGCCGAGGCTACCCGATTGCGGTTCCGGGCAACGGGACCCAGATCACCCGAGTCAGTTCACCCGGCCCAGCTCACGCGGGGCGCACCAGCACGCTGTCCCCGGCGCGCAGGCCGGTTCTCATCAGCAGTTCGGCAGGAATCAGCAAAGAGTTGGACAGGTTCGGGCCGCCGCGCACCGGCAGGGTATGGACCTGCCCGTCGTCGGTTCTGATGGCGATGTCCTGTGGCGGGCGCAGCATGTCCTCCTTCCAGCGCTTGAGAATCAGTTCGTCGATAACAGCCACGCCCCGGACCTCGCGGGTCACGGCCACGCTCAGGCGGGCCACGCGGGACTTGCGCGGCGCGATCAGCTTGATCTGGTGCATCTTTTGCAGCAGCTTGCGGGCGTCGGGGTCCTGCGACAGCACGGACACAGGCCGCTGGACCTCGATCTGCTTGAGAATCGCCTGTTCCTTGAGGCCCCAGCGGATGCGCGCCACCCGTTCCGGCGAGGTGAGCTTGGCCGGGCCGGTGTAGGGCAGCGGTTTTTCCGGCAGACCGTCCAGCACCTCCAGCGCCACGTCGTCCAGATTGACGTTCAGCAGCGGATTGGGATGCACCACGCCCTCGTCGAACTGAAAGCGGCCCTGCGGATCACGCAGCAGGCGCAGCAGGGCGGGCACCCCGGTCTGGGCCGCGAACTGGAAGTGCCGGACCCGCTGGCCTTCCAGAAACGCCTGAAACGGCCCGTCCGCGCGGTGAACGGTCAGCACGCCCGTGCGGCCCTGCTCGCTCAGCAGGTACATCAATTGCAGGAAATCAAAGGTTTCGAGGCTGGTGGTGTTATTCATGGGGGTGTTGGGGGCAGGTCGCGTTTGTACAGTGGGTCTATTTGCACAGTGAGTGTAACGGCAAAGGCCAGAAGTCAACGCGCCCTCCGGGGGGGGACTCCACCCGGATACCCCCGACGCCCACTCCAGCCACTTCCTAGCCGCGCAACAGGTGGGAGAACCCGCCGTCCTGCAACGCCGGAAGGTCTTCCAGCCCACCCAGGCCGAAGTCCAGCAGGAAGCGCGCGGTGGTCCCGTACAGCAGCGGGCCGCCCACTGCGTCCGAGCGGCCCACCACCTTGACCAGTTCACGTTCCTGCAAGGTCACCACTGTGCCTGCGCTGCCGCCGCGCATGGCCTCGATCTCGGCGCGGGTCACGGGCTGGCGGTAGGCGATCACCGCCAGCACCTCCAGCGCGGCGCTGCTCAGCGCGGGCAGCGGCGGCGGGGCCAGCAGCGGCGACAGACGGGCAGCCAGCGCGGGCGGCACGATCAAACGCCAGCCTCCCGCCACGGCCTCGGCCACGAAGCCCAGATGGGCCGCCGCCAGGGTATGCGCGAACGCCTCCAGTTCCCGCACGGCGGTGGCCTCGGGAATGTCCAGCGTCTCGGCCAGTTCACGCGCGGTCACGGGCCGCCCGGCAGCCAGCAGCGCTGCACCGATCAGGGCGGACAACCGGGGCGGGGAACTGGCCTCCGTCACGTTCGCAGTCCGGCCAGCAGCGCGGCCACTGCGCCGTCCAATGGACCGGAGCGCAGCACCACACCTGCGGGCAACTGGACCACGGTGCTGGCCTGCCCACCAACTGGCCGCCCGTCCACATTCCCGTATTGCAGGTCAGGCAGCACGAAATCCGCCAGCGCCATGTCCTGCGCCTGGGCCGCCGACAGGGCCGGGGGCTGGCCGCTGGGATTGCAACTGGTGGTCAGCAGCCGTCCGCCGCAGCGCCGCAGCAAGGCCAGCGCCAGTGGATGGGACGGCACCCGCAGCCCCACCAGACCACCGGGGGCCAGCGTGGACGGCGTGCCTGGCAGGGCCGGGGTCACCAGGGTCAATGGGCCGGGCCACAGCGTGGACAGGGCCGAGAGAGCCGCGTCCGGCTGGGCCAGTTCCAGCGCGGCGAGGGCGTCCTGACACGACACCTGCACCGGGCGACTGGCGGCGCGGCCCTTGACCGCGTACAGACGCTCCACACCTTCCGGGTGATCCGGGAGAATGGCCAGCCCCCAGACCGTCTCGCTGGGATAGGCCACCACACCGCCCCGCTGAAGGACAGCCCAGGCAGCGTCCACCGCAGGAGCGGCGTCATTTGGGGCAAAAAAGGTCTGGGATTCAGGCATAGGATGCGGCGCTTGTAAGGCCAGCGCAAGACCGCTCCAGATTATACTGGCCCCAATATGGCCGTCTTCGAATACCGCGTGCGCGACCGCTCCGGCAAAGTCCTGAAATCCCAGATGGAGGCCGAAACGGAGGCCCAGGTCCGCGACACCCTGCGGGCCAAGAACCTGATGATCGTCGAGATCAAGGCCCCCAAGTCTGGCCTGAACGCGGACCTCAAGATTCCCTTTCTGGATGACCGCCCGCCCAGCCTCAAGCAGGTGTCCATCTTCAGCAAACAGCTTGCCACACTGATCAACGCCGGGGTGCCGCTGGTGCAGTCGCTGGCGGTGTTGCAGGGTCAGATCGAACACAAGGGTTTTCAGAAGACCGTGAAAGCCCTGCGCAGCGAGGTGGAGGCGGGCACCCCCCTGAGCGAGGCCCTCGCCAAGTATCCCAAGGTCTTTAACCGCCTGTATGTCAATCTGGTGCGCGCCGGGGAAACCAGCGGCACCCTGGATACCGTGCTGGAGCGTGTCGCCGCCTTTCAGGAAAAAGAACTCGCGCTGCGCGGCAAGATCAAGAGCGCGTTGACCTACCCGGTGGTGGTGCTGGGCTTCGCCGTCCTGATCACCTACTTCCTGCTGACCACCATCGTGCCGCAGTTCGCAAACATCCTGGCGCAGCTCAACGCGCCGCTGCCCTTCATCACCAAGATGCTGATGGCGGTGTCGGAATTCCTGCAAAATTCGGCCTGGCTGCTGGTGGTTTTCGGGGTGATCATCACGTTTATTTACCGCTGGGTGTACAAGATGCCCAAGGGCCGGATGGTCATCGACGACATCAAGCTCAAGCTGCCCGTTTTCGGCAACCTGACCCAGAAAAGCGCCATCGCGTCCTTCGCGCGCACCTTCGGCCTGCTGATCAGCAGCGGCGTGAACATCATCGAGGCGCTGGAAATCACCAAGGGCACGGCAGACAACGCCATCATCGAGGAGACCATCGAGAACGCCAAGAACGTGGTGATGGTCGGCGAGCAGATGAGTTCCAGTCTGGCGACCAGCAAGGTCTTTCCGCCGATGGTGGTCAGCATGATCGCCATTGGAGAGGAAACCGGCGCGCTGGACTCGATGCTCTCCAAGGTGGGCGACTTCTATGACCGTGAAGTTGATGAGGCCGTCGAAAGCATGACGGCGGCCATCGAGCCGATCATGATCGTCTTCCTGGGCGGCATCGTCGGGACCATCGTGGCGGGGATGTTTTTGCCCATGTTCAGCATCATCGGTACGCTCAGCCAGTAGCTGTCGAATTAAGCTGGAGATGTCACTATAAAGATCAAAATGTCAGCACCCCCTCCTAACCCGCCGATAAGGCGGGTTTTGTGCGTCCAGATCGACAAAAATCACATTTTACACGCACGCGTGGTAGCCTCAAAAACTGCATAAACCACTGTATGGACATCTTGAGCTTTATGGATTTGAAGAATTCAATTACCTGGATGCCGTCCAGAACGGTATAAAACGACATAAAGCTCAGATGTCATCTATAAAACAAACATGTCATCACCACAAAGCGCCGTCCAACACGTTGTTTTTGCGACAAAGACGAACATAATGATAAAAAAGATGACATCTTGAGCTTTACAAAATTTTTGAGGAAATCTAGAATTCACCGTCTGGAACGATGTGTTGCTGTATAAAATAAATGTGTCATCTATAAAGCTAAAATGTCATCACCCATTTGGGGGTCAGTCCATGAGCCACATCACAGGGCCGCCGACCTTTATCCTTCTGAGCGACACCTTGACCGTCCTATGACACCTGTTACATACTGACGTTGGCACCCCTGGTGCAGCGTCTGCCCTGGCCTCTGGCTGATGGGTCGGCTTTCGCCGTATGCCGGGAACTGGTGTCCAGGGAGAACTGCCATGACTGCTGCTCCAGAACCCAACCCGCCCTCAGTGCAGGTGACGCCGTGACCTTCACCCTGCTGTACAGACCAGTGGGCGCCCTGACAGCCCTGCGCGGTGACGTCAGCCTGCTCCGCAGCCTGATCACCTCCAACCTGGAGCCCGTACGTGACATCCCGAACTACCACGGCCAGGTCAACAGGATCGGCTGGTACGCCTCCACCAAAACTGGCAACCACCAGCGCTTCGAGTCCGGTCTTGAGCGGCTGCGCATGCAGTTCCTGGACTTCGACGCCGGCGTTGCCACCTTCGCCGCGCAGCCCTTCACGCTGGAGTGGTCGGAAGGACACAAAATACGTCGCTATACCCCGGACCTGCTGATCATCCGTCCCGGACGCACCCGACTGGTCGAGGATGTCAAACCCCTGAAATTCCACAACTCCCCCAGACTGCAACCCGCCCTTGAGGCTGCCCGCGATGCCCTGGGGCCCATCGGCGTGGAGTTCGAACTGTGGGCACCGCCTCCCCCCAGCATGGTGCGCAACATCCAGTACCTGGCGGGCTACCGACACCGGCCCGCGGGGCTGATGACTTACCTTTCTCCACTGCTGACCCTGCTGCGCGAGCGCCCGCACACGCTGGCCGAACTGGCTAAGCGTGCCGGGCCGCCGGCGCTGACCCGCCCGGCGATCTACCACCTGATCTGGGACCACCGCATCGAACTCGACCTCACCCGGCCGCTCTCGCACACCACCGTGCTGACGGCCACACGCCTACCCGGCGAGGCCGCGTGAGCCGCCTGGCCGCCGGCGCCGCCGTTCACTTTCAGGGCAAGGACTACCTGGTTCTTGGCTTCGACGCCGCCGGGCAGGTTCAACTGCGAGGCGAGAACAGCGCCCTGCATGTGATGGACCCGGGTGATCTGGTGGGCGACCCCTCCTTCGGCTTTGAAGGCGTGGAAACCACGCCGCTCTCTCCCCAGCAACTGGCCTGGGACCACCTCAAAGGCGATGTCAGGGCCGACGCGCTTGAACGTGAGGAACACGTCCAGGAAGTTCTTACAGGCCACCGGCTGGGCCAGCCCGACGCGCGCTTCCCCGGCGAGCCGCGCGCGGCCTACGACGGCACCAGCCAGCGCCAGCGGGTGTCTGCCAAGGCCGCTGAACTCAGCATCACCACCCGGCAGGTCTCCCGCTGGATCCAGAGCTACCGCGCAGCAGGCCAGCACCCCTCGGGACTGATCAACCGCAAGGCCATCCAGGTGTCCTCCCGGCTCGGAGACGCAGAGGTGGTGCTCGGTGACGCCATTCTGCGGCTGGCCAAACAACGCCAGGACGACAGTGACCTCTCCTTTATCACCATGCGTGACCTGGTCGAGAAAGATCTCAAAGCCCGGGGGCAAGACACGCCCCTGCCCAGCCAGCCCACCTTTAACAAGCTGATCAAGCGCTACGCCCCGGAGCTGACCCACTCCGCCAAGCGCCGGCAAAGCGACGCCAGCCGGGGGAAAAAACGCCCCTTCGGCAAGATCGTCTGCGTGCGGCCCGGCCAGTACGTGCTGCTTGACATTACCCCTTTCGATGTGCTGGCCCGCAGCGAGGTCGACGGCCACGAGTTGAAACTGAGCATGATCGTGGCGATGGACCTGTACTCGCGCGCCATCGTGGCCGTCCGCCTGGTCGAGACCGAACCCCGGGGCGTGGACATCACCACGCTGATGCTGGACATCGTCCATCCAGTGCGCGCCCATCCCTCGTGGCCCACGCTCCCCGAAGACGCGCGGCTGCCCTACCTGGGCGTTCCCGAGGGCGTCATGCTCGCCTCTCACGAGATGCCCGAGGGTGAACCACTGCTCAACGTCCCCCCGGTCCTGCCTGAGTCGATCATGGTCGACAACGGCAAGGTCTTCATCAGCCGGGAACTCCGTGAGCTGTGCCTGCGTCTGGGCACCGACATTCTGCTGGCCCGCCCCGGAACAGGCAGCGACAAGGCGCACATCGAGCGCCTTTTCAGGCACATCCGCCAGGCGCTGGCCGAGCGCCTGAAAAGCTATGTCGGCCCGCACGTTCTGGCACGCGGGCGCCGGGTCAAGCCCTTCCACTTTCAGTGGGAGCTCCAGTTCGAGCTGATCCAGTGGGTGGCTCGCTACTACAACCACCGGCCCCACGACGGGCTGTGTCACCCGCGCACCCCCAGGGTCAAGCTCACCCCGTCGGAAATGTTCGCCTTCGGCGTCTCGCACGCTGGACACCTGACCGTGCCGCTGGGCCGTGACGCCTACTACCTGGCCCTGCGGACCGAGCTGCGCACCATCTCGGACACCGGCGTGCGCATCGACGGCTGGCAGTACGACTCGGCCGTGCTCAACGACTTCCGGGGCCAGGAGTCCCCCTACCTGGAACTGGGCCGGCGCTGGCCCTTCAAGATCGACGGCCGTGATCCCACCGTGATCCACTTCCAGCATCCCCAGACCCTGGCCTGGCACGAGATCACCGAACGCGACGCCGACTGGCGTTCGCGCCCCTTCCAGGACGGGCTGGCTGATCAGGTCAAGGTGGTGATCGAGGAGCGCAGCGCTCAAACTGAAAAAGACCCCCTGCGCGCCGTGCGCCAGGACATGGACGACGCCTACGCCACCCGGGTGGCCCAGACCAGCAAACGCGCCGCGCAAACCGCCAAACAGGTCCTGAGCGGGAAGCAGAAACAGGAAATCTCCCGCCGTGAGGCCGCCGACGCCCAGCGTCAGGCCATGACCGGGAAAACCAGGGTCAAGAAAATCAAGGCCAGCGCGGCCCCCGAAGCTCAAAACCCAGACACCGATGACCACCTCTTTGAAGTTGTCGGGGATGAATTTTAGATGGCCAAAGTCATCCTCCCCTTCGGCTCCCCCGCCGACGCTGATGGCAACGCCATGGACGACAGCATCTACACCTACGAGGGCTGGCGCGCCTATGTGAACCGCAAGGCGGCCACCCAGCCAGCGCGGCTCTCACGGGAGGAGTACGGGGCGCTCTCCAGCGCGGATCAGCTCGCCCACGACGAGGCCCGCAAGAACTACATCATGCAGTTTGGCCCGCTCAACACGCCCATGCTGGACATGGCCAAAAAATGCATCAAGGAACAGACTGACGCCAACATGCGGGCCCCGCGCGACCAGGTCAAACCTGGCGTGGTGATCGACGGCGACGCCAACCTGGGCAAGACCACCATGGCCAAGGCCATCGCACGGCAGTTCGAGCTGGATATCCGGTCCAGAGCCACCTTCCCGGACAAAGACTCGGAGCACCAGTTCATCCCCGTGGTGCACGTCACGCTGCTGCGCGACACGACCCCCAAGGACATGGCACAGGCGATCTGCGAATATCTGCATGCCCCGACGCGTGGCCGCCCGACCGAGAGTACGCTCGTCAAGGCCATCTACGCGGCCATCGAGCGCCACACCATCCTGATGTTCGTGATCGACGACATCCACTTCCTGCGGGTGCACTCGCAGAGCGGCCAGGAAACCTCAAAGTTCCTCAAGTCGCTGATGAGCCTGACCGGGGCTACCTTTGTCTACATCGGCGTGGACGTCGAGAAGATGGGCATCTTCAAGGAACAGGACGAGAGTTCGCTGGCCTCCAGTCAAACCGCCTCGCGCTTCATTCACCTGCCCATTCCCCCTTTCAAGAAAGGCACCGACACCTGGGTGAAGCTGCTGGAGAGCGTGGAGAAACACCTCCCCCTGCTGGATCACGAGCCTGGCACCCTGAAGCGGTGCGCCGCCCTGCTCTACAACCGCACCAACGGCAGCGTGGGGCCGCTGATGAACCTGCTGCGCACACTTGCCGTGAAAGCCGTGGGGAAGGGCGAGAAAATCGACGCCGCAAGCCTGCGCAGCGCCCTGACAGACTACCGCTCCACCATGGAAGGCAGTCTGGATGACGTCCCTCCGCCCGACGAAACACCCGGCGAGACGCCATGAACCGGCTGCGCCCCCTGTCCACCGCCATCAGACCCCTGGAAGGCCCCGAGGGGCCGGAGGCCTTTGCCAGCTACGTGGACCGTCTGGCGGCCGGACAGCTCATTCCCGTTCCGGTCTCGACGATCATGTATCACACCGGACTGATTTCAGAAGACGCGCATGACGCCCGGATGCCCGTGGGCTACGGCATCGACCTGAGCCCGGGGCAGCGCCTGGCCTTCGCGCGCGCCTGCCGCCTGACGCCCGAAAACATCCAGCAGATGCTGCTGCGCGACCTCGACGGGGTGGTCTTTGACCTGACGGGCCTGAACCTCCAAGACATCAACAGCATCATGACCGTGACGCGCAACGAGTGGTCCGGAGCCAGCGGCTCAGCCTGCTGTCCAGCCTGCCTGGAGGAGAACGGCGCCTGGCGGCTGCGCTGGAAACTGTGGACCTCGTTTGTCTGCCTGACCCACGGACTTCTGCTGGTGGCTCGCTGCCCCCGCTGTGAGCGCCGCACGGGCAACTACCGTCCCGATCTGGGCAACCAGCCGCGCTTCATCACCCACGTGCCTGTCCCGGGGCTGTGCGCCAACCCGCTGGGCAAGGGCGTGGCTGGAACCGGCCGGGCCTCCAGACCCTGCGGCTGTGACCTGCGCGAGGTCGAAACGGCGGACCTCTCCAGTGAGAGTCGGCTGCTTGAAGCGCAGCACAAGATCAACGCGGTGCTGGACGGCGCGGCACCAGCAGTGCTCGGTGAACCCGTGACCCCTGTGGCCTACTTCGGGCACCTGCGGTCCCTGCTGGCCCTGGCGCGGCACGCCGGACAACCCGGCGACCTGGGAACGCTGCCGCTGTTCCTCGAACAGGCCTGGCAACAAGCCTGCGAGGGGCGCGACGATCTGCGGGAAGTGGAGGCGGGGAAACGCGGCACCGCGTTCCACGCCTACAAGGCCGCCCCTGACGATCCCCGCCTGGTGGCCGCCATCCTCCCCTGGGCCGTGGAGTTGCTGGCCTCCCCGGATCAGGCCGGCATCACTGAGGGGCTGCGCCCACTGGTTGAGCGCTCCCGCACCATCCGGGGCAGCGCTGTGCGCGCCCTGGGCCGGGACTTTCACCTGGACGGGCCGCTGGCCGCCGCGCTGAATGAGGTGATGGCCCACCGGGCGCTGACCCACCGCACCGTCGGCCACCTCGCAGCCTCGGGCACGGGAGAGTACCGGACCTTCAAAACCGAGCATGTTCCCCAGCTGATCTGGCAAGAAGACTATGACCGCGACTTCCGGCCACTGCTGGAGGGGCTAAGCATCGAGGAACTCTCAGCGCGCGTGGCCGTCAGCATGGCGCTGGTGCGCCTGACTGGCCAGTACAGCGTCGCGGACAGCGCCTTCCCCCTGGGACTGGGCGGCCTGTTCAAGGGCGCGAGCACCAACCCGATGATGATCCACCTGGGACAGACCGGGGACAAGGACGCCTTCGCACGGGCCCTTCATACTCTGGCCACACGGCTGGAGGGTCCGGGGCCCCACCGGGACTACCGCGCGGCGCAACAGGCCCTCGAGGACTTCGTGGAACTGGACGCGGACGCCTGGGAAAACTGCCGCAACGCCGCCGGACTGCAACCAACCAAGTCCGCCGCGCTGCAGCGCAACGCCGCCGCCTGGATCTGGGCGCAGATCCTGAGCAGCCATCCCAACTTCTCGCCGGCGCTGAGATCAAGGGCGTCGGCACAGGCTTCAGCGCGGGAGATGTACCGCCGCTTTGAGGCAACGCATCTGAACACCCTGAGAGAGGCACTGACAGTGCAGGCCCGCTGGATGGAGGAAGAACTGGGCCTGGCACCACCTTCCTCGAGCCCCTGACGCCGACATTTTCCGGTCCGCCTCCAGCACCTAGACTGAGAGGCAAGAAACCGAACGGGGCGTGTGGTCACAGATCAGCCCGCAGATCAAAAGTGCCGGGCGGTCAAGACCAGACCTGAGGTATTCGTGGAAAACAAGCGCAAGCTTCAAATCATTCTCAACGTTGTGATCACGCTGTCTGTTGTGGGGATCCTGTGGGCCAGACTTTCAGGAAACAACGTCTACAACCCTGGAGGTTCTACCAACATCAGCGCCAGAGATTTCGGCGACCGCTGGCCCTTTCAACCAGACACCGTCATCCTGGCCTGCCACTCCGCCGACACCGTGACACTCGTCCATCCAGAAACGAGAAAAGTCTACGCACTGAGTCAGACGGCCATAAACTTTGGCGGCGGTTGGGGGGCGTATCAAACCCTGCTGCGCCCCGGCACCCCAGATGAACTGCTGCCCGAACTTCTTCGGCGTGGCCTGAAACTTTGTCCACCCCGCCGAGACTGAGGCAAACCTGCTGCCGATTTTGTCTTCCCTGGAACCGATCAAAATGCATCAGGAAACCCAGTATGCCGCTCAACCGGGGATGGGTAACGCGGGGCTACTCAACCACGCTCGAGGTGTTCATGCACGACAAAAATAAATCCCGGACCATCATCAACATGATGTTGATGGTTGCCATAGTGGGAATTTTATTTACCAGATTTTCAGGGATCAACGACCACAGACCAGGAGGTCAGACCAGTGTTGGCGTCGAAGATTACGGTGACCGCTGGCCGTTCCAGCTCGAGGAGGTGATTCTGGCCTGTCCGTCACCAGACAGGGTGATTCTTTACAACTCGGCAACCATGGAGACCTATGCGTTGAGTCAGGCCGCCTCAGACTTTGGGGGAGGGTGGTATCCGTATCAAACTCTTTTGCGTCCCGGCGCTTCAGATGAAATCATCCCTGAACTCCTTCGACGTGGCCTGAAACTCTGCCCTCCCAGGCGGACTTGAAGCTACGCAGGTGGGCGCGCCACGCCACGCCATGACATCCGACAGCCGCCTGACGGATCCAGACCGCCACTTGCCTTCCCGCCGCGTCTATGTCTAAACTATGACAGGTGTCATATGACTGAAAAAGAACTGACCGGGCGGCCGCTGGATGTCCTTCAAACCGTCGCAAAGCTGGAGAACACGGGGGAGCTGGTGACCTTGCAGCGCGTCGCAGCTGAGCTGGGCCTGCCCCGGCAGAACATCTGGAACTATGTCCGCGCCCTGCAAGAACGCGGCCTGGTTGTCTACACCCCCACCGAGCGCTTCACCACCCCGATCCGTCTGAGCGAGGAAGGCTGGCGGGTGTCCGGGGTAAAGAGCACGGCAACGCGCGACCTGCGCTTTCCGATCCTGGGCCTGGTCGCCGCCGGGCAACCCATCCTGGCCGACGATCAGGTGGAGGCCTACGCCACCCGCTTGCAGGACGTGCTGGACCTGCGGGAGGGCGACTTTCTGCTGCGCGTGCGCGGCGACTCGATGACCGGCATCGGCATCTACTCCGGCGACCTGGTGGCGATTCACCCCAGCGAGGAGGAGCCCAACAGCGGAGAGATCGTGCTGGTGCTCGTGCCCGGGGAGAATACGGCCACCCTCAAACGCTGGCGCCGCGACAACGGCACCGTCACGCTGATCAGCGAGAACCCCACCTGCGGGCCGATGGACTTTTCCGTGGAGAACGTGCAAATCCAGGGATGCCTGGTTGGCCACATCGGCACGGGCCGTTCACGGCGCAGCTCCAGCACTGACGTTTCCGGGGACCGCTCGTGACCGCAGTCCCCCGGAGCGAAGTCCCCCCACAGCCCCCACCAGTGGTGCGCTACGCCGAACTGACCCCGGGGGACCGCCGCGTGCTGCTGGTTCTGGGGGCCAGCGCTGGCGCCTGCTCAGTGGATGGGCTCTGTCTGGCCCTAGATGACACCCCAGAGGCCCTGCAAGGGCGGCTGCGTGGTCTGGCCGCCCTGGGCATGGTGGAGGCCTGTCCTGAGGGCTGGGCACTGGCTGAGGAGCTGCGGGTCCGGGTGCGGCAGGACCTCAACGCTGCCGTGGGCGCCCGGCTGGTGGTGGCCTGCGCGCAGCGTCTGCGGGGCTCGGGCCTCACCGCCGGCGAGCGGGTTCTCGCCCGGCTGTGCTGGGAAGTTTTTGCACCACACGTGGTCACCACGCATGTTCCGCTGCGCCAGGTGCTGGACCTGCAAGGGGTGGGCGCGCTCCTCGACGATCAGGACCGCGCCTTCCTGGGCCACGGCAGCGCCCATCTCGATGTCCTGGTGGAACACGCCCGGACCGGAGAGCCGCTGCTGGCCCTGGAACTCGACGGCCCGCAGCACCGGGAGAGTCCACAGCGTGAACGGGACCTGCGCAAGGACCGCATCCTGCGCGTCGCCGGTCTGCCCCTGCTGCGCGTGTGGACCGATCAGACCGAGCCGCCCAGAGAAGGCCTGCTGCGCACGCTGCTGGACTGGCGTTTGCGCGGCGCGCTGGCCGCGCCGGAGGTCCGTGGCCTGTGCTCGCCGGCCCTGCTGGGAGCGGGGCTGTGAAGGTGATCAGGGACTCCCGACTGCTGCTTCAACCCGTGATCGCCGTGCCCGTGTTCCGCCTGCCCGCAGAACCCGCCATGCCCGGCAACCGCGTCATCACGCAGGCACTGGTGGACGGCGAGACCTGCGTGATCATGGGTCTGGAGAGTGACCGCCCCGCGACGCTGGCGTGGCTGGACTCGTTTGAGGGAGCTGGCACCGGCGGTGGATAAGGGGCCGCGCTGGCGAACAGCTTTCACGCTGGAGCTGGGGTGCTTTGCAGCATGGCGGGCGGATGATCCAGTCTGGCAGGCAGATCAGTGAAAGAGTGAAGTCGTGGCTGGCTGGAAACCTCATCTTCCTGTGGCGATCAGCGCATGTCCCCCCGTCATTCCCGACGTCTGGCCACAGAAAACCCTGCAAAAAGACCTGGCTGCTCAGCACAACCGCTGGCGCCGCCGCATGATGACTCACTTGCTGGAGAATCAGGGTCTCTTTCCGCTCATGGAGCAGCGCACCGGGAACGTCCCTGCCAGGGTCCGCAACCTGATCAACAGGGAGGCCAGCAAACAGCAGGTGTTGACCCGCATCTTGCAGGAGAGGTACCCGGACCGGGATCTGGGCAACCACACTGATCCCCTCGACGAGCTGATCTACATCATGATCTCGCGCCGCACACGCGAGGGGGCCTATCAGAATGTCTTCCGCCGCCTGAAGGCCCGTTTCCCCGACTGGGGACAGCTAGCAGGGGCGGAGACGGAGGTGATTCACGCGGTCATCGGGACCGCCGGCATGGGGAGCCAGCGTGCTGCCGACCTGAAGCAGGTCATGGGCCTCATCCACGACCAGTTCGGACTTTACAGCCTGGACGAGTTGCATGACTGGACCGACGACCGTGTCGAGGCTTTCCTGACCACCCTGCCGGGAGTCGGCCCCAAGACGGCCTACTGCGTGCTGATGTACGCGCTGGGACGCGCCGCCTTCCCGGTGGATGTCCACAACCTGCGCGTCCTCGCCCGCGTCGGTGTTTTCCGTGAGGCCGGGCTGGACCTCATGCGCTTTGACCACAAGCGTGGTCAGGCCGTCCTCGCTGACCTGATCGCCCCGGGGCTGCGCCACTCCCTGCACGTCAGTCTGGTGCTGCACGGCCGGGAAGTTTGCCAGGCACGGCCGCGCTGCAACGGGTGTGCAGTGAATCATCTGTGCGATTTTTACCGCACCACGCAGCTTCAGAGAAGTGGTGATTCCATTCACCCCACCTGATCCACGGCAAATGCCACTGATCTGTCTCCCGGTCCTGCTGGCAGGGATAGATCTGCGCTGTGTGAGGGAGCAGTAAGAGGCTGACCCGCTATGCTGGGGGTAATGTCAGCCGCGCTTTCCCCCGATTCGGCTTCTGCATACCCGCAGGATGCCATTCTCTCGCCAGCGCAGGCCGCTGAGGACGTGTTCACATCAGCGCCCGCAGCGAATGGACGGGGGCTCCACGACGGTCCCAGGGGCCGTGTGGTCTCCAGGGCTGACCACCGCTGGCGTGACGCCATGGACCGCAAGCTGCAAAAACAGCGCGGCGGTAATCTCCAGGAAGCGAGGGGCGTGCGGCAGGCCGTTGAGGAACAGACGCAGACCCTGACCTCGGCGCTCAGCGCACTGTACGCAGATCGGCTTCCCGGGACAGGCAACGCGCCGGCCACCCCACACCTGTTCGCCGTCACCCATCTGGAACGGGTGCTGCGCCGCACCCGGCTGCTTGAGCCGCTCGGCGTCAGCGTTGAGAGCCTGGATGTACAGACCATGGAAACTGAGGTGCTGGCTGCCCTGCCCCCCTCACTGCGGGACGCTTTCTGCGCCGGCGCCGCCCTGCACGGCGAGGCCGTCTGCCAGGCACCCGTTCCCCTTTGCGCCTCCTGCCCCCTGCGCCTGCTCTGCGCCACCGGGCGTGAACACCTGCGCGAGCAGTCCCACGCCGAGGAACGCCTGACCCTGGTGGATATGTTCTGCGGGGCCGGCGGTCTCTCTGAGGGTTTCCGCCGCGCGGGCTACCGCACGGTCCTGGCTGTCGACGCCGACGAGCACGCCATGCGCACGTACCGCCTGAACCACCCCGAGGTCGACGCCGGCGCCATGCTGTGCCGTGACATCCGCGACTTCCGGGGGGAGGCGGAGGCCATCCGGGAAATCGTCGGCGAGACTCCCATCGACGTGCTGGTCGGTGGTCCGCCGTGTCAGGGATTCTCGCGGGCCGGCCTGCGCGCCAAGAGCGCCCACGGCGCGGGACCCGCCACCGAGGATGAGCGCAACCACCTGTTTCACGAGCTGGTCGATCTGCTCGAGGTCCTCCGGCCACGCGCCATGGTCATGGAAAACGTCCCCGGCATGAGCGAGGTCAAGTATCAGGACGGCACCACCTTCGTCGATGCCGCGCGTGGGGCGATGGAGTCAGCGGGTTACCAGACCACCACCTGGCTGCTCAACGCGGCGGCCTACGGCGTGGCCCAGGACCGCATCCGGCGCATCATCGTGGGCATCCGTGGTGGTCCGGCGCCGGACAGGCCGCCTGAGCCCACCCACCACGCACCCACCTCACAGCACGCGGTGGACAGCCTGAAAGACGGGTTGCAGCAACGGGCCATCACCCTGGGCGAGTGCCTGACTGGCCTCCCGCCGCTGGGTGTCGATGAGGGGCAGAACATCACTGCCCTGAACGGCAGGCTGCTCACCGGACACGTCTCGCGGTTCAACAACCCCGCCGATCTCGAACGCTTTGAGGCGCTGCATCCGGGTGAGTCCTACCGCAAGTTGATCGCCCGACTACCAGACCTGAAGTGCTATGGCGACGAAAGTTTTCCCGACAAGTATTACAAGATGCGTGCGGATCGCCCCGCGCGTACCATCGTGGCCCACCTGCAACGCGACGGCAACGGCTACATTCACCCGGATCAGGTCCGGTCCATCACACCGCGCGAAGCGGCGCGCTTGCAGAGCTTCGAGGATGACTACCTGTTCACCGGCCCCCTGACGAAGGTCTTCAAGCAGGTGGGCAACGCCGTGCCGCCCCTGCTGGCCCGGGCCATCGGCAAGCACATCAGAAACCACCTGGATGAACTGGACCGTGACGCGCGAGGTTGAGATCGCCCCCAGCCCTGCGGGCACGCTCGCGGCCCTGACGGGCGCGGGTTACACCGTCCACAGCGCGGTCGCCGATCTGATCGACAACGCGGTCAGCGCAGGTGCCCGGGAGATCAGCCTGAGCCTTGACCTCGGCGGCGAGGGCACGCTGACCCTCCAGGATGACGGTCACGGTATGGACGGCGATGTGCTAATCCAGGCCATGAAAATCGGCTACATGCACGGGGAGGCGAGGAACGCGCGTGACCTGGGCCGTTTCGGGACCGGCCTGAAGGCCGCATCTCTCTTTCTCTCAAAATCCGGCCACTTCACGCTGGGCAGCGCCCGGCCCGGGGAGCGGGGAACTGTCGCCACGCTGGACACGGACCGCATGGCACAGACGGGCCGCTGGCTCATCGGTGTCCAGGACGACGTTGATCTGCCTGTCGGCACCACGGTGCGGATCGCTGCGCCGCTCCTGGCACTGTCCCCGGAGCTGGCCTCGGCGGAGATGCAGAAACTGGCTGCCCACCTGCGCTGCACCTTTGCCACCCACCTGGCCGATGGGCTGAGAATCTGCGTGCAGGGCAACCCGCTGCGCCCCTGGTCACTGTGCAGTCCCGAGCTGCCGGAAGTCAGCAGCCTCAGCCGTGTGAGGCTCGACGACGGCCGGGTCCGGATCACCCCCTTCATTCTTCCAACCCACACGGATGACCCTGAGGTTGAGGGACCCCTGGGTCGCCGCGATCATGCCGGCTTTCACGTCCACCGCGCCGGACGCGCCCTGACCCTGGGCGGCTGGCTGGGACTGGGCATCGGCAGGCAGCACCGTGCCGCCAGTGACCGTGTGCGTGTGCTGGTGGACATCAGCCCGGAGCTGGACCATGACTGGCGCGTCAACCTGTCCAAGTCGGGGTGCACCCTCCCGCCGCGTCTCAAGCCGCGCCTGCGTGACCTCCTGGATGACGTGCTGGACCGGGCTGGACGTCAACGTGGGCCGCAGGACCGGGGTGTTTCCCCTCCAGCGCCTGCGAACGCCCTGTGGCAGGGAAACGCCATCTGGCGCGATCACCCCCTGGTGCAGGATGTGATGGGGAACAGCCGCGCACCTGAGGGTGTGGCACAACTGCTGGCCCAGCTTGAGGAGGAACGCCAGCATGGCTGAAAACACGCGCCAGACCAGAATCGAGCATGCCGCCGAGATCACGGGAAATATGCTGACAGCGTTCCGGCAGACTGCTGGCCGCCCCGCCGGGCCTGCGTTTGTTCGCCAGCAGGCCACCCAGACGCTGGACACCCTGGGGTATGAAAGTGAACTGCTGGACGAGGTGGTGTGCGAGATCGAGCGCTATCAGGATGTTGCACTCGAGGGGGTGTTCATCGTGTCTCCGGACGTTGGAGAAGCTGAGGACACCGCCGTGTGGCAGCTCCCGCCCACCTCGCCGCTGCTTCAACGCTACCTCCAGCAACTGGAGCGTGAAGGCTGGTCCGCCGGGGCGCGGACGAATCTGAAACAGGTCACCCGGCGCATCCTGGGCCTCTGCGGCAACCCCCGGGTGGCGGGAACCTGGAACCGGCGGGGCATGGTGGTGGGAGACGTGCAGTCGGGCAAAACAACCAGTTACGTCAGCCTGATCTGTGCGGCCATCGACGCTGGCTACCGCAACATCGTGGTGCTGGGAGGGCGCACCAACGACCTGCGCCACCAGACCCAGGAGCGCATCGACCTGGGCGTAACGGGCATCGAGAGCAGCGGTCTCAACGTCGCAAAGACGCGCATCGGGGTGGGCCTGATCGGTCAGATCCCCGGGCTGACCATGCTGTCCCTGACCAGCCAGGACCATGTCGCTGGCAACGGAAAGGGCAAGAAGGGCGGGGACTTCGACAAGCGCCGGGCCAACCACAACAACATCGCGGGCTCGGCGGTGCGAATCGCCGTGATCAAGAAGCACGCCACCATGATCGGTCACGTGGCCGACTGGTTGCAGTCCAACGGTGAACTGGCCGCCGAGCCCCTGCTGCTCATCGACGACGAGGCCGACGACGCGTCCATCGACACCAACGATCCTGATCAGTCTCCCACGTCCATCAACGGGGCGATCCGCCTGCTGCTTCAGCGCGCAGGCCGCAGCACCTACGTGGCCTACACCGCCACGCCGTATGCCAACGTGATGATCGACCCGGAGGCGCGGGGTGAGAAGCACGGTGACGACCTGTTCCCGCGTGATTTCATCGCGCTGCTCAAACCGTCCCCGAACTACTTCGGGGCCCGCCGTTTTCTGGAAGAGGAGGACGGCCTGAGTCACACCGTGAAAGTGGAGGACGCCGGGAACTGGATCAGCAAGGGGAGTGTCGTGAGCGACATGCCCCCCAGCCTGAGTCAGGCCATCCGTGAATTTGTGCTGGTCAGCGCGGTGCGCCGGGTGCGCCGCGCGCGGCTGGGCCTCGACCGGCAGCACGAGAGCATGCTGATCCACTCCAGCGTCCGCACTGGCGCACACGGGAAGATCCACACGCAGGTGCAGCGCGAGGTTGATCGCCTGCAAGCTGGATGGGACTTTCCCGTGGCAGAGCCAGGAAAGGTTCCGCAGGTGGAGACCGAGTTCGGCGAGACCTGGGACAGCCTCAAAGACCGGCAGGATCCAGGGCAGACCGTGACCTGGAACGAGCTATGCCCCCACATCACCGACGTGTTTGAACGCCTGACCACCGAGACCATCAACGGGGTGACCAAGAAGGGCCTGGATTACCGCCGCGCCCGCAGCGGTCCACTCACGGTGATCGCCATCGGCGGCACCAAACTCAGCCGCGGCCTGACCCTTGAGGGGCTGACCACCAGCTATCACCTGCGCGCCAGCCTGCAACACGACACGCTGATGCAGATGTGCCGCTGGTTCGGGTACCGCATGGGCTATGAGGACCTGTGCCGCCTGCACGCCCCGGGAGACCTGCTGCATGCCTTTTCCGGGATCATGGAGTCTGACGAGGAGCTGCGGGCCGAACTTGAAGAGATGGCGAGCATGGGTGCCACGCCGCTGGACTTTGGCCTCCGCATCCGCACCTCGCCGGGCATGACCGTCACGGGGCGCAACAAGCTCAAACATGCCATAACCATTCCCCTCTCCCTGGCGGGCCGGACCCTGGAAGTCACCCGCACTGCACTGACAGATGCGGCCTTCAACGATGAGCTGATGCAGGGGCTGGTGAGCGAGCTGATGAATGGACAGGGCCAGCAGCGCCCCGGGAGTGAACACGTCTGGGATGACGTGCCCTGGGAAACGCTGCAAGGCCCGCTGGAGGCGTTCCGGGAGCTATCCAGCACCCTGGGTCTGAACGGCAAGCTCGCCCGCTCACTGGCGTATGTGCGCTCGGCGCAGGACGCCAGCCCGCCTCGCCTGCGGCGCTGGACGGTGGTGCTGGCCGGACGCCAGGGCACCCCCGAACCTTACGGCGATATCAGCGTGGTGAGGGTCACCCGAAGTGCCCGGGATGAGGACGGGGTGCTGAACTTCGGGGCCATCAGTAACCCCAGCGATGAGCGGCTGGCCCGTGGTACCTCGGAGGGCAAGACACGCCAGGCCGTGAAGTCCACCCGCCCCCGGGACGAGGGACTCCTGATCATCTATCCGATCATCACCATCAGGACGGATGTGCGCACCAGCGGCTTTGCCCTTTCCTTCCCCGGGGACGCTGAGATGCGTCGTCACAACTACACCCTGAACCCGGTGGCCCAGGCTGAGGAGATGCGCGCATGAAGCCCAGTGAGCTGTGGTCCCGGATGGAGCGTGGAGAGGTCCCTGTGATGCGGGCGGCCATCAGAATCAGCGGTGATTCCACGCTGCTTTGCCTGCGTGGTGGTGACTGCGGCGACGGCGAACTTGCGCTGCGGCTGCCACTCGATACTGACGTCCAGCGTCTGCTGGACCCCTGGGACGGGTTGATCCTCACCCGCAGCGCTGGAGAGGCCTTTCCAGGGCAACAGGTGATCCGCATCGCCCCCGCCGACGCGGGCTACCGCGACCTGTACACCCACCTGGCCGACGACCTGCATGACCACCTGCTGGGCGCCGGCGGTGCGGGAGCCGCCGTGCGCGTCGTGCTGGCGCGCCTGCGACTCTGGGGAGGGTTCCTGAAGCGCAGCACGTCGCTGCTGGATGGACGGACGGTCCGGGGGCTGTTTGCCGAGCTGTGCGTTCTGGAGCGTTTTCTGGTGCCGGCGCTGGGCTGGGAAACCTCGCTGGGCGTCTGGAGCGGGCCGGCTGGCAGCGCACAGGACGTCATGACCGATCACCTGGCTCTGGACGTCAAGGCCACCCAGGTGGAGGACCATGTGGTCACGATCAGCAGCGTTGAACAGCTTGACCCGCCCGGGACGCGGGCGGTCCGGCTGCTTCAGGCCCAGCTCAGCGAGGGTTCCGGCGAGAGCTTGCAGGCCCTGGTCAGCCGCCTGCAAACCCTGGCCGCAGCCAGCGGGGCGGACACCATGTTTGCCGCGCGCCTGACCCAGGTGGGCGTGACCACACAGGCGCTTGACGACCTCCCTGAACAGCCGATGCAGGTCCAGAGCTGGACGCTGCACCGCGCCGACGATCCTGGTTTTCCTGCCCTGCGGCGCGCCGCACTGCCCGACGGGGTCATCAACGCCACCTACCGCATCGACCTCTCGCGCTCAACAGCACAGCCAGCAGATCTCAGCGAACTGCCCGACCTGCTTGGGCGGACCCATTCAGGTAAAAATTCATGACCGCGATTCCCACTGACGCCACCGGAAATCTCAACGAATACACCAGAGGCATGCTCGAGTCGCTTGAGCGGCAGGCCGACCAGGACGGCTTCTCCATCGAGCGGGCGCTTGTTCAGTCATGCAGCGAGAGCCTCCAGGAGCTGTCCCAGGCCCCTGAACTGCTCTGGGTTGACGTCCGCGTCGCCGGCAGCCGGACCCAGCCCGGGCTGCTCGCCCATGCCTGGGCGGTTGACGAGCTCGACCGCCTGCACCTGGCCGGGGTGCTGACGCGTGACGGCGTCTCCGACGAGAATCTGCCCTATGTCTTCAGCAAGAAGGAAGTAGGCGACGTCTTGCAGAGAATGCTCAACCTGGCGAGTTATCTGCGGGACGGGAAGACGCTGAGCGACGAGACCCACCCTGCTGTTGCGGAATTCGCGCGGCAGGGCCGCCGGATTCTTGATGATGATGCCCCGGAAGTCGTGCTGCACCTGATCACCCCGGGGCACTACCGCAGCACGTTGCCGCGCGTCAGTCTGCCTGGTCTGATCGTGACGCCGCGCGTGCACGACATCGCCTGGTTCTGGAAGATCACCCGCGATGAACCCAGCGAGCAACTTGATTTCCGTCAGCTCCCCGGCGGCGGCCTGCCCTGTCTGGTGGCCAGCGAGCACGTGGACGGAGAACCCAACGTGCTGCTCACCGTGATTCCAGGCGGCCTGCTGGCCGAACTGTACGACGTCCGCCGCGACGAGCTGCTGCGGCGCAACGTCCGCATCTACCTGCGTCAGACCCGCAAGGTCAACCGTGAGATGGCGCTGTCGGCGCGCACCGATCCACGCCGTTTCGTGGCGCTGAACAACGGCATCTCGGCGGTGGCGGCCAGCGTCAGTCTCAGCGCCGACGGCCGTCACATCGAGACCATCAACGACCTCCAGATCGTTAACGGCGGGCAGACCACCGCCACCCTGCACGAGGTCTGGAGTGACCGGCGCCAGCCCAGCGATCTGGCCGGTCTCAGCGTGCAGGCCAAGATCACCATCATCCCCCCTGACACAGACGCGAGCGACGAGCTGGCCCAGAGCATCGCTCTCGCCGCAAACAGCCAGAACAAGATCACGGCGAGCGACCTGCTGTCCGGTGATCCCCATGAGCGCAGCCTGCAGCGCATTTCACGCGAGCGGCGCTACGTCAGTCAGGGTGTGGAAACTGGCTGGTTCTACGAGCGCATCCGTGGTCAGTATGCGGGCATGCTGGCGGCTGAGGATAAGGACGCAAAGAGCTATCCCTCAGATCAGGTGATCACCAAGACTTACGCGGCGCAGCTCGCCATGGCCTGGGATCGCGAGCCTTACCTGTCCTCCCTGGGTGGGGAAAAGGCCCTGGCCGTCTACAAGAAGGAGCTCAAACGGAAGGCGGGGAGCCGCACCCTTCCAGAGGCCACCGAACAGGACTTTGATCATCTGGTGGCCCTTGCCATCATCCGCCGCGAGGCCGACGGACCCATCGCAGCCGAGGGCACACTCAAGCCCCCGCTGGGGTTTTATCTCCTGGCATGGCTCGCGGAGCATCAGGGAAATGAGACCGATCTGAACCAGATCGCCCGAACTGGCGTGCTGCCCGAGCGCCTGCTGGGTGTCATCCAGCAGATCACGCCCCGGATCTCCAGGGTCATGCGCTCGGAGCCAGCGAGCGTGCCACACGAGGGAGAGCGCCCCAAGAGGGCCGACTGCTGGAATGCCGTCCGGGTGATCATCCTAGATGGGTCGGTGCAGAGCACCGACGGCCGCCGCGACTTTACCCGGCAGGACTGGCAAGCAGCGCTGGTCTGGGCGCAGGGCAAGCGCAACAAGGTCCTGCGGGAGAAGATCATGCGTGCCAGGAAGATCGTGCAGATCGGCCAGTCGTTGCAGAAGCGAGAGTTTCTGGTCAGTGTGATGCAGGAAGCCATCGACGGCGGCTTCAAGATCGACCTCAGCAGGGTGGCGGTGTGACCACTCGCCATCCGCAGGAGGCCGGGCAGCTCATTTCCTGGCCCCGACGGCGACCGGGCGATGCGCCGCGCACTACTCAAGTACAAGTTGCACGACGACGAGGAGCTGTTCGACCGCGCCTACGGCTATATCCGCGAGTATTACTGACACCTTCACGGGCCCGGAACGCCGCTCATCCTCAGCCCGCCTTCCCACGTGAGGAAACCCAAGTTGATCCAGAACCCCTCCCTCCCATTTGCCGTTGACTATGCTGTGCGCTACACCGCAGTGTTTGCGAGCTTCGACGACTTCATGACGCCTATCCGCGAACATCTCCATGCACTTAGCTACAGCCCACCTGGTCCGGCGCACGGGGTCCCCGGTCCGTCCCTCGCGTTTATCTTCGACGCGCAGAAAGCGGCCGAGGAGGTCTTCGCCATCTTCCAGAAATGGGTAGGAGGTCAGGAAACAGGCGTAGCTATCGGCCTCTCGCTAGTAGCCCGCGTCACGGGCGACTACGTTCTGTGCGTTTACCCGGATGCCGTTCAATTACAGGCCCGATTCGCGCCCGGTCCGCTCGCTGCCCACCTCAACACGCAGGTTGTGACGCCTGCCCACATAAAAACCTTCCCTGGGCCCAGCCAGAACCTCGCCGCCTTTCGCGACGCCGCCCAGGATCAGACGGTGGCGATCCTGCCAGGTCTCAAAGACGGCGCCCTGGCCCCAGGCCTGGCGATCATCGGCGTTCCGGTTCGCTTTCTAGAAGAGGCTGAACTGAACCCCTCCGGCTTCGAATATGCCCTGCTCCACGGAGTAGAGCCCTCTAGGTCCCCCGCCGAACCCGACGACCACCGCCCGGAAATACTCACCCGCCGGCGACAGACCCTGTTGTCCCGCTACTTCCCGGTCACGCTTGAGCGACTGCGCTTCAACACCGCCTTCCAGGGTGATCTGCGGCAACTGGCGGACGAGGGATACGCCGACTGGCAGGTCCAGCAGGCCGCCTGCAACCTCACTCTGCCGGAGCGGTTGGGTGACCTGCCCGCCGACCAGCGGGACGCAGTGAGCGTTTTAATCGAGCTAGAAAACTCTCCCGAAGAACTTTCACAGCCGGAACCGCGGTGGAACCTGGAGAGTCTGCGGACCCAGTTGGAGCGCGATGTCCGGGAACTCATCGGCTGGCTCGCTCCAGAGCGAGCTGAGGCCAGCCTGGCGGAATGTCAGGAATGGCTGCGTCAGCGCGGCGACCTCGGAGAGTGCACATGACCCTCCCGGCAGCCGATGCACCCCCCGTGCTCATGCCCGACCGCCGCGTCCGGGTCTTCATCAGCTCAACCCTGGGGGAGGCGCAGGAAGAACGGCAGGCGGTGATGCAAGCCGTCAGTGATCTTGAACTCACCCCGATCTACTTCGAGGCGGGCGCCCGCCCCCATTCCGCACAGACCACCTACCGCGACTGGCTGGCTCAGAGCGACGTCTTCGTTGGCATTTACCTCAAAAGCTACGGCTGGGTGGGACCGGGCATGACCATCAGTGGGCTGGAAGACGAGTGGCAGCGCTCCGCCCACCTTCCACGGCTCGCCTACGTCAAGGAGATCCACAAGGAGATCCCCCCAGGCGAGCGCCAGCCGGAGCTCAGTCGCCTGCTGGCAGAGGTCGGCGAAGTGGCAAAGTACCATCAGTTCCGGGGTGCCGAGGACCTGGCCAAACAAGTCAAGCAGGACCTGATGGCACTTCTGAGCGAGCGCTTCCTCAACGTCCCACTGCCCCCCAGTGCACTCAAAGTAACCCCAGGCGCGGCACCCGCAGATTATCCAGTGCCTGTCCCCGACCTGGGTGCCATCGAACGCCCCGGGGTGCTGGCGCAGCTCACCTCACTTCTGACCCCAGGGCGCAGCCTCGTCCTGACCGGCCAGCCTGGCAGCGGCAAAACCACCCTGCTGAAGCAATTTGCGCGGGAGCAGGGCGCAGCCTACGTGTCCCTCGAGCACAAGACGCCCCTGCAAGCGTTGCTGACTGCAGGGGCGGCCGTGGCCGCCCTGCGGGGCGAGCACCCCGAGTTCGTGACCACAGAGGACGCGGCCACAGCCGCCTTACAAGCCCAACTGCTGCGTGGCCCCATCACCTTGTTGGTGGACCAGGCCGATGCGTCGCCAGCCGCCGTGCGAGCGCTGCTGGGGATCACCCTGGGGAACGGGCAGGCGGTATACGCCGCCAACGCGGTCGCACGCGACCTCTTCGGCAGCCTGCCCGCACTGAGCGTCCCGCCGCTCTCCCAGGAAGAAGTAGAAGCGGTTCTTGCTCAGGAGGGCAGGACCCTGCCACCCGGGGAGCTGATCGCGCTCACCAACGCCTCGCAGGGCAACCCGCTGTACCTGCGCTACTACCTGGCGACCGGGAGCGGGGATCTGCCTCTCGACCTGAGCGCCTTCGAGGATCTGCTGTGGTCGCAGATGGACCCGGTCCTTCAGGAACTCACCGGCCTGGTCGCGCTTTCGCGCCGCCCCCTCGACGCAGAGGATCTCGCCCCGCTCCTGAGCGCAGGTGGCCACACGGTGACCCCGATGTCAGTCGTCCGGTCAGTTGAGGCCTCGCGCGGTCTGTTGAAGATCGAGGACCAGACGATCCAGGTGTTCCACCCACACTTCGCGGGGTCTGTAGCGGAACAGCTAGAAGGCAACGGGACGGCGCGCTCCTTTCACCGGCTACTCGCCGACGTCGCCCTAACCCACCGGCAGGCGGCGGCCACCGCTTTCCACCTGCGCGAGGCAGGGGACCCCCGCCTGGACAAGCACTTGATGGAGGGGGGACGCGCGGCCTTCCTGATGGGCGACTGGAACCTGGCGGCGGACCTGCTCCAGCGTGCCGAAACGCGGGCGCTGGAGAAAGCTGACTTGGTCGAGGCGGGCCTGGCCGCCAACCAGCTCGCTGACGTCTTAAGCCAGATGACAGACGAAAAGGGAGCCCAGGCAGCCATCGACCGGGCTGTCGAGCGCTTCGAGGAGAGCAAATCCCCCCAACATGCGCTCTCCTCCCGGATCTTCCGCAGCGTGCTGTGGGTGAAAAACGGCCGCGCCCCCGAAGGCATTACCGAGCTGGAGGCGGCGCGAGACCACATCATGACCCTGCCTGAAGTAGATTCCCAGATGCTCGCGGCCTGCGAGGTAAATCTGAGCTACGCCTACAAGTACGTGGGACGCCTGGAGGAAGCTCGAGCCGCCGCCGAGCGTGCTGCCGAGGTGTTTGCACGGAGCGGACATCAGGAGGGTGAACACACCGCCGTTATTAATGCCGCCGCGACAGCGGCGGAGCTGGGCGACCTCGACCGCGCGTTCGAGCTCACCGAGAGACTGCGAGAGACCGCCCGGCAGCGCCCACGTCTGGAGGCCGCCCGGCAGAACATCCTGACAAAGATCTACCGCAAGCGCGACGAGCCAGAGCAGGCAGAGGTGCACGCACGTGAGGCAGTCCGTCTATCTCAGCAGCTCGGCTCGCCGGAGCTTGAGGTGATGAACCTTAACACCCTGGGAAACACATTAATCGACCAGGAACGCCGAAACGAGGCGGAAGCGGCTTACCGGGAAGCCCTGACCATCGCACGCCGGGTGGGGGACATCCACCAGGAGGGGCACGCCCTCGAACTTCTCAGCCGTTTGCCTCTTGACGCGGGAGACCCCGGGGGCGCACGCGAGCTGGCCGAGCAGGCGATGGAGATTCAGCGGAGGTACGGCGACAACGTTCGGGTGGCAACCACTGGCGAGAAGCTGGGGAAGGCCTACGGTCAACTCGGGCGCTGGTCAGACGCCGCCACGGTCCTCGAGGAAAGCGCACGCGCCTTCATGCCCAGCTTGGTAGACAACTCCGGGAATGCCTGGGTGCAGGCGGCGCTCGCCTGGGCCGAAACCGGGAACCTGACACGGGCGCTCCAGGCAGTGGCAGCCGCCTGCAAGACGTTTTTAGCTGAAAGCGCGCCTATCCTGCCCGAGATACAGAGCGCAGAGGAACTGAAACCCCTGCTGCTGTCACTCAGCACCGTGGATGACGAGAGATACTTCCTGGGTCTGGCCGCGCGCTGTGTCGTGCGCTCAAGTGTGATCAGCGGCGAGGATGGACCGCTGGACCTGCTGGTCACTTACCTGGCAGAACAAACTGCAGAGGGTTCGGTGCAGCACAACAACGTGCTCGCCGCCGTGCTGGCCGAGAATGCCCTGAGCGGCCAGCATTTGCAAGAGGTTGAGCAGACGCTGATTCTGGGGCGACAGAATTTTCACTCACACGATGAGGAGGAAGCCCGGCTCTACACGGTAGGAGTGCAGGCACCTTCGCCGTTCATCGTGCAGCTCATCCTGGTCGGCTCGGGCACACAGTTACATGGCCTAGGGCTCGCAATCGCGATGTTACTCGCTGGGAACGAGACCCTGCTTTCGCAGATGCAGCAAACCTACAGCATCACGACAGCGCAGGACTTCACCATCATGCTTACGACGCGTTCAGCGCAGGAAGCCATTGCACCGACGAGCCCAGCTGTCTCAGCGGCCATCTATCAGCGCGCTTTCATCACCAGCCTGACCCCGGGTAAACCCAACAACTTCCTGTGCATGATCGACGACACTCAGCCGATCTGGAACACTGGCGGGACAGATCAGCGCAGTGGCGGCTACATTCAGATGGGAATCGACCTTACCCTGCTGCTGGCAAACTCATGGGGCATCAACACTGATAAAAACACAGACTTCTCTCGCGACGTGGTTTCAGCCATGTTGCGCTGAACCACCAGCACAGCAGCAAGAACGCTGCGCGAAACACAAGGTCCTCCACGTCCACAACTGACCCAGAGACTGGGCATGAAGTTCGTGACAGTAGGTCAGTTGCTGTCGAAGAAGCAAAAAAACAGGCCGATGCTCACTCACTGATACGGATTCCGTCTGTTTCGTTAACAAACCGGGAAAGCGCCAGTTTGCCGACTCCACGCCCGGAATCCGTTCTTCTCTTGCTCGCTCCGCTCGGATTTCCATCGTTTTGCAAACGATTCAATCGGAGTCCGTATGAGAGAGCATTATCGCTGATCTGGTGGACAAATCACGCGCCTTCCCGGAAAGATGACTTTCTCAAGTTGAGTCGACAGAAATTTTCTCAAAACCCCACCTCACGGTGGGGTTTTTCGGTGGACTCACAAGTGAGACACCACTATTGGCGCAGCGCCTTATCTGGCGTCAGCGGGCGCAGAATCACCGTGTGATTAGCTTTATCCATCAGGACCTCGGTCCAACCGATGGTTTCAGACAGCACCGTGGTCTTCTGGACGCCATTGATCTGCGAGACAGTCACGCGCATCTGGGTGGCGTCCGCCGGGAAACTAATTGTCACGTCCTTGCCCCACAACAGCGGCTGGCTGGGCAGCGGAACCTCGGCGTTCTCGGGCACTTCGCGCATCACGGTGTACTGGACGCCCACACTGACCTTGCCGCGCGCGTCGTAAGCGATGATTTTAGAGCCGCTAAACGGCACCGGAACCCGGATACACTGTCCGCTGTTCTTCACCGTACCGCTCAAGGTAAAAGACGTATCAGTACGGCTAGTCACGCCGATGTATGTTGAACTCTCACGCGTATCTGGAGCCACCACCGGCTGCTGGGCCGGATCGAGCTTCCAGCCCGCTGGGACCACAAAGAGGAAGTCAGTACGACGTTCACCGGCGCAATGCTCATTCTGGTCCGAACGGGCGTCGCTGATCACTTGGCGCTCCACCCGAGTCCGGGGAACCACCATTACTGCGTCCACATTACCCATCACTGCGGGCAGTACCGTAATACGCGTCACGTAAGTCTGTAACTTGGGGGCGTCCTTAAAGAAAAAATCCTTAAGCTTATCCCAGGGCGATACCGTCTTGAAAAAAGACACTTGTCCATCGAGAACCGTGGGTTTTTCCACCAAGCCAATCAGTGGACAGTCAAACGTCACCTCATTGTTAGTCACCGTCTTGGGCTTACAATCACGGCCACCCAGTTTCATGAAAGGAGTGGACAACCCGATGTTAAGTCCCTTGAACGTCAGATCAAACGACTCCGCGTCCGCGCCGCTGCGCGCTACATACGAGGGAACAGTCTCCTGCAAAATCGGCGTGCTTCTGCCCCCCGGTAACAACAAAATTAGATTCGAGGCGTTGCGGACCAGTGCGCCCGCGTCCTTGGTGGTAGTCGCCGTCCAGTTCTGCCCACTCTTCATCAGACTGTATGCGCTGGCAAAAAGGTTTTGCTCCGCCACGCTCAAGTCCCGGACCAGCTTGCCCTGCCGAGCCTCAGCAATCAGGTCAAGCTGGTTGAGCAGAGCCGACACCGACCCCTGGGCCATGATGATGTTCCCGTTGAGCCGGGCCGAACCAGTGTTCAGGGTCGACTCGAGCCCCCCCCGAATATCCTCAACGACGCTACCTACGGAAGAAGCCCCCAGAGCGGCCTCCAATTGGGCGCCAGCATGTGAAACAGCGAGCACCACCGACAGTGCAACCACACGTAGGATCTGCATCATTTACCCCCCGGCCCAGAATCAGGATTTTCTGTACCGTGATTAGGGTAACATTTTACGGTGCTCAAAACTGCTAACGCGAGGAGACAAGACCCAGTACAAAGAAAAACAAGCACTTCGCAAGATTCGGGAATAGCGCAGCACGCCTCAATCGGCGCTAAGAAAGAAGAAGCGACAAATCCAGCATTTCTACATTTAGTAAAAAAGATGACATTCTGAGCTTTACAACCACCGCTGACATGCTGCTTTATGCAGTCGAAAATCCCCGTCCTGGACACGGAGGTGATGACATTCTCAAATTAAATCGACAAATCTCAAGCGAGAATGTCATAAAATAGCTCAGCATGTCAGTACCCTCTCGCAGACCCGCCGCAATGGCGGGCTTTTGCTTCAAAGACGTCACCTCAAGTCCCTGACATACTCCCGTGATGTCAATCTCAAGCGAGAATGTCAGAAAATAGCCCAGCATGTCAGTAGACCCAAATGCCCTTCCACAGAAGGGCATTTTTCATGTCCTGGGCGGCAAAAAGCCGCCGCAGCTTGCTGCCGGCGCTCGCTCTTTTCCTGCATAAATCGCTGCATTGACATGCTCAGTTGCGCAAAAGCAACCACCAAATTCGGGAAAATTCCGTCTGGGCACTGGATTTCCTTGCTCAACTGAGTCTGTCAGTTGCGCATTTGGCATGTCAGTCCCAAAAGACTGTCCAGCACGCGTGATATCAGCAATGTTGCCGTATTTTCCAAAAAACTGACATTCTCAACTGCGCAGATCGTATGGAATGACCGCCGAAAGTTGCGTTCAGCACGAACACCACACCCGTCGCAATTGGCATGTCAGTTCATCACCTGCATGTCACTCCCCGTCGGGGGCATCCGCATGTGCGCTGTGCGCCGGGCAGGTCAATCTCTATCCTGTGTAGGACAGCATCTTGACCATCCTATTGCACCTGTCACATACTGAGCCTGACACCTGGGCGCCGCGCTGCGTCGTTCCCTTGATCTCGATCCAAGGGGCGGCCTGACGTGCTCCGCGCCCCGGGCCAGAGGAGGCCTGCCATGACTGCCGCCCGGGACGCTACCCCACCTCCCTCCACTTCCACGACACCCCCGCCACCACCGGAACGCGTCTTCAGCCTGCTCTACCGTCCCTCCGGCGCCCTGGAGCTGCTGCGCGCCGACGTGGCGCTGCTGCGCAGCCTGACGCTTTTTGACCTCGAACCCGCCCGCGACATCCCCAACTACCACGGCCAGCCGAACCGGATCGGCTGGTACGCCTCGACCAAGGCCGGCACCCATCTGCGCTTCGAATCGGGTCTGGAGCGGCTGCGCATGCAGTTCCTGGACTTCGACCCCGAGGTCGCCACCTTCGCCTCGCAGCCCTTCACCCTGGAGTGGACAGAGGGTGACAAGGTCTACCGCTACACCCCTGACCTGCTGATCGTGCGCGCCGGCCGTCCCCGGGTGGTTGTCAATCTCAAGCGAGCATGTCAGAAAATAGCCCAGAAGGTCAGTTGATTAGAAAGCCCTTCTTTGACCCTCCGAAGGGAGAAGTCTCTTGTGCGCCGACACTCTGGCTCAATGCCTTGCCTGGCGCGCCTGGTACATTGTGGCCATGGACCTCCTTGACCGCTTTCTGGGGCACGACGCCTGGACGACCGCCTGCCTGTTACAGCAGAGTCGTGCCCTGACGGACGAGCAACTCGATCACGAGTTCGACCTCGGCTGGCGCACGGTGCGTGCCACCCTCGAGCACATCATCGACAACATAGAAACCTGGGTGGACCTGATGAATGGTGGTCCCCTCCGCAAGCACCCGGAGCCAACCGCGTACTGGCTGACATTGGGCGGCCTCTCCGAACGCCTGACGCAGGCGAGCCATGACCTCGCGGTCGTCGCACGGCGCGTGCAGGTCGAAGGGCGAATGAACGACACTTGGGTGGACTTCCTAGACGAGCCGCCTTGCCGCAAGACGTACGGCGGGGCGATCACCCATGTCATCACGCACTCCATGCATCACCGGGCCCAGCTCATCGACATTCTCCGCAAGCTGGGCGTGAAGGACGTGATCGAGGGGGACGCGCTGAGCTGGGAGCAACACACCACCGGAGCCTGACCTGCTGGATGCAATCACCCATGTCTGCAGGCGCCGTGTTCAGCCGGGACTGCGGCTGCTCGAGGCTGTCCATCGCCGGCAAGCAGGTCACAAAAGATGACATGCTCAACTGCGCAAGACCTACTGACACGCAGCTCTATACATTGGCCAGAGACCGTGCCGCACGCGAACGCCACTGACATGCTCACCTGAGATCGACACGTGACGCTTCCGCTCGGAAAAGATGACATTCTCAGCTTTACGATACCCACTGATATTCTGCTTCGCACATCAGCAAAAGCCCGTGCTGGACGCAGCCACCGCCGACACATTCAACCTGAATCGACACCGCCACCATTGGATCAGCGCTCAGCGAATAATGCGCGCCGGTTCGATGCTGGCGGCGCGGCGCGCGGGGATCAGTGCAGCCAGCAGGGTGGTGATCAGGCCCACCGCATTGACGCCCAGCAGGTCCGTCCAGCGCACTTCCACGGGCAGCGAGGTGATGAAGTACAGATCGCCGGGAATCTGAAAGGGCCTGACGGTGAAATACGCGCTGATGCCCAGACCCAGCAGGTTGCCCACCAGCAGACCGCCCAGCCCCAGCACCAGGCCCTCCAACAAGAAGATGCGCGTGATCAGCCCACGCGTGGCCCCGATGGCGCGCAGGATGGCGATTTCCTGCGTCTTCTCGAACACGGCCAGGGTCAGCACGTTGGCAATCCCGAAAGCGGCAACGATCACGATCAGGAAAACCACGAAACCGATCACCTTTTTTTGCAGCGCCAGTTGATCCAGCAGCGTGCCGTAAATGCTCTGCCACGGCAGGGGGCTGTAGGCGCGGGTGCGGGTCAGGTCCGTACCGACGACGGGGGCCAGATTGGGATCGGTCAGGCGCACCTGATAGCCGGTGATGTTGTCCGTGCCCTGCAACTGCTGCAACGTTCCCAGACTGGTAAAGGCGTAGGCGCTGTCGATCAGGTAGTTGCCGGTGGTAAAGATTCCCTTGACCCTGAAGCTGCCCCGGCGCTGGGTGCTGTTCAGCAGCCGGACCTCGTCGCCGGTAAAGCCGCCGATGCTGCGGGCCAGCGCCGAGCCGAGCAGAATCTCACCCGGTCCCAGCGTTTCCAGCAACTCGCTTTGCCCCGGCGGCAGTTGCAGTACCTTGGCGGCCTGCGGCGTCACGCCGAACAGGGTGGCAAAGTCAACGCCTGCGCGGTTGCCCAGGCCCGCCGGGCGGGTGATCAGCCCCTTGTCGGCCAGGAAGGGGGTGGACGCCGCCACGCGCCCGTCCGCCTTCAGGGCCTGTTCCATCTCGGGGTCACGGCCCTCGGGGCTGAATGACGACAGGCTCAGGTGCGGGCTGGCGCGCAGGGTGGCGTCCACCAGCGCGCGGGTAAAGCCGTTGGTCAGGCTCAGGGCGGCGATCAGGGCCATCACGCCCACGGCAATGCCGCCGATGGTCAGGATGTTCTGGGTCCGCCGCCGCGACAGGTGCGCCCGCGCTATGGACCACGCCAGACCCGCCGAACGCGGAGCAGCGGGAGGCGGCGGTGTGGGGCGGACGGAAGCCATGTGGAGCGGAGGATAGCAGACCGGGGCTGAAGGGCGGGGCACGGCGGGCCAGCGAAACACGCACGAACCGAGATTCGGAGTCTGTGCGCGTGGTGCCGCCTGCGTTCAGCCCGGTTGAGACTGGGATAGACCGGCACGTTTTTGCGGACCCGTCAAAGCAGTGAAGGGCAGAGGACCGCCTGGACTCAGCACTTTGCGTTGCCCAGGCCAGCCGCACGAGCGCAGTATCCCACCAGCCCTAAGTTGGCAGACAATGCACCGTCGCAGCCGCACAGGATGACAGACGAAGTTCTGCATCAGCGCGTAAATTGCGTCCTTGGTCAGGGCAAAAAAGAGCCGCCCAGATGGACGGCTTTCAAATCTGGAGAAGAGTTTTAGCGAAGGGCCGTGATCCGCACCTGACGTGCGCCGAAGTTGAGGGCGTCGCGGCGGCTGCCCATCCAGATGTCCAGGCTGCCGGTCTTGCGGGCGGCCATGGTGTCCTCGACGATAAAGGTCCGGCCCCGCAGCAGGTTGTTGTAGCGCCCGCTGAGATCCTCGATGGTAATCCGGGTGCCGTAGGGAAAGGAACGCAGCATGTCGCGGCTCAGGGCCACCACGCCGGGGCGGGTCCGGGTGCCGGTGGCCGTGATGAACGGCGTACTGTCGGTCTGGGCGGCCAGACTGTTGTAAGCCGTGGCGCGCACGACCGCCGTTCTGCCCCGCGCGGTGATGGCGGCCACGGGCGCGGCAGCCTGCTGGGCCTGCTGCCGCTGCGTCTGGGCGACGGCGGCGGCGCGGGCCTGCGCGGCCTGGGCCTGCTGGGCAGCAGCATTCTGGGCTACCGTGTTCTGCGCGGGCTGCGGACGGGCCGCCTGCACCGGGGCGCGCACCACCACGGGGGCAGGCGGCGGGGTGACCACCATCGCCAGACGAACGGCGTCGCTGGCAACAGAGCTGGCGGGCAGGGCAGGAGTGGCGCAGGCCAGGCCCGCGAGGCTGAACAGAACGCCAAAGGTCCAGCGATTGAGTTTTGAAACCATATGTTCTCCTTGAGGCTTGGGCAGTAAAGCTGCCCGCCTCCGGTGCGCTGCCGGCAGACAGAACGCACGGTACTGAATGGGGGGAGTTGATCAACAAGTCTGAGGGCAGCAGTCAAGACACCCCCGACCTCAGGAGAGAGCCTAGAGGGCCAACATCACCAGCTTATGAGCCTGACCTGTCTTCAGTCTCACAAATCAGAACACAAATCTTCTGCCAGGTTCAAAAAAGACGGAGGATGGCGGCCAGGAGAGAAATCCTTCAATGAGCCGGAGATCAATTCAGCCGCGTTGCTCTCATTTTTGGTGACACGGATATATAAATTTTCAATCAGATTCAAGCTGGGTTTTGATTCCCCTCGCCTTTTTTATGAAAAAAACCACACTTTAGCGCCTTATGACAGGGTTCGGGATATCACGCAGCTACATCTACACCTGCCGATAAAATCAGGCTCTCAACAACCTCTGTCCATGAAACCAGCGAGGTGGGTAACTTTAGGCACATCCACCCCGCTGCTCGGTAGCACTATTGCTTCTTGGTGGCTTCAGGCTTTTCCACTTTTGGCGCGGCCCCCCAGCTCGACAGCACTTCCGTCGAGATTTCCTTAAAGATGGGTGCGGCCAGCATGGACCCATGATGATTGATCTTCGCGCCGTGGACCATCACCACCACCGTCACCTTCGGTGCGTCGACCGGGAAGAAACCCGTGAAGACGCTGTTGTAGATGGTCGAGGAATAGCGCCCGTCCACCACGACCTGGGCCGTGCCGGTCTTGCCGCCCAGCGCGTAGCCCTTGACTCCGGCCTGATACGGAATGCCCTCCTCGATCACGGCCTGCAACATGGTGCGGGTGGTGCGGGCCACCTCGGGGCGCAGAACCTCACGCCGCTGACCGCTGGCCGCCGCGCCCTCGATAAGCTGGGGCGGCAGGTACAGGCCGTCGTTGGCCAGGGCGTTGTAGGCAGAGGCCAGTTGCAGGGTGGTGGTACTCATGCCCTGCCCGAAGGCGCTGGTCACCCGCACCAGATCGTCCCACTTGCGCAGCGGCTGAAGCTGCCCGGTGGCAGCAGGCACCACGGGCATGTCCGGGTAACTGCCGAAGCCGAAGTTCGTGTAATAGTCACGCAGTTTATCGGACCCGAAGTTCTCGACGATGTGACTCATGCCCACGTTGCTGCTGTAGCGCAGAATCTGCCTGGTGGTCAGGATGTCGGGATGGTCCACCGCGTCGTGGATCACGCTGCCCCAGCGCCCGCCGATGTGCCGGTTCATGGGCGTCTCGTAGGAGGTCTTCGGGGTGGTCAGGCCCTCGTTGATCGCGGCGGCCACCACCAGACCCTTGACCACCGAACCCGGCTCGTAGACGTCCAGGAAGGGGCGGTTGCGCCGGGCCTCCAGCGGAAAGTCGCGCCAGTTGTTGGGATTGAACGCCGGGTAACTGGCGGCGGCCAGCACGCGCCCGGTGCGGGTTTCCATCACCACCACCGAGCCGTAATCCGCCTGATGGACCGGAATCGCCTTGCTCAGCGCGGACTCGGCGGCGGCCTGCACGCCAGTGTTGATGGTCAGCCGCAGGTTCTGCCCGGATTCCAGCGGGCGGTCATAGGCGTACTCCAGCCCTTCGAGACCGTTGGTGGTGCCCATCATACCCAGCACCTGTCCAGCCAGGTGGCCCTGCGGGTAGACGCGCTTGCCGTCCACGCTCTGGGCCAGCACCTTGCCGTCGCTGGAGGTGATCGTACCGCGAGATTGCACCAGCGTGCGCTTGACGCCCTGCGGCGCGTTCCACTCCAGTTGCGCGTAGGCCCACACCAGGCTCAGGACCAGCAGCGTCGCCAGAAACTGCATGACTCGGGAGCGGTTACGAATCTTTACCTCCACAGCGTTCTCACCTCCACGGTGTTGTTGGGTACGGCGTTGTCGGACACGGCGTTATCGGGCTGGGTCTCCTGGGACTGAGCATTCCGAGGTTGGGCATTCTGGGACTGGGCTGGGCTGACCGGGGCGTCCCCCTGGCCCGGAGGCGGCAACGGCAGGATGGCCTGGCTTTCCTTGGGGGCGGCCTCGGCAAAGCGAACCATGCCGTTGGCAAAGGCCCAGTCGCGGATGCGCTGCGGGTTTTCCAGCGTCTGGACCGCCACCGCCAGATCGTTGCGCTGAATCAGCAGTTTGGCCTCCTGGTCCTGGGCGACGCGCAACTCCGGGCGAATGTCCCGGGTCAGGGACCGCGCGCCCACCAGCAGCAGCGCCAGTGCCAGATAGATCGCCACGTAGCGGATGGCCCGGCCCCGCCAGGTGGCCTCGGTCAGGTCCATGCTGTCCAGGCGTGGATGCAGGGTGGGTTGGTGCAGAGAGGGTGGACGCAGTGAGGTCACGCCGCCGCCTCCGGGTCCACTTCTTGTGGCCCAAGTTCTTCTGGCGCAAGTTTCTCGGCGCTGCGGAGCTTGGCGCTGCGGGCGCGTGGATTGCCTGCCTGCTCAGTCTCGGAGGCGATTTCCGGGCGCTTGGTCAGCGGGCGCAGGCTAGAGCTTCCCAGCAGAAAGCGCTTGACGATGCGGTCTTCCAGGGAATGGAAGCTGATCACGGCCAGCCGTCCACCGGGCCTGAGCAGGGCTTCGGCAGCGGCCAGACCGTCACGCAACGCCCCCAGTTCGTCGTTGACGTGAATCCGCAACGCCTGGAAGGTGCGCCGCGCCGGGTGGATGCCCTTGCTGAAGCCAGGGTAGGCCCGCTTGACGATCTCGGCCAGTTGCACGGTGGTCTCAATCGGGGCTTTCTCGCGGGCGTACACGATACCGCGCGCGATCCGGCGCGACAGGCGGTCCTCGCCGAATTCGTAGATGATCGAGGCAATTTCCTCTTCCGGGTAGGTGTTGACCACCTCGGCGGCGCTCTCGCCAGACTGGCTCATGCGCATGTCCAGCGGGGCTTCGGAGTGATACGAGAAGCCCCGGTCCGTATCGTCTAGTTGAAACGAGCTGACGCCGATGTCGAGCAGCACGCCATCCACCTGGGCCACGCCAGCGTCAGCCAGCAGCGTCTGCATATCGCGGTAGTTGCCTTCCAGCACATTCAGGCCATCCAGCCCCGCCTCACGGGCGCGGGCCAGGGCGAAGGGGTCCTGATCGATGCCGTAGATGGTCGCGCCCGCCGAGAGCAGCAGGCGGGTATGGCCCGCGCCGCCCAGCGTGCCGTCCACGATGGTCTTGCCGGGAGCAGGGTCTAGCGCCGCCAGCACTTCGGCGGCCAGAACGGGGGTGTGGGTCAGGGGTGTAGAGAGGGTGGCAGAGGCGGTTTCGTCAGGGGGGTTGCGGGAGGGGTCAGAACTATTGTTATTCATGGGTCACGCCACGAAGTTGATGAGCAAATCGGGTTTGGGGGGATTGTCCTGAACGGCGCTGATGACGGCGTCCCAGCGGGCCGGGGTCCACAGTTCCAGACGGCCCGGTGCGCCCGCCACGACGACGTCGCCGTCCAGGGCCGCGAAGGTTCGCAGGGGCTGGGGCACGGAGACGCGGCTCTGGTTGTCCAGCCGCGCCTTACTGGCCCCGGAGTAAAAGAAACGGACAAAGGAGCGGGATTCGGCGTCGGTCAGGGGCAGGCCCTCAAGCTGTTCTTCTACCCGCCGCCAACTGGCCAGCGGAAAGACGTACAGGCAGCCCTCCATCCCGCGCGTCAGAATCATGCCGTCCTCGACGAATTCACGAAAGGCCGGTGGCATGACCACGCGCCCCTTGTCGTCGATGGTGTAGGGATATTCTCCGAACGGCAAATCCTTCTCCTCTCCTTGTTCCCTCTTTTCAAACAGGTCTTCTTGTTGCACCCTGTCTTCTGAAGCGTCCTTCTCAGAAGCCGAGTTCGGCTTTTCCCACCCGCTCCCACAGGGCAGGCGCAAGGGCAGGGCCAGCCTTCCAACCTGAAAGGCGCAATGTGAAGAGCTTCAGGCTGTCTTAAGGAGTGTAACAAGCCCACCCACGAATTACCACCTGTTCCCACAATTTCCCCCGAATTCCCCCCGATCCTCCCCTGTTTTCCCACCCATCCGCCCCAGCGTTCAAATGGGACACAGCGGCTTTAGGGCCGACACAGGCCAGAAAATGCCGCTCCAGAGGGCAGATCGGCACCTTTGCAGTGGGTCAGGAACGGGCCGCCCGGTTCCCACCTCTCCCCCACCGGTCAGGACAAATCCCCACCGTCACGCGCCTAAGCTGGCGACATGCGTATGACCCGTTCCGCCAGTTCCGCCGCCTCACTGCCCGCGTTTCAAACCGGGGCCATTCTGGCCGCGCTGGGCGTGGCGCTGGGGGCCTTTGCCACGCACGGGCTGAAGGCCACGCTGGAGCCAGGGCTGCTGGCAAACTTTGAAACCGGGGTGCGCTATCAGATGTACGCCGCGCTGGCCTTGCTGGTATTGGGGACGCAGTCCGCACAGAAACGCGCACCCGTGCTGCTGCTGGCGGGCGCGGTCATCTTCAGCGGCACGTTGTACATCCTGGCGCTGACGGGCCTGAAGTGGCTGGGCGCGGTGACCCCGATTGGCGGCGTGCTGCTGATCGCCGGATTCGTGCTGGCAGCGGTGGACTTCCGGCGCTCAGGCTGAGCCGGGATCAATCAGCATCCGCGATAGCGCCGTTTGTAGCGTCGTGCGTGCCCCCTCCGGCGTGATCTGGTGTAAAAGCAGATGCACGCTCAGGCCGTCCAGCAGGGCGTGAATCTCGGTGGCCGCCGCCTGGGGCGTGTGCGCGGGCAGCCAGCCGTGCCGTGCAAACCCAGTGAACGCCTCCACAAAAATGGCGTTCAGATCGCGGTACAGCACGCCCTGAGCGTCGGCAAAGTCCTGATCGCTGACCGCCGCGCCAACGAAGGCCAGCCAGACTTCCAGCCACACCCGGCCCTCCTCGTCCAGTGGCAGGGTGACTTCCAGACGGTTCAGAAAGCCCTGAAAGGGATCGTCATTGGCTGGAATGGACCGGAGCCTCTGCCACGCACGCTCACCGATCTGCTGGGCGGCGAAATTCAGGATGGCCTCGCGGTTGGGAAGGTAGTGGCGAATCGCCCCACTGGACCACCCGCTGCGTTCCGACAGGTTGCGGATGGTCACCCCAGCCAGCCCCCCCTCGCGGATCAGGCTCCAGACCGCTGCCGTCAGTTCGGCGCGGCGCTGATCGTGGTTGACGATGCGGGGCATGTCTACTGTTTTAGCACACTCTTGCGATAACCCTGAAATTGTGGTATTTCTATTGCACGCATTTAGCACGCTGCTGCTAAAAACGCGAAGGAGACCCCCGTGGGATGGACTGCCCTGCTGCTGGCCGGACTGTGCGAGATCGGCTTTACCACCTGCTTGCAACTCAGCGACGGCTTCAAGAAGAAATGGCCCACCGCCTTCTTCCTGCTGTTCACCATTGCCAGCTTTCAACTGATGAGCATGGCGCTGGAGACCCTGCCGCTGGGCACCGTGTACGCCGTGTGGACCGGGATCGGCGCGGTGGGAACGGCGCTGGTGGGCATCTTCTACTTCCGGGAGTCGGCCACGCCCTTGCGGCTGGGGCTGCTAGCAACGGTGGTGCTGCTGATTATCGGCCTGCGGGTGATTCCGTGACCGGGTGGCACTGGCTGATTCTGGCAGGCTTTCTGGAAATCGGCTTTGTCACCGCGCTGAAGCTGGAGCAGACGCGCCCCGCGTTCTTCTACGTGTTTCTGGTCTGTGCCTATTTCAGCTTTGACTTCCTGTCGCGGGCGCTGAAGACCATTCCGCTGGGCACCGCCTACGCCATCTGGACCGGGATCGGAGCCGTGGGAGCGGTCTTTATGGGAACGGTGCTGTTCGGGGAAAGCCTCAGCCCGGCGCGGCTGATCCTGATTGGCCTATTGATCGCCGCACTGATCGGGCTGAAGCTGGCAGGGGGAAGCAAACCAGCAAAAGAAACCGCCCCTCCCGGAAAGGAAGAGGCGGCGGGTGGTGCGGGGGAACTGTAAGCCGGGTTCTGTCCATCACTAGCGTGACTATTCGGCCATCTCTCTGGGGCGGGCGTCGCCGCCGCGCCTCGTTGCGACCATCCTGGCGGTCAATGGAACGGGCCGTTCCTCGCGCACTCTCGGGTCTTGCACCGGATGGGGTTTACCAGACGCCGCAAGTCTCCCTGCGGCCTGGTGCGCTCTTACCGCACCGTTTCACCCTGACCAGCCCCGGCCCACGCCCGGCTTTGTATGGAACTGGCGGTCTAAGTTTCTGTGGCACTGTCCTTCGGCTTCGCCGCCACCCACACGCAGGCGCGCGTGTGGACACTTGACTCGCCGACCAGCCGTTAACTGGCATCCTGCCCTGCGGTGCCCGGACTTTCCTCACCCCCTCAGCCCACAAGTGAACTGAAGGTAGCGTGGCCGAACATTCCCCCGCGCCGGGAAGGATAGCAGATGGGGGCTTTGCCCCGTCTAAGGGTCCAAAGGTCTGTTAGAGCGCGTTTATAAAGGGTCAGACCCGGTGGCAAGCTTGAGGTGTGAAACGCAAGCCTTACTCGTCGGACCTGACCCAAGCCCAGTTTAAGCGGCTCGAACCACTCCTCCCCTCTGCCAAGCCAGGAGGGCGGCCACGCACGGTCGATCTCTACGAGGTGCTGTGCGCGATCATGTACGTCTTGCAGGGCGGCATTGCCTGGAGAAACCTGCCGCATGACTTTCCAGCGTGGCAGACGGTGTATTCGTACTTTCGCCGTTTTGAAGCTGACGGTTCATGGGAGGCGATCAATCGCGTCCTGGTGCGGGAAACTCGGCAGG